>JBHIET010000188.1:0-1513 GCA_046760785.1 Anaerolineae bacterium | reverse complement strand
TCTCATCGTCGCTGGGGGTGCTGCCATCGTAATCATCCAAAAGGTCAATGTAGGGATAGCCCCCGTCGAGCCAGGTGGACGCGGCCGCGTTTTGGTTGGTACGGGTGGCGCTGCGAAAGGTGCCGCCCCGCGCTGCCGAAGAGCCTTGTGGATCCCACGACGCGATGGGGCGCAGGACATATTCCGACGCATACCAATCCACCGCAAAGGGGTCAGTGCTAGCCAACAACACGTTCTCACGGATGGCGTTTCCGCCAGTGTTGTCGTCTACGGCGACCCAAATAGCATCCACCACGTTCAGGTCGGGGGCGCGAACGAGGGCTATTTCTCGCCCTATCAGCCCGTAGTCACGGTTAGCTCCATCGCTATAGCCCCAGAAAAAGTCGTGCATGGTGTCCCAACTGCCATAGCGTCGCTCCGTGTCGTATATGGTGACAAAGCCGATGAGGTTCTTCCAGGCGATGGTCGAGCCGGCCATACCGTGCTTCTTGAGCACAGGCACGTTGATGAAGGTCAGTCGGTCCGCGTCGTAGCTGCTCCCGTTCCAGACGCCGTAGCGCATGCTCACGTAGCTGCCACCGTCGGTCTGGAACTTGGGATAGGAGAGTTCATCGCTCCCGGTTCCGGCCGGGTCTTCCAACAGGATGTAGGCGTCGTCGGTGTTGCCGTGAATGTATTCTCCGGCCGGGTAGCCGCTGTCGCCAACGTTCCCACCGCTGATGAGGTCATCATTCAAAGCGTCCCAGTTGAACAGGGAGACTGGATGGCCGAGGGCCTGAAAAGCATCTACCACATCCTGGTACGACTGGTTTTGGTCCTGAGCGTTGGCGGGGGTGGTGTTCCAGCCCGAATTCACATCCTGGGTGTTTTCGGCGATGACGATCTCGCCAGTGAAACCGTCTGGGTGTTGCAGGATACGCCAGACAAGGCCCTTGAGCACATCGGTGTTGGTGGAGAGGCGACCGGAACCATCGCCGTCCCCTAGTCCTCCCCACTGGTCGTTGATTTTGATGACCACCACGTCGTTCCCACCCACGATGCCGTTGGGGTGACTGGCGGTCTTGAAGAAGTAATTCCCACGACTCTCCATCTCGTCAATCAGTTGATCAACGCCGGCGTCGCGCAGCGCGTAGCTGGCGTCATTGCAGGGTGCTGTGCCCGGCAACGTGCCGCCGTCGAGGCTGCACTCGGGCACGGGCACGTTCGGCACCACGAACACGTTGGATACCGCCGTGGGGCTGGTCCAACCGGGCAGGGTAGCCAGACTGGCGTAGGTAGGTGGCATAGGGACATGACTGCCCGTCAGAGTGATGGTGAACAGCAGCACCAGGGTGAACAGGCCGGCGCCGGTAAGCGCGGCCCGGCGCTTGAGGCGACGGTAGAGGTGAACGGTCCCCAGAAACGAGGCCGGGTAGCCCAGGAATCCCAGGCTGCTTGCCAGCGCTGCCCGTTGGCAGGGGTAGGCCAGGCGGCGGGGGTTGGTCCCGCTGCGCAACAGCAGCCACGAGAGGGA
>JBHIET010000187.1:0-1573 GCA_046760785.1 Anaerolineae bacterium | reverse complement strand
AACATCGAGATGCCGCGTTCCTGGGCGCGCTGAACCATCCACTCCTTGATGTCGGCCGGAGGCGGGGGAACCTCGCCCTCAGGGCGGCGCTCCAGATGCAGCGCGTCGGCGGGGCAGACGGTGGCGCACAGCCCGCAGCCCACGCAGCGGGTGTAGTCCACCACGCAAATGTCATCCGGCAGGGAGAGGGCCCCGAACTGGCAGCGCTCCAGACAGTCGCCGCAGCCGATGCACAGCTCGGCGTCCACGACGGTGTGGAAATCGGAGCGAACGGCGGTGGCGGAGACGCCGAACTCGGCGACGCTGCGCAGTATCCCACAGCAGCAGGTGCAGCAGTTGCAGATGTAGTTGTGCCCATCGCGATAGTTGCCCGTGGAGTGTACCAACCCGTCCTCCTCGGTCTCGTGTAGGATACGCAGCGCCTCCTCTTTGGTGATGGCGCGGTCAACCTCGCTGTGGTCGAAGGCGCCCTCGACCGGCGCGAAGACCAGGCAGTTCTCGGTTGGGCGGTCACATCCTTTGCCGATCAGCTTCTGTTGGACGCGGCAGATGCAGTCGCGGACGGCCCATGACTTGGCGTTTTCCAGCAGGTCGGTGGCGCGCTCGTAGGGGAAGATCTCCAGGTCAACGGGAATCGCCTCCCCGACGGGGATGACGCGGTGAATGGCGGGTTGATCACGGACGATGTCGGCGCCTCCTGTCTCCTGGAGGTATTGCTCGAACAACTCCGCCATTTCCGCATCCATGCGGGGCAACTGCTCCTCGTAGAAGCCGACGACGAAGGGCCTCAACCCGAAGAGGAGTTGGCCCTTGCCCTTCTTGATGCGGATCTGGCCTTTGCGGGCCATTCCTTTGAGCGTGCCGTATGCCGTATCGGCATCCACTCCTGCGCGAGCGGCAATGTCCGCAGCCGGCTCGCGGGTCAGGCGCATCACGCTGGCCAGCGCCGCCTCCTCTGGCGTGAAGATCTTGGCCAGCAGCCGCAGTTCCGCACCGCTTTCGGTAGCGGGGAAGCCATTGGGGATGGCATCCAATCGTCGGGCCAGTTTGCGGTAGACGTCCTCAGTCATTGTGTTTGTTCTCCTTTTTTCTGTTGTAGACTTCCGAAGTCTCTGAACTGCTTTGGGCGGTCTGCCTATCTGCTTGCAGGAACCGTCTTGGGGCGATTAGTCTCTCTGGGGCAGACTTCGGAAGTCTTTTCTGTTCCAAGTTGTGACCTACTGAGCTCCCACTTCGAGACTTACCATCTTAAAGTCAGTGCCGCCGGTGACGCGGAGGTTATTGCTGCCGCACTGGCAGCCGCGAGCCAGGGCTTCCACCATGATCGCTCGGGGTGGATCGTCGGCCCAGTCGCTCAGGTCGGCCTGTCGTCCGCAATCCAGGCACGTCATCTCCAGGGGCACGGTCTCAAAGTGCAGCGCCGCCCCCTCAGCCAGGGTGCCCTTGCTCAGATACTCGAAATAGAACTCGACACATTCGGGCACAACGAGCGACATCTGGCCCACCTGGAGGTAGATGTCGGTGATGCGCTGGCCGTCGGCGTATTTCAAGGCCAGGTCCAACATCGCCTGGG
>JBHIET010000186.1:0-1667 GCA_046760785.1 Anaerolineae bacterium | reverse complement strand
ACGAAAAGCCCGACCTCATCCTCCTCGACATCATGATGCCCGAAATGGATGGCTATGACTTCATCCGTGTTTATCGTAAGGAGCGGGATACGCCTATCATCCTGCTCACCGCCAGGCTGGAGGAATCCGACAAAGTGGTGGGGTTGGAACTGGGCGCCGATGACTACGTGACTAAACCGTTCGGGATGCGGGAGCTGGTGGCGCGTATTCGGGCGGTTTTGCGCCGGGCCAGCAAAGAGGCACCTCCCCCCGAAGTACTGAGGGTAGCCGACATCGCCCTCGACCAGAGCAGCCACGAAGTGACCGTCGCTGGCCGACCTGTCAGCCTCACCCCGTCGGAGTTTGACCTGCTCGCTATACTGATGTCGGCGCCCGGGCGAGTCTTCTCCCGTTCAGAGCTTCTGATGCAGTTGCAGGGTGTGTCCTTTGAAAGCGTGGAGCGTACCGTGGACGTCCATATCCGAAATCTGCGCACCAAGATCGAGCCAGACCCAGGCAACCCCCGCTACATCGAGACCGTCTTTGGGGTAGGGTATCGCTTCTCCGCTGAAGCCCGCCCCTGAGGAATGTCCCATGACCCGTTCCTTGGTTTTCAAGTTGGTACTCGCCTTCCTGATCGTGAGCGTCACCGGTGCGGTGCTGACCGCTCTCTTTGCCCGGTGGGCCACGTTCCGGGAGTTTGATCGCCTGGTGTTGGAGCAGGCACAAAACAACTTCCTGGCCAACGCAACAGCCTATTATCAAACCAACGGATCGTGGCTGGGGGTGAGGGAGTACTTCCACCCACTGGTGGCGGTACCAGCGCCGCAGCCCCGACCGGGTCGGCAACCACCGCTACCGCCACCACCGGAGGACAGAAACCGCCCAGGGCAACGACCGCCGACCTATGTGTTCGCCTTGGTAGACCAGGACGGCTACGTGGTGCTGCCGGCCGGACCGTATCGCCTCGGCGACCGCATCCCGGCTGACGAGTTGGCCCAGGGTGTGGAAATCGAAGTGGACGGGCAGGTCGTGGGGACCGCCCTGGTCACAGGGAATCCCCCACCGCTTGATCAGCGGGAAGTGCGATACCTGGCGCGTACGAACCAAGCCTCGCTATATGCAGCACTGGCAGCCATCTTGATCGCCCTGTTCTTGGGCATTTTCCTGGCCCGCAGGCTCACGCGCCCCGTACGTGAACTGACCACCGCCACTCGAGCCATGGCCAAAGGCGAACTCGCGCAGCAAGTACCCGTCCGCTCTCAAGATGAATTGGGGGAATTGGCCGCCTCGTTCAACCGAATGAGCGCCGACCTGGCGCGGGCCAACGAGTTGCGTCGCCAGATGACAGCCGATATCGCCCACGACCTGCGAACCCCACTGAGCGTGATTAAGGGGTACACTGAGGGCCTGCGCGATGGCGTTTTGCAGCCCACGCCCGAGACGTTCCAGATCATACATCAGGAAGCCGAGCATCTAAGCCGCTTGGTCGAGGATCTACGCACCCTGTCATTGGCAGATGCAGGGGAGTTGACGTTAACCCGCCAACTTGTGCATCCGCGAGAGTTGTTGGAACGAACAGCGGCCGCCCATCTGCCCCGCGCCCAGCAGTTGGAGATTGGTCTCCAAGTCACCGCCGAGGCGAACTTGCCAGCCGTGAACGTGGACCCGGAACGCATGGCGCAGGT
>JBHIET010000185.1:0-1810 GCA_046760785.1 Anaerolineae bacterium | reverse complement strand
ACGTCTTCAAGGCCGAGGAGTTTGACGCCTTCGTGGCGGAGCTTGAACAGGAGGGAGACCTGCGCGTCGTGCCGGTCACGCCTCGTTAGCCAAAGTTCCCGATTGGCAACGGGCGGTCAGAATCATGACGGGCACCGTGCAACAACATCCACTGTATCAAGAGTTGCTGCCCAAGGCACAGGAACAGCGTCGCCGGACACGGCGTGAGTTTGCCATCAAGATCACGCCGCTAGAACCCCGGGTGTTCGTTCGACTGACCGACAACTGGATCGAGTTGGGCCTGGTCTATCCGGTGGATACGGATTCGCGGCGGGGCTTCCGCAACGAGATCAGCCAGCAAATCTTAATGGAATTCGTCAATCTTAATTCGATGTTAAAATGCCCCCGTTCCCCAGCCTCTTGATGTTGCAGAACAACAGGGTTATAATAGACAGGGAACAGAGAGCAGGGGATACAGCAGCCGTGAACCTCCTGGTCTCAATTTCAGGGAACGCCTATGGTGACCATCGAAGGACAAAACGAGAGTGTCGTACTGCGTCGCGTGGCCGAGTACCAGCCGCCGCGTTCGCTGCGCACCTGGCTTATCGGTCGGCCTCTGCCCACCGCCGACGCTCCCCATCAGACTATCGGGAAGGCCATCGGTTTGGCCGTCTTTGCCTCCGATGCGCTCTCCTCTACTGCCTATGCCACCCAGGAGATCCTGTTTATTCTGGCCGCGGCCGGGACAGCGGCCTTCGGTTATGCCTTCCCTATTTCGCTGGCGATTGTGGCGCTGCTGACGATTGTCACTCTCTCATACGAGCAAACAATACACGCTTATCCAGGTGGAGGCGGCGCCTACATAGTAGCTCGCGACAACCTGGGTGAACTCCCAGCGCAAGTAGCGGGTGCGGCGCTGCTGACCGACTACATTCTAACGGTAGCCGTTTCGGTCTCTTCAGGGATGGCCCAGATCGGCTCGGCGTATCCCCCTGTCTTCCCCTATCGGGTTCCCCTGGGCGTTGCGCTGGTGTTTCTTATCATGCTGGTCAACCTGCGCGGCGTGAGGGAGTCGGGGGTAACCTTCGCTATCCCCACGTACTTCTTCCTGGTCATGATGTCCCTGACAGTGGGAATGGGCTTCTTCCGCTACTTGACGGGCACACTGGGAATGGTAGCGGATCCTCCCCCCATGGAAGTACCTCACGCTGTGTCGGCGATCACGCCCTTCCTGATCCTGCGCGCCTTCTCCAAGCGAAGCCTTGCGTGAGGGTGGCCTGCGGCCCTTCCAGATGTTCGACTACACCCCAGTCGGCGTGGCGGTCATGCTGACCGGCACGGCCTTCATGGCCCTGGTAGGACGCCACCTCCTCCCGGCGCGCGACATCGCCAGGGAGTTCCGGCCGGCCAACCAGGCGGACTACAAGCAATTGTACGAGCTGCGCGAGCGTATGCTCGTCGTCCACCTGCCGGCCGACTCGGCCCTGGCTGGCAAGACCCTGGCCGAAAGCCGGCTGGGTTCGGTGCTGGGACTGAACGTCATCGCCATCATCCGCGACGGGCGCACCCAACTGGCCCCCGATCCGAACGCAGTTCTCCGGTCTGGAGACAAGCTGCTGATGGAAGGGCGGCTCGACCAGTTGACGGAGCTGCATGGCCGGCACCATCTCCTCCTTGAGGATGAGAACCTGCCCTGGGAGCCACACTGATGGTCCTCACTGGCTGCCTGACTATGGAGGAAGCCTACCGCTTCATCCAGTGGAAGGCCATTTTTCTCATCGCCGGCATGCTGCCCCTGGGAATTGCCATGGAGCAGACCGGCGCCGCTCGC
>JBHIET010000184.1:0-1830 GCA_046760785.1 Anaerolineae bacterium | reverse complement strand
CAGGACTCGGGCAACGACGACGAGTTCGACGACCTGTTCCGCACCCACCTCAAGAACGTCTACCGTGGCCTGGGGGTCAAGCCGCCGGCGGAGTTGGACCGCCACATCGTGCCTCACGCGGTGTTGTGGACCTTTGCTCGACAGGTCTCGCGGGTTCAGCAGGGCGACCGGCTGACGGTGCGCGCAAACTGCCCCGGAGTCCTCACCTGGCGGCTGGACGACGGTGAGCCCCAAACGGCCGAGATGGTGCTGGCCGGCGGCGTGATGGCCGGGGTGCAGCGCTATCACCTGACCCTGGGGCCGTTTCCGCCGCAGGTGCGGGAAGTGCGCTTCACCTTCCGCTGCACCCATCCGGGCTGCGATTGCCGCGACGTCTGCTGCGATCCGAGAGAGTACGTGGTGCGAATCGAATAGCCGTGTCCAATCCCCGCCACTTTGCCTCAGCCTGTCATAGGCCATTCTGCCTACACGGGAGCATGGACCTGGCAGGCTGATTTGCGTACGGAGAAATGGGCAGAACGGCGCTAACGCGCCGCCCTCAGATGTGCTATACTATCACTTAGGTAGAACCAACGTAACCGTCCAGGGGGTGGAGGTCTTCACCATCACTCTGGAGGGGCTGAACTTCCAGGCCACGCTGGGGACCGTGACCGTGGGCGACGACGAGGACTTCCACCAGGAATTCACCGTGCCGGCCGATGCCCCGCCGGGCGTCTACCAGGCGCGGGCGACCAGCGCCGAGGGCGAGGTTCTTACGGCTGAATTGACCGTGGAGGCAGGCGCGACCACGACGGAACAGGCTGCCCCGTCCGAGCCTTCGGGTGAGCCGATACAGTTGGACCGACGCCGGTCTGGCGGTGAATTGGTAGTGATCGTCGTCGGGCTCCTGGCTAGCGCCGGCCTGGGCCTGGCACTGGTGCGTGTGAGGAGGTAGAATGCGATGAAAAGGCAGATCGTTCTTTGGACCGTCGGCATTGTGTTGTTCGGGGCTTTGCTGTTCGTCCTGGGCCGTCTGTCCGGGGGTGCGCCAGTGTTGCAGCAGCGTCCGCCCGCCTACAGCCTGGCGCCGGGCGGCGTGGGCATGGTTAGCGGTGGCGCGACCTACCGATATGGCTTCGTTGTTGACGAGTTCTTGTCCACCGACGAGGTAGTAACTGCTATCCAGGGATATCTGAACCGGCAGGGCAACCCTGACCTGGTCGTGGCCCGTCTACGTGAGTTCAACCGCGCCTACCAGGCCGAGGTGGTGGAGCGCAGCACCGGCCGCCATGCCTACGGGCTGATGGTGAGCAAAGCCACAGCCCAAATCTCGCCCAAGGCCGGCCCGAACCTGTCCTGGAACACCCGGTATGGTTCAATGATCGCGGAGGTCGGCGGTGGCTACGGCATGTTGGGCCGCCTGCTGCCCGAGGTGTCCGTGGGCGAGATGACCCTGACTGAACCCGAAGCTCGAAGCATCGCCCAGGAAGCTGTGAAAGAGTTGGGCGCTGGCTTGGAGCTGGGCGATGAAACAGCGGTCTTCTACGGCTTTTACGAGTTCTACGTGCTTCGGGATGAGGAGCCGGTGGGCGAGCTGGATGTGAACGGCTACAGCGGCCAGGTGTGGTACAAAGACTGGGGCGAACCGCAGCGCAGTGTTCGGGATCTCATTCCGTAATAGAGTACAGCGGGTGAAGTTCGGCATGTTCATGGGGTACGTGCTTTTGCGTGGTTTCAAACAGATCAGATGGCGCTGTTGCGTCCTCGGTGAGGGTGGAATGAGGTCGAAGTTTACAGTGGAGGATAGTTACCATGATCGAGTTCTTGCAAGCCTATGGTGTCTGGATTCTG
>JBHIET010000183.1:0-1861 GCA_046760785.1 Anaerolineae bacterium | reverse complement strand
TATGATCTGTACAATCACTGTTACGATTTCCAGGGGTGCGAAAAACGGGCTTAGGCCCCAATGGGGTGGGTAAAACCACGCTGGTACGCGTTCTCTCCACGCTGATCCTCCCCACCAGCGGCAAGGCTACTGTCTGCGGATACGACGTGGTACGGGAAGGCGACAGGGTCAGGCGTTCGATCGGCCTGGCAGCGGGTTGCGCGGAATCTTGCGAAACAGAAGGCGGCGTCTTGTTTCCGGTGGAGATGCTACCTCATTATCTACAAGCTGTCTCCTCCATCCTACCCACCACCCACGCCTTGAAAGCCCTGAGGCTCACCCTGATACGCGGGGCCAGCCTGGCGGAAGTCGCGCCGGAGCTCACGTTCCTCGTCATCACCTCCTGTCTGACGATTCCATTGGGTCTTCTGGTTTTCCACCTTGGCTTCAACAAGGCCAGGAGGAGAGGCAGTCTGGGAGAGTGTTGAGCGTGTTGTCTCAGGATGTTTCTTTGGAGGCTGTCATGACGATCTCACTCCAACAAGCAATCCACCGCGCAGTCACAGACGCGCACTTCCGCGCCCGGCTGCTGGCCGACCCCAGGGCGGCCATCGCTTCCCTGGGCCTGACCCTGGACGACGAAGAACTGGCCGTGCTGATGGAAATGCGGCACCTGTTCGCCCGCCACGCCGCCACCTGGCTATCCGGCCAGGGATATGGCGACCCCACAGGGCGCTGGTTCGGCGGTCGCCCTGTCATCCAGGCTGCGCTGGCTCAAGGGCAGTGACACTCACCGGTGCGAGGTCACCCGAACTTGATCCGGACGCAGAACGTCTCTTGTCGGAGGTATACGCGCTCCTGGCCAGCGTCCTGAGCGTTCCAGAAGTGGACGGCGACTACACGCGGGCGCTGCGCACGGTGCTGGACGATGCCCAGGGCTCGGAGCAGGCCGGATTCCCCCTCGCCCTCCTGCCCCTCCTGACCTGCCAGGCGGCCGGTGGAGACCCCCGGCAGGCATTGCCGGTCGCCGCCGCCTGGCGCGCCCTCCACATCGCCGCCAAACTCCTCGATGACGTGGAGGACGGCGACGTGGCCCGCATGTCCGCTGCCCCCACCGATCCCCCCAGGGTCATCAATCTGGCCACCGGCTTCATCACCGCGGCCGGCCTGGCGCTGGCGCAACTTGCCGCCGACGGCGACGAACGACTCTGGCATACCCTGCACCACGATTTCGGCCGCACCGTCTTGCAGATGGCCGGCGGCCAGCACGCCGATCTCAGTCAGCGGAACACCCTCGATCGTTCGGCTGAGCGCTCGCGACGAAGCCTGGACGGCTACCGGCAGATCATGGCGGCCAAGTCGGGCGCTTGCTTTGCCCTGGCCGCCCGCGCCGGGGCCCGCTGCGCGACGCTCGATGAGGCGCAAATTGCCCGTTTCGACCGTTTCGGCTATCATGTCGGCATCCTGATCCAGATCGCCGACGACCTGCACGGCTTCCGTCAACCGGCTGGCGAGGGAGATCTGGCGGCAGGCCGGCGCACGCTGCCAACCCTCTACGCGCTGGCGGTCGCCTCGCCGCCGGAGCGGGCGCGGCTGGAACGGCTGCTGGCCCGCGCTTCGAGCGATGCGCAGGCAGAGGCGGAAGCGCAGCAACTCATCGCCGCCCTGGGGGCAGTGGCCTATCTGCTGGCCGAGATAGCGCGCTATCGCCGTCGGGCGTTGGCGGTCCTGGAGTCCGGGAGTGAGGCCGATCCCGCCTGCAAGTCCCTACGAGACTGGCTGACCCGCCTTCAGCCGCCAATCTGGTAGACCTCGCTCCCGGGCCTGTGGCGCGGGGGTGAGCGATGAGCATACGCACTGTGGGGCAGGCTTTCGAACCTGC
>JBHIET010000182.1:0-1889 GCA_046760785.1 Anaerolineae bacterium | reverse complement strand
CCACCCTGGGCACGGCCAAGACGGCCGATGGGCTGCAGGCCATCCGCTGGTTCCGTCAGGGGCGGATTGATAAGGTGCTGGAGTATTGCCAGCAGGATGTGGAGGTCACGCGGCAGCTCTACGAGTTCGGGCGGGCCAACGGCTACGTACAGTATCGGGACAACCGCTGGCGGATCCGGAAGGTGCCGGTTCATTGGTGAGGAGCGGAGTTTGGGACATGGATCGAGAAGATGGTGACGTCCTGAAAGCAGTTACTCGCTTCTTGGAGGAGGTCGAAGGCTCAGGCCTTCGTCTGGTGTCGGCCTATCTGTATGGTTCCCATGCTGAGGGAACGGCTCGTCCTGACAGCGACATCAATGTCGCTCTGATCTCGGAGGACTTCACCGGTGACTGGCTGGAAAACCACCGGAAGATCGTGGATGCCTTGCTGCGCAGTGACCCCCGGATTGAGCCGGTTCGCTTCCGTCCCGAGCAGTTCTGCGACGAGCACCCACTGGCCTGGGAGATCAAGACAAAAGGAAAGAGGCTGCGATGACCCACCGTCGCTTCATCGAAGCCGGCTTCCCCACTCGCGCCGTGAGCGAGCACCCGGCGTGGGAGAAGAACATCCGCCACGGCCACATCTCCACATCTGGTGGGCGCGGCAGCCGCTGGCTGCTGAACGAGCAAGTACGCCTGATCCAAGGACGCTTGGACAAAACTGACTCGAGATGGTACCCCAGAGAGGGAAGCGGGGATAGTGTATCTATCAAGAGGCGGGCTGCTATGGCATCTATCAAAGCGGGCGTGATTGGGCTGGGTTTCATTGGACCAGCGCACGTGGAGGCGTTGCGCCGGTTGGGTGACGTGGAGGTGATCGCCGTCGCCGGTGCCCGGCCGGGCACAGCCAAGGCCAAAGCCGCCAAGTTGGGGGTCCCCCGTGCTTACGGCAACTGGCGCGACCTGGTCGCCGACCCCGACGTGCAGGTCGTCCACAACTGCACGCCCAACTTCTTGCACTACGAGATCAACATGGCCGTCATAAGCGCCGGGAAGCCCATCGTCTCCGAAAAGCCACTGGCGCTGGACGCGCCGCAGGCGGCGGAGCTACTCCAGGCCGTGAAAGAAGCTGGCATCATCCACGCCGTGTGCTTCAACAACCGCATGTACCCCCTGACGCAGGAGATGAAGGCCCGTGTGGCGCGCGGCGACATCGGCGAGGTGCGTCTCGTCCACGGGACGTACCTCCAGGACTGGCTGCTATACGACACCGACTACAATTGGCGCGTTGACCCGGCCCTTGGCGGCGCGGCGCGGACTGTAGGGGACATCGGCTCTCACTGGTGCGATCTGGCCCAGTTCGTCAGCGGTCTGAATATCACAGAAGTCTACGCCGACCTGGTCACCTTCCTGCCGACGCGGCGCAAACCCAGAACCCACGTGGATGCCTTTGCCGGCGTCAGCCTCAAGCCGGAGGACTACGAGGAAGTCGAAGTGACGACCGAGGACTGCGGACTGATCCTTCTTCGCTTTGAGAAGGGTGCGCGCGGGGCATGCGTGCTCTCGCAGATGTGTGCGGGGCGCAAAAACCACCTGACGTTGGAAGTGAACGGCGCGCGCGGGAGCCTGGGTTGGAACCTGGAGCACCCCAACGAACTCTGGTTGGGCCATCGCGACCGGCCCAACGAGTTGCTGCCCAAAGACCCTTCGCTGCTGGTCCCCACCGCCCGGGCCTATGCCCACTACCCGGGCTACCACAACGAGGGATACCCCGACACTTTCAAGAACCTCTTCCAGGAGGTGTACGCCGCCGTGCGCGACGGAGGCAAGATGCCTGATGACCCCACCTGGCCGACGTTCGAGGCTGGTTATCAGGCCAACCTGGTCGTAGACGCTATCTCGCAGTCCGC
>JBHIET010000181.1:0-1928 GCA_046760785.1 Anaerolineae bacterium | reverse complement strand
ACGCTGCTCAGGCTGAGTAGTGACGTCTTTTGGACAGATTATGAAAGGGGCTCAGGGAAAATAAAACCGGCGGGCTCTATAGAACCCGCCGGTTGCTCCTCGCTCGCTCCGACTATGTCACTCCAGGCCGCCAGCGTCGCGTGGAGAACAGCCGCAGGGCTCTCCGCACGCTCTCCAGCGTCGCCAACCCCAGGAAGCGCCCCTCCTCGACCACCGAAATCGCCGCATTGCCGCTGGCCTGCATCTTGCGCTGGAGATCGAGCAGCGTCTCGCCGGCCTGCGCCACCGGGAAATCGGCGCGCATCACCCGCCCCACCGGCACGTGAGGCCCGTAGCGGCGGAATCCTGCGGCCACGTCCTCCCGCGTGAGCACGCCCACCAGGTACCCCCGCTCAAAGACCGCGAAATCCGGCTGACCGCTGCGCAACGTGACGTCAATCGCCCGCGCCAGCGGGTCGGCGGGCGCGAGCGCCACGCCCCCATGCAACAACGCCGCCGAAGCGGGAATCCCTTGCAGGGCCGTCTTCACTTGCGTCCCGCGCCACTCCTGCTCCGCACCCAGGAAGATGAATGCGGCGATCAGCGCCAGATTCAAGGCCCCACTGAAGAGTCCCACCAGGCCGAATACCAAGGCCAGACCCTGCCCGACGCGCGTGGCGACCCGGGTGGCATCCAATTCGCCCATTCGCGACGCCAACAGCGCCCGTAACACCCGCCCGCCATCCATCGGGAAAGCTGGCAAGAGGTTGAAGAACGCCAACCCCAGATTGGCTATCAAGAGGTCGAGCAGCAGCTTCTCGAGGCCAAGGCTGTTCAGGCTGCCCCACAATGAACCCAGACCACCGGCGGCACGCCAGCCCAACAGAGGCAGCGCGGCCGCGCCGATCAGCACCGCCAGGACAACGTTGACGGCCGGCCCAACCAGCGCCATCCAGAACTCCTGCGCCGGGCGATGCATTCCGCCCTCCAAGCGTGCCACCCCGCCGATGGGTAGCAGCGTGATGTCGCGCACGACCGCACCGTAGCGCCGCGCCACCAGGCTGTGCCCCAGCTCGTGCAGCGTCACACACACGAACAGCAGGCCGATAAACGCGACACCGTAGAGCGCGCCCGCCAGTCCCAACCCGCGCCACACGCCCCAATCCATCGCCGCCCAGAGCAGCACCAGCGCGAACGTCGCGTGGACTCGAATCTCGATTCCCTTTACCTTTGCAATCCGAAAAGACCAGCTCACGTCGGAAAACCTCCAATCTCTCGCAGTGAGAACACAATCTTCTATTCCTGTGACTACTCAGCTTCCCCTTCCAGCAGATTACCTCCAACGCAGAGGAAGGAAGGGAAGGAAGGGGGTTTGCGGGCGGCGAAGCCATCCGCAAACCCCCCACATCTCCTCTCTCCCCCCTTGTCCCGCTTTGAGAGAAGTGATCGGGAGGGATGCCTGAGTAGCTTGACAATGTTAAATTGTACAAATGTTCTACCACAACGCTCTCAGCCCCCGTCCCCGGGGGCGAATTGACGAAGCAAGCCCCGTGTATGATGCCCCCGAGACGGGGGCTTGGAGCAATTTAGAGAATCGTTATGTTGATCTAACATTGTCAAAGTAGTCACCTATTCTTTACAGTGACCAACAACATCATACCCCATCCACGTTAGAATCGTGTAAGATGCGCGTTAGAAAGCGGTTAACGATGCTTTGACAACAAGCGGCTTCACTCGTATACTGGCAGTGGAGGACAGGTTGGTGTTTAGCGAGAAATCACCCTGAGCTTGTCGAAGGGCGATTTCGAGCGGGTTTTACGGGTCCCAGGCTGCAAAAGTCCTCCTTTGACAGGCTCAGGATGACTTTTGCCGGTATTGCAAACAGGAAGTTATTTCTTAGCCTAGATTTCGCACTCCGCTAGCAGCTAAATCAGGCCAGTCGTCCTGAG
>JBHIET010000180.1:0-2000 GCA_046760785.1 Anaerolineae bacterium | reverse complement strand
ACCTCGATCATTGTCTTTGTGTTCGCCGTGCTGGTCTTCAGACGCTATGTCAGTCGCCGGGGCACTCATCTGCTGCTCTGGGGCATCGGCTTGGTTATGTACGGCGTCGCCAGCTTCTGCGCGGCGTACTACACGGCCTTTGGCTGGAATCCCCTGATCTACCGCCTGTGGTATCTCTGTGGGGCTATACTCACCGCGGCTTGGCTAGGCCAAGGCACGGTTTACCTGCTGGCTCGCCGAAGGTGGGCCGATGTTCTGATGGTCATCTTGGGGCTGGGCTCTCTGTACGGTTTGATTCGCGTCTTTGGCGCGCAGTTGGACCCCAGCCTGCTGACCGGCGGCGAATTGAGCAGTGACGCCATCACCAGCGGCGGCGTGCGGATACTCACCCCTTTCTTCAATATCTACGGCACCGTCACTCTGGTGGGCGGCGCAGCCTATTCTGCCTGGATCTTCTGGCGCAGGCGCACCTTGCTGCACCGAGCTATCGGCAACGTTCTGATCGCCGTCGGGGCGATGGCTCCTGCCCTCGGTGGTTCGTTAAGTCGTTTGGGCCTGGGCCGTTACCTCTACCTGAGCGAACTGATCGGAGCTGTCCTGATGTTCATTGGGTTTCTCCGCACCACTTCGCCGACGAAAAAGAGGTAATCGGCCAGCCGCTCGTCGCGTTCATGACCAGGACTAACTACCGGCTGGGCCCGGGCTACTGGTACGGAGCGGTGGTGAAATATGGGATCTACCTGCCCATCCTCCTGAAGAGCTATCTGTACGAGAGGACAAGGGACAGAGGGGACACGACAGGTGTCCCCTCTTTTCTTGTACGCCCGGCATGAGCGATAGCTAGGGGGTCAAAGCCCCTGCTGGGCGGAAACCTCTGTGGATGCGGTGAAAAGCGCGTTGAGCAACTTGAGCTTTGGCGAAAGTTCTGGTATCATTAGGGTATCTCCTGGTTTGGTTAGGAAAGTGCTGAAGAGGAGAGGCTGTTGGCCGAAACTAAAGAATTTAGGAGAATGTTCATGACTGTTCCTATTGCGCTGCAACTGTACTCCGTCCGGGAAGCCCTTGCCCAGGATTTTGTTGGGGTGATGAAGAAAGTCGTCGGCATAGGCTATGTCGGCGTAGAGCCTATCTTCGACCTTCGAGGGACGACGACCACAGAAGCTGCCAGGCTCTTCAAGGAGCTGGGACTCGAGGTGCCGAGCGCTCACACGCCGCTGCCCGTCGGGGAAGACGCCAGCAAGGTGCTGGACTTCGTGGCCGAATTGGGCTGCCAACGCATCGTCTCTGGGAAAGGGCCCGATAGCTTCGAGACGATGGACCTCGTCAAACAGACCTGTGACCTGTTCAACGAGGCCCAGGCCGTGGCGGCCCAAAACGGCCTGACATTTGGAATTCATAACCACTGGTGGGAGTTTCTGCGGGTCGAAGGCCGCTACGTCTACCAGGTGATGCTGGAGCGCCTGGATCCGGCCATTTTCTTCGAGATTGACACCTACTGGGTCCAAACAGCCGGGGTAGACCCTGCCGAAGCGGTGAAGGCGTTCGGCCCGCGCGCTCCATTGCTGCACATCAAGGACGGCCCGGCTGCCAAAGGCGAACCCCACGTGGCCGTTGGCGACGGCGTGCTGGACTTTCCGCGCATCGTCCAGGCCGGCGAGGGGACGGTGGAGTGGCTGATCGTGGAGCTGGACCATTGTGCCACCGACATGATGGAAGCCGTCGAGAGAAGCTATCAATACCTTGTATCGGGAGGCTTGGCTCGTGGAAACAAAAGTTAAGGCGACTACGCAAGCTGTCATTGCGAGCAAAGCGAAGCAATCCCCAACCCGCAAGGAGGAGATTGCGCCGTTTCCACCTCCAAGTTCGTCGCAAGAAACGCTCCTCGCAATGACACGGGGGGAGGAATCAAAAGTTAGAATCGGCATCATTGGCACGGGGAGCATTTTTGGGGCCTACGCCAGGGGCTGCCGCCTCTTCGACATCCTGGAAATCGCCGCCTG
>JBHIET010000179.1:0-2007 GCA_046760785.1 Anaerolineae bacterium | reverse complement strand
TTGACCTTCCGTGTGCCACCCCACAACAACTCAATTGTTAAGGGACATTAGGCAATTCTCGCGAATAGCGCAAATCCTGTGGGGCAATACTATAGTTACGGCAATTGATTCCTCAGAGAATCTTCCCGCGTCCCCTCGCTGCGCTCGGATGCGGTTCTTCTCAAGAAGGCAGGGAAAGCATGACAAAGAAAGGGTGGATCGCGGTTGCCATAGGTCTTGCGCTAGTCAACTACCTGGCCTTCATGACTATCTTTAACCTCATCGCCGCCGATCCCACAGCTCCCGCACCGACCAGAGTACTCGCTGTGGATTCACCTGTGCCGGCCACAGCGCTCTCGATGCCCACAATACCATCCCCTTCCTCCATGCCGACCATGCTGCTGCCGTCTCTCACGCCGACGGTGCTACCCATAACACCCAGTATGCCCTCGATCACGACGACTGATGCAGGCCCCACCGAACCACCGCCCTCCCCTACGCTCCAGGTAACGACCTGGGTCTGCGTTCACCCGGCAACCTGGGTGATATACACTGTACAACGGGGCGATACGCTCTACTCGCTATCGGTGCGCACGCACACCACCGTGGACGCCATCAAGCGTGCCAATTGCCTGCCCGGCAACCGCATTTACGCGGGTCAGCGGCTATGGCTGCCCTCTCAGCCGGCACCACCGATGCCGACGGCGACCGCGACTCCATTACCAACGACACCGCCACCAACCTTGACGACAGTGGCTACGGCTACACCAACCCCGACGCTAGCGCTCCCTACCTTGACGGCGACCACGACCCCATCACCGACGACATCGCCACCAACAGCCACGCCCTCTCCCACTTCAACGGCGACTGCAACACCCTCGCCTACCGCATCGCCCACCGTGCCGACGCCAACGGCCACGGCCATACCCTCCCTAACCTCGACACCTCCTACTACCCCGACGGTTACTGCAACGCCCTAATTCATCCATGCTCAAAGGGCCTCGACACCGGTCTGCTGAGCGGTGGCGCTCCGGGTGCCACTGGAGCCTACAAATCGCGCAGGAGCGCGCCGAGGATGAGGAGACCGCCGGCGATGGCCAGCACGGTGATGACGTAGGAATCTGGAATGGGGAAGAGATCCAGCGCGCCGAAGAGGCCAACGATGTAGAAGATAGAGGCAATGACCAACGTGCCCCTGCGCGGCGCGCGGGTCATCAGCACCCGGCGGCTGGGTTTGCGGGAAGTGCGTCGTCGTGTCATCTGCCTACCCCCGCAGCACCTGCCAGACAAAGATGAGGATCATCAGGACAGCGATGAGGAGCTGCACGCCGCCGGAGAGGGTGCAGCCGACCAGCCACCCGCCACCGGCCTTGAACGCCTCGCGCCAATCCTTGCGCTTGTAATACTCGGCCAGGATGACGCCGGCGACGGCGCCGACGATGGCACCGGGTATTGCGCCAACTCCCAGGAAGACCAGGCCGACAATGGCCCCGATCGTTCCCAGCAACAGTCCGGCCAGCAGCGACCAGACAGAGGCCCCCCCGGCCTTGGCTCCCACCTGGCTCATCCACAGGTCGGCGGTGAAACCGATCGCACCTAGAACGGTGAGGACGACGAAGGTGATGGGATCAATGGTGGCGAACCGTTCGGCGATGGCATAGATCAGCACCACGAGCCAGATAAAGCCGACGCCGGGGACAACCGGCAGGATGACGCCAATCAGGCCGACGATCATCGCCGCCAGTGCAATCCAGAAGGCCCACATTGGAAGTACCATTGTCGCCCGTCACCCATATATATAAGGATAAAGTAGACGTTACTACTCAGACTGGATGCAATATTGGGCGAGCGAGCGCTGGTTGAGTAGCTGCGACCAGAGAGAGCAGCATATCGAAACCAAGCGAGCGGCTCAGCATAGGCTGCTTGGTCTGGTTTCCCTTCGACAGGCTCAGGACAAGCGACAAGCTCAACCCAAGCCTGTTTTTCGCACCCCTGGAAATCGTAACAGTGATTGTACAGATCATAGCC
>JBHIET010000178.1:0-2143 GCA_046760785.1 Anaerolineae bacterium | reverse complement strand
CCCGCACCCACGGAACTCCCCCCACGACGGCAGCGTTTACTATGTCTGTCGTGTGAACGTCCCGATAACAATCGACAATCATCGTCGGTCGGGATGATGTGCTTGATGACAATGGCATCTTCCTCAACCACGATGTGATCAATTAACAACCGAATAACGTCCTGCCGAACTTCTGGCGTTGGGGAAGCCAGGGTAGCTTCAATCTGTTCGCAAAACGTGGCGAAGTCCTGCAGCACCTGCTCCTTCGCCTGTGTCCGCCGGGCCTGCTGCGTCAGTTGTTGGAGCCGCTGCTCAACGGCTTGCTGCTCCGCATCCAGCCGCGCCTTGCGCCGTTCCAGCTCCGCCTTCTCAATGAGACCGTCCTGAAAGGCGTCTAACAGGCGAGTCCACTGGCGCGTCAGGCTCCGCTGCCGGCCTTGGAGACGGTGCATTTCGTCAGGGGCAGCCGTTTCCACCTCTTCCTGGCTTTGCCAGGCGTCGGCCAGCAGCATGGGGTTGCGTAGCAGCTGGCTCACCGCTTCCCAAACAAGTGGCTCGACGATCCGCCCGGGGATGGAGCAGGTATGGCGGGGCACATCGGGGGCCCGATTCTTCCCTCCGTTGGGACAACTGTAGTACACGTGCCCATCAGCGGTGCGGCCCGACAGCGTGCGGCCGCAGACGCCGCACACCAGGAGGCCACGCAGTAAGTAGAAGTGCTGCTTGTTATTCCGCTTAGCGAACTGTTGATTCATGCGCAACTGCTCCTGCGCCCGTTGCCACACCGCGTCGCTGACCAAGACCGGGACTTGGAGTTCGATCCACTCCCCTCGGGGGCGGGGCTCATGGGTCGGGCTGCGGCGTGCGCCTCGGCCTTGCTGGCGCGGCTGGCCGATCGCTTCGTGGCAGGTCCGGGTGCGGTTGTAGTAAGCCCGACCGGCGTAGGCCGGCTGTTTCAAGATGCCCCGCACGGTGCTGTAGATCCAGTGCTGGCCTCGGGGCGGAGCCAGGGGACCCTGGCCGTTGAGCCGATCCACGATGGCGGTGATGGTCAGTTCCTCGTCAGTATACCACTGATAGATACGGTGGACAACCTCGGCTTCTGTCGGGTGAGGCTCCCAACAGCCGCCTCCGGGCTGGCTGACAGGGATGTAACGGTAGCCGTAAGGGGGCCTCACATGGGCTCGTTGCCCCTGGCGCAGCCGATACAGTCGGCCCCGGCGGAGGCGCTCGGCGATCATGGCGCGCTCATACTCGGCAAACAAGCCCTGAATGCCTAAGAAGAGTTGCTCCTGCGGGCTGTCGCCCAAGATGGGTTGATCGATAAAGATCACCTCGACACCGACGCGCTTCAAGAGATCCAACAGCACCCATTGGTGGACATACTGACGCGCCAGGCGATCGGGGCTCAGGCACAACACCACGTCAAAGACGGCTTCACTGGCCAGATCGAGCAAGCGATCTAAGGCTGGACGGGCCAGTTGCGCCCCACTGACGGCCTGATCGATGAAGTAATGGTCTGGCACCAGCTCGTAGCCCTCTTGCTTGGCATACGCCTCCAGGGCGGCGATCTGGCTCTCGATGGTGGCCTCCTCCTCTTGCTGAGGGGTGGAGACGCGGGCGTATAAGGCCGCTCGTCGCATCATCGGGTTACCTCCTGAACGGTGGTTGGGGACCGAGGCACTGCTTCGGTCTTCAGGTCATCCGATTCTTCAGATAATCGAGACGCCTGCCACAGGCGCCGATAGGCTTGGCGCAGGCGATGGACGGCGTCGCGGTGAGGTTGGCGTTCTAAGCGCACCTCCAAGACACGGGAACGAGCCATGGGAACCCTCCTCTGGCAGATATAGGAATCGCTGAACCGATACCCATATCTTAGCCGCAGGGAGCGTTCCCTGGCCAGTGAACCTTACTGGCGTCTCCGTCGCCGCCGTTCAGGAAGTGTTATTCGGTTGTCAAAGGTCAATGGCACAGTTTTGTCGATTGTGATTCGTACGTTAAATGGTGCAAGGTAGCCGTTCGCCTATCGCTCCAGGCAGGGTGGGCTAGACTATGGTTGGGGCCGTTTATCCTCCCGCAGGTTACAGCGAAGCTTTTGGGGCACGACAAGTTTCCCAGGTCTAGAGGGACCTCGGGGTTATCACTCCTCAAACCTGCGGGAGGA
>JBHIET010000177.1:0-2145 GCA_046760785.1 Anaerolineae bacterium | reverse complement strand
GGCAAAATCGTCAACATCACCTCCATCAACGGCCTGCGCGGCAAGTTCGGCCAGACCAACTATTCTGCGGCCAAGGCGGGGGTGATCGGGTTCACCAAGGCCTGCGCCCGCGAGTTGGGCCGCTACAATGTCAACGTCAACGCCGTCGCCCCAGGCCTGATTGAGACGGAGATGGTCAAGGAAGCGCCGGAGAAAGTGCGGGATATGGCGCTGGCGGAGATCGTGTTGGGGCGGCTGGGGCTCCCGGAAGAGGTGGCTTATGTGGTCACCTTTCTTTGCACCGAGAAGGCGCGGCACATCACCGGTGAGGTGATCAAAGTAGACGGAGGACAATATATCTGATGACCCTGCCATTCAAACCCCACATCGCCAGATTGCCGGCCTATAAACCACCTACTGCGCCGCCCGGCGTGGAGCGTGTGGTGGACCTGTCGTGTAACGAGAACCCGCTGGGTCCGTCGCCCAAGGCGGTGGCCGCCTTGCAGCAGGCGGTGGGCACAGTGAATCGCTACCCCGACGCGGCTGGCACAGCACTGAAGGCGGCCTTGGCCGAAAAGTGGGGACTGAGCCCGGCCAACGTGGCCCTCAGCAACGGCAGCGACGAATGGGTGCTGCTGCTGTGCCTGTCCCTGACCGACCCTGGCGACGAGGTGGTCATGGCCGAGGGGTCGTTCATTAGCTTCCTGCTACGGGCAAGGGAGGTGGGGGCTGAAGTGGTGCGGGTCTCCTTGAAGGACTACACCCACGACCTGGAAGCTATGGCCGACGCCATCACCGAGCGCACCCGGCTGGTGTTTGTGTGCAATCCCAACAACCCCACCGGCACAGTGGTGAATGCCCTGGCTATGGAAGAGTTCCTGGAGCGCGTGCCGGAGCGGGTGGCGGTCGTGTTGGACGAGGCCTATTACGAATACGCTGTCAACCCCAACTATCCACGCAGTGTGGAACACCTCCGCGCCGGGCAGCCAAACCTGATTGTGCTGCGCACGTTTTCAAAGGTCTATGGACTGGCGGGCCTGCGGGTAGGCTACATGCTGGCTCACGAGGAAGTGATTGATTACGTGGAGCGGGCGCGGCTGCCATTCAACGTCAACCATCTGGCGCAGGTAGCCGCCCTGGCCGCGCTGGACGACGACGAACAGGTGCGACGCAGCGTGGAGGCCAACGAGGCAGCCAAAGAGTTCTTCTACCGTGAACTGGAGGCCTTGGGACTGCGCTACATCCCTACCCACACCAACTTCATAGCCGTTGACGTGGGCCGGCCAGGGATCGAGGTGAGCAAACCGCTGTTGGAGCGCGGTTTCATCACCACCCCGCTGGACGGCTGGGGTGTGCCCAACCACCTGCGCTTCAGCTTCGGCACGCCGGAGGAGAACGAAGCGTTCGTGGCATCATTGAGGGAGATAGTGATATGAACTTTGAACACATTCTTTTCGAAGTGAGCGACGGCGCGGCGCGGCTGACGCTGAACAAGCCGCCGCTGAACGTGCTGGACATCGCTATGATGCGAGAGATAGCCACGGCATTGGAGGGGCTGAACGAGGATCCTACAGTCAAGGTACTGGTCTTCGAGGCCGCCGAGGGCAGCAAAACGTTCTCGGCTGGGGTGGACGTCTCCGAGCACATCGCCGACAAGGTGGAGGAGATGATCGAGGTCTTCCACCGCATCTTCCGCCTGCTCGACGGACTGGAGATACCGACGGTGGCGGTGGTGGATGGCGCGGCCCTGGGCGGCGGATGCGAGTTGGTGCTCTTCTGCGACATGGTCATCGCCTCGGAGAGGGCCAGCTTCGGCCAGCCGGAGATCCAGGTGGGCGTACTCCCACCCATTGCGGTGGTGGCACTGCCAGACATCATCGGGCCCAAGAAGGCCATGGAGATGGTGCTAACCGGCGACCGCATCCGGGCCGCCGAGGCCGAGCGGCTGGGACTGGTCAACCAGGTCGTGCCGACGGAGGAGCTGCGGGCAACAGCCGACGAGTTCCTGGGCAAGCTGACGAAGCTGAGCGGTGCCGTGCTGCGCCTGACCAAGCGGGCGGTACGAATAGGCAGCGTCGGCACCTTCGCCGATGGACTGACAGCCGTCGAAGAGCTGTACCTGGGCCCGCTGATGGACACTGAGGATGCCCACGAGGGATTAGCGGC
>JBHIET010000176.1:0-2171 GCA_046760785.1 Anaerolineae bacterium | reverse complement strand
CCTGCTGCGGCGGATTCTCGCCGCCGACGGCCACTGCCCAGGCGTCGGGCGCACTTTCGGCCTGGGCGATGAGGCGCTCACCATCCACGCGGACCGTTTCGCCCGTGTTGCGCCTGTCAGCCAAGGAGGTAAACAGGGCATCTTTCAGGTCGAAGTAAGCGGAGAAGGTCAGGTGCACGTCCAGGGCCTCCGAACCATCGTTTTGCAGGGTCAGGGTCGTGAAGAGGAGTGGCCGGTCCTGGGGCACGAAATCCTGGCGGCTGGCCTTGAGCGAGCCTTTTTGGTAGTCGAACCGCACGTCGGCGAAGGTTTGGGTGAAGCGGTCGGCGTCGAGCAGTGGCCAGCGTTCCCCGTTCACTTCGACGGCGAAGGCGTAACCATCCAGCGCCTTCACCGGCTGCGCCCACACGCCGCCCAACTCGCCGCCCAGGGGATCGTCGGCCCGTGGCCCGCCGAAGGCCGCCAGGTCGTAGGGGTTGGTGCGGGGCCGAAAGCCGCCGTCAATGTCGCCGATAACGTACAGCCGCCGGCCGGTGGTGGCAAACATCGTGTCGGGCGAGCTCGGTCGGGTCTGATGCAACTCACCGAAGCGTAGCTCCTGTGTGACCTCGGCTGTCGCATCAGCGCGGAAAAGCGGCGGGGCTGCCGTGGATGGGGTGGGTTGGGCCGTCGGCGTCTCGCTCGTCGCCCGACAACTGCTCCACAGCAAACTCAAAGCCATCAGCAAAGCCAGGCAAGTCCGGTTGATCATGATGGTGACTCCCTCTCCCGCCAGGCCGCCAGCCGGTCCAGCACGGCGTGGTTGCCCAGCAGGGCCAGAAAGGCCACGGTGATCACCGCCCAGGGGGCGACAAGCAGGCTGCTGAGCAGGGCCACTAGCAGGGCCAGCCCGAAGAGCGTGATCGAGAAACCCGGATTGGTGGTGAACATCACCAGCGCGTTGCGCAGCGCCAGGCGCAGGCTGGGCTGCTCCTGCTCCAGGATCAGCGGAAAGGCGTAGAGCAGCAGGAAGGCCCACAGGAACAGCAGCATCAGGAAGAAGCCCTGAACGAGAACGATGTAGTCCGCATCGGAGAGAAGGCCCGTCAGCACCACGTCGCCGCCCAGGATGAAAAAGCCCGCCCCAGCCACGATGGCCCACAGCCAACTGCGCCAGAAATAGCGCCGCAGGCCCGCGAAGAAATCGCGCAGGCTGGCGGCCTTGCCGGCGGCCAGGCGGTGGGTGAGCACGAAAAGCCCGGCCGTGGCCGGCGGCGCGGTGACCAGCAGCAGGCACAGCGCGACCCACAGGACGTTGGCCATCGCCAGCAGGAACATCTCGTCCCACAGGTCGCTCAGCGTTTTCCGAAAGACGTGCCAGGCATCAGCCATGTTTCTTGCTTGCAGCCCCTTCTTGTGCTATAATTGAGGATGAAAAGCCAGCGGGAGGTGGAAATGAACGACAAAGAGATCAAGCCAAAAGTCAGGGAGAAGCCCAAGTTCGAGTATATCATCAAAGTGGATAATCAGGAAGTCTGGCGAGGATTAAACGTAAAGAAGAAGTACATAGAGATCGTTCAAGCCAACCCGACCAAGCGCGTTTCGATTTCCTGGCGCCTGCCTGAGGCAACGCTAATATGTCTGCCCTGAGTTTTCCATACATTGAGGGATCCAGCATTATCTTTGGCACCGTGTTGCGGCCACTTGTATCCCTGGAAGCGTACTCCGAACTGCTGGGGCGATGGGTGCTGTTGGAAAACCTCCTGGCCGACACAGGCGCAGACATTTCGGTGTTACCACGTCCACTCGGTGAGCTGTTGGTAGATGACATCACCACTGGCCGATATTCCCCGCTCTCTGGTCTCAATCCCGTCGCTGTGCTCCCCGCCTTTATTCACACCATCCAAGTCCGGCTGGGCGATGAGGAGTTCGAAATGCCTGTTGCCATCGCTGATACTTCGCTGGTGCCGCCGTTACTCGGGCGCAAAGACGCGCTCGACCGCTTCGTTGTACGATTTGTGGTTGGCGAGGAAACGATCATCGAAGGGCCATAAGGCTTTTCACATCTTATGACGACCTACCTAGGGGCGACCGCAAGGGTCGCCCCTACATTTTTGGAGACGATAGCCCGCCGGCAATAAATGTGTATTAACCCTTAAGTCCGGCGTAGGATACACCCTCGATGTAGTACC
>JBHIET010000175.1:0-2235 GCA_046760785.1 Anaerolineae bacterium | reverse complement strand
AGAGGTGAAGGAGCTATCCTTCGAAGAGGCCTTCAGGGAACTGGAGGAGACGGTGCAGAAGCTAGAAGAGGGCAACTTGACCCTCGACGAGTCCATCGCCCTTTTCGAGCGCGGAACACAACTGGCTGCCCGCTGCGGCAAGTTGTTGGACCAGGCCGAGCTCAAGGTCCGACAACTGGTACCGTCGCCGGAGGGCGAATACGAGCTGGCAGAGTTTGAACCTGAGGAAGGTGAAGAGCCATTCTGAGAGAACTTGTCGCCGGGGCATCATCCTGACTGTGGATGTAGGACACCAGACAGGGGGAGACCGAATGGAGTTAGTGCAGAACCCCTTCTTCCACCGTGGCCCCATCCGCCAGCGCGAGTACTTCTTCAACCGTCAGCGCGAGGTCAACCAGGCGCTGGGCCTGTTGCGCAGCCTGCAGAACGTGGCCCTGGTGGGCCCACGGCGCATCGGTAAGACGTCGCTGCTCTTCCATCTGGCCGATCCGGCCATCCACGCCGGCTACGGCCTCTCCCCCGACGAGTACGTCTTTGCCTACCTGGATGGAGAGGAGTTAACCGAACTTGACGCCGGCCAGATCCGGAGGGCCATGGCGGAGGAACTGGTGGCTGCCCTGAGGGCTGCCGGCCATGAGCTGCCAAGCGTTGTTCTGCCCGAGGGTTCCCTCAGGTATCGCGCCTTTCGCCAGGCCGTGCGTCAACTCACCCGGCGGGGTCTCAAGCTGATCTTCTGCTTCGACGAGTTCGAGTGCTTAGGCGCCAACCCTCACCTGGGACCCAGCTTTTTCTCCAGCCTGCGAGGCCTGGCCGGTCAGCTCGACGTGTCCTACGTCACTGCCTCTAAGACCCTGATCCAGGCCCTGACTTACGCCCACGCCGAGACACTCAGTTCCCCCTTCTTCAACACCTTCGCCCATCTCCACCTGGGTCTGTTCTCGGGCGACGATGCCCAGGAGCTGATCGAGCAGTTGGCAGCCAAAGCCGGTGTGTCCTTCCCTTCCGAGTTGGGCGATTTCATCGTGGAACTCGCTGGCCCTCACCCGCTGCTGTTGCAGATCGCCGGGTTCCACGCCTTTGAGCTATGGCAGGTACGAGGTGGAAAATGGGAAGAAGGCGACTACGATCATTTACGCCGGCGCTTCATGGCCGAGGCAGAGTCTCACTTTGAGTATTACTGGCGTCACCTGAGCGACGGTGATCGCTACACGCTGGCTGCCCTGCCGCTGACCCAGGAAGATGAGGCCCGGCGGGAGGCGATCCGCCGGTTGGAACAGGCGTGTCTCATTCGCCGAATGGATCAGGGCTATGCTTACCTCTCCCCTGCCTTCGAGAACTTCGTCCGCCGACAATCGGTCTCGCACCTTTTGCAACTTGGTCCCTTCCTCCTCGACCTGTTCCGGCAGACGGCCCTCTGCCATCATACGCCGCTCAGAGTGACCAAGACCGAGTTCAAGGCCCTGGCTCACCTGATCCGCTGTGCTGGCCAGGTTGTCACCCCGGAGGAGTTGGAGAAGACCTTGTGGGGGGATGAGTACGTGGAAGACCCGGAACGCGTGCGGGCCGTGATCAAGAGCCTGCGCAAGGCGCTGGGTGACGAGGCGGAGTGCCTGGTCACTAAATGGGGGGTAGGCTATATGCTCCAGATTTCCTCCTGATTCTCTCCCAATTTCTGCCGCTTTTTGGCCCACTTTTTTCCTTCAACGCGCGGCCTCTGTGTGGTATGATGGACGTAGAAAACACACAGGAGGTAAAGGACGATGTATCAGAAAATCTTGATCGCGCTGGAAGGGAAAGAGACCGACGGGGCCGTAGTGACTCACGTTAAGAGGCTGGCCGCGCAGATGAAGTCTGGGGTCACCTTGCTGCGGGTCATCACCGTGGCCGATGACGGGGGCGGTGGCCTGGGTCGCCAGTTCCAGTTGGAGATCGGCTCCAGCGGCTGGCGGCGGAAGAATCAGGCCGAGACGTGCCTGTCCCAACTGGAGTGCCAGCTACGGCTGGAGGGCCTGTTTGTCGAGACGGCCTTGGTCATCGGCAGCCGGTCCGAAGCCGACGAAATCGTCAGTTGGGCCGCCGAGAACAACTGTGACCTCATCGCTATGGCCAGCGACTCGCGGCCCTGGTACAGGCGGTGGATCGGCGGCAGTCCGGCCAGCGGCGTGCAGCGCAAGGCGACGGTGCCCACCCTGTTCATCAGCGATGGCACCCGGACGGCGCCGGCCGCGCGCACGG
>JBHIET010000174.1:0-2265 GCA_046760785.1 Anaerolineae bacterium | reverse complement strand
GAGCACCTTCGAGACTTCCGCAGTCTGGCAGTTTGAATTGCGAAAGGCTCTCAAGAAAGAACAATCACAGCAGTAGCCGAGGTCCACAAGGAATCTCCCGGCGCGGCTTCCTCAAAATGGCAGCAGCAGGGGCCGCAGGGCTGTTGGCAGGATGCCGCCCTGTCCAGAAGTTGGCTGGCAGCCCTACTCCCCCGCTCGCTGAGCAAGCGATCGCTCTTCCGACCGGGGTGGCAACTGCCACGCCAACCATTGTGCCACCCTCGACACCGCTATCCCAGGTGGCGATCGCGCAGGCCGATACGTACGACCAGACGTTGCGGCCAAGATCCCCGGCCTGGCGTCCGCTGACCAGGCCACGGCGATGGAAGATCTGAGCATCTTGACCGGCGGGAGGCCTCTGCTCAGGGTTGCCGGAGACACGCTAGGCGGTGCCAAGCCAGCAGACTTCGGGTGGGTGCGGCGAGCCTGGGCTGACCGCACTTGTATGGGCATCATGGGAGGCAAAGGGGATTCCCGGGCCTTGCGGGCACACATCAAGGCGCTATGCGAGGCTTTTGATCAGGCCACGGACCCCGCTGTGCGCCGGAAACTCCGGGGGCGGATCGGCAAGCTGCTGGGGGGGACGGCCGTGTTATGGGGCGGCGCCGCGACGGAGCTAGAGATTGAGACGCGCAAGAAGTGGGCCGAACGCACCGCCGACGCCCTGCGGGGCGCTGTGCGCGAAGGGGTCGTGCCCGGTGGCGGCGTCGCGCTACTGGCTTGCCGGCCGGCGCTGGAACAGCGGCTCAGAGAGAGCGCTAACGCCGACGAGCGCGCCGCCTACCGCATCCTGATCAAGGCGATGGAGGCGCCCATCTGTGCCATTCTTACCAACGCGGGGTATAAGCCTGGGAGAGTTATGGCCCAGATTCGCCTGGCACGCAACGGCCACGGGTTCGACGTGCGGTCGAGGGAGGTCGTGGATATGGCAGTAGCCGGTATCTGGGACGCGACCACAGTGGTGAAAACGGCGGTGCGGAGCGCCATCGCCGGTGCCGCCCTGGCCTTGACTACGGACGTGGTGGTCCACCACAAGGAACCCAAGAAATCCCTGGAACCCTAGGGGAGCGTGACAACCTATGACAAAAGAGCCTCCAACCCAGGACACTACCTATGCTCTTGTCGCATCGCCGGGTTTTGCCCAGGACGGAGTCTGCTTCGCGGCCCGGGGCTCAGGGCTGTACCGTTCGGACGACGGGGGGCACACCTGGCACTTTGCCTATGATGCATTGGACCTTGAGGCCCCTTTGGCGACGGTAGCCGTCGCCGTTTCTCCAGATTTTGCCTCCGATCAAAGCGTGTTCGCCGGGACACCGGGCGGCGTATTGCGCTCGTTCGACGGCGGACAAAGCTGGCATATTACCGTGTTGCCCTCGCCACCGCCGGTCGTCTCGGCCCTGGTCATCTCGCCCAACTACGCCCACGACGGCACGTTGCTGGCTGCGACGCTGGAAGATGGCGTGTTTCGCTCGGCTGACCGGGGCCGGCGTTGGGAGGCGTGGAACTTTGGCCTCTTGGATCTGATCATCCTGTGCATAGCGATCTCGCCGGGCTTTGCCCACGACGAGACCATCTTCGTGGGCACCGAGAGTGGACTTTCCGACAGATCACGCGCCGGTACTCGCCCTGGCCCTGTCTCCCAACTATGCCGATGACGGCGTGCTGTTCGCCGGCACAGAAGCCAACGGCTTCTTTCGGTCGGATGACCGGGGGCACACCTGGACGCGCCTGGGCCAGAGGAGTGTCACGCAGACAGTCAACGCCGTTGTTGTTTCACCGGAATTCCCTGTCAAGGCTGACGTCTTGGTGATGTCGGGCGACACGCTGTTGATTTCGCGCGATGGCGGGGAATCCTGGGCCGATTGGAAAGCAGCCGTGAACCTTGGGGCAGGTGGGGCTTGTGCAGCAGCCCCGCAGGGGCTTGACCCGGGCGCCCCCTTGTTAATCGGTCTTGTGGAGGGAGGTGTGTTGCGGGTCTGACGACGCTTCAGAGATTGAACACCGCGCGTAGCGTTTGCCAGGAAGAAAGACAGGAACCAGCACTGGCTTGGCCACCTCCGTGGTTCCTGTCACAGGCCTACGAGATCGCTTTGTCAGAATTTCACTTTTGGATTTGAAACCGCTACGAACTTCAAGTTATCGGCTAGCCGATGCAGTGGCGTAGGCACTAATACAGCCTTCCGCAAGTTCGTTCCCAATTTGTCCGGTGCCAGCGCGGGGCTGAAG
>JBHIET010000173.1:0-2286 GCA_046760785.1 Anaerolineae bacterium | reverse complement strand
TGCTCAGGCTGAGTAGTGACGTCTTTTGGACAGATTATGAAAGGGTCTCATCGAACGTCAGATGTCTGCCGAGGTGGCACCTGCCGGCGTTGCAGTCGCCAGTCCAGCAGCATAGCCCCGCAGGCTCCTACCCCGTCCACTGCCACGTCCCAAAGCGTGCCCTTGCGCCCTGGCACAAAGGTCTGGTGATACTCGTCGCTCAGGGCGTAGAGCACAGCTAGGCCAAAGCCCAGTACGCGAGGTACGGTCGCGTGGTGAAAACGTTCTCGCAGTGGCCGCAGGTATAGCCAGGCCAGAATACTGTAGCCCAGCGCGTGGCCGGTTTTCTTGAGCAACGTATCCAGCCACGGCCCGGGGACCTCAGGGAGATCAGGCTGGGCAGAGAGGAGGAAAATCAGCCCCATCCAGGCCAGTGGGGGGAGCCAGTGCGAGAGAAAGTGTTTCATCGTCTCACCCCGTATGCCCATTCCACCGTCTCCACCAGCCGCCCCCAGGCGAACCGCTCTCGCACGTCACGGGCAGCCGCCTGACCCAGCCGCTCCCGCAATTGTCTGTCCTCCAGCAGCCGCACCACTGCCTCGGCGAAAGAGGCTACGTCGCCGGGGTCCACCAGCCAACCGGTCTCGCCGTGGCGGATGTACTCCTGGTTCTGCCCCACCGCCTCGGCCACGACCGGCACGCCGGCGGCCAGCAGGTCGCGCAACTTCACCGCGCACTTGGTGCGGTTGACCAGTGTGTCGTCGAAGGGATAGATGGCGACGTCGGCCTGGGCGAAGTAGGTGGAGAGTGCATCGGAGGGAACCCACCCGACATAGGTCACATCGTGTGTGAAACGTGAAACGTGAAACGCGTTGCGTGTTACGTGATGCGTGACGGTCAGGCCGGATTGGGCGGCCAGACGGAATAGCTCCTCTTCCTCTCCGAAGAGTCCTTTGCCCACGACGAGGAGTCGCGCCTCCGGCACTCTTTCCCGCACCCGGCGCAACACTTCGACGACGCGGGAGACGGGGAACTCGAAAAAGCGGGTGTACAAGAGAATCGTGAGTCGAGAATCGTGGGCTGCCGGCTGCGTATTGCGTATCGCGTGTTGCGCGGACGAGACGCCGTTGGGGACGTAGAATACTTGCTGCGGCGGTACACCTAGCGCCCACACCAGGCTCTCCAGTGCACGGCTGGCGGCGGTGACCGCGTCGGCGTGGGTCAGGCCCCAGTGCTCCTGCCAGGCGAAGAATCGGCGTTGGGCGGGGGTGTACGGAGCCAGGTCGTTCCAACCGCCGGGTCCTTCCCAGTCGTCGCTATCTACCACGAGACGGGGCCGACGAGCGCGGGGGAGATGCGCCAGCAGCCAATGGGTCAACCCGCTGTAAGCCTTGGGCTTGAAGAGGTGCACTACGTCAGGGCGGAGCGCCAATGCCCGGCGGGCCAGCCGAAGGGCGGTCAGCAGGTGAAAGAGGCCAGGAACGCCAGGGGGCAGGGGTATGTTCTCGATGGCGACGCCGTCCTCCTCCCAGCAGCCGCCGGCGTCCTCCGGGTTCTGCCAGGGGGGGAGGAGCAGGGTCACGCTATGGCCGTGGGCGGTCAGTGCCTTGGCCATCGGCAACGCCCGCACGCTCATCGTGGTTCGGGGTCGCATCCCGAAGGGGCCAATCATAACGATACGCACCTTTGCAGCTCCTTTCTGGACTCCGATGATAGCATGGGCAGCCGAAAGGTGCAAGAATGTCCACTGTGGTTGAAACCGTTTGGTTGATGCTTATCACTGACCGCAGGCGTAAGCTGGCTGTCGGTGTAGCCTGCCAATGAGACCGGAGGGACACTCACCCCTGACTGGGCATCAGTGGAATGACGCTCGTGCCGGAAGTGGCGCAGGCGATGGATCTGCCGGAAGACCAGACCGGCGTCCTGGTCGGAGAGGTCGTCAGCGGCAGCCCAGCGGACGAGGCGGGGCTGCACGGCAGCTACAAACCGGTGACCATCCGGGGTCAGTGGCTACTGGTGGGCAGCGACGTCATCGTGGCCTGGGATGGCCAGCCCCTCACGCAGATGGAAGAACTCCAGGCAATGGTCCGCCAGGCCAGTGGGGGGGCAGGAAGTCACGCTCACGGTGCTGCGTGATGGCGAGGAACATCAGGTTGAGGTGACGTTGGGGGAGCGGCCGGGTTAAAGCCCGAACGAGAATGTTTCTGCAGACAGGGGCTTGAGCGAGCGCGTGCGACTTTTACTCTGATGCGGAGAGCCTTTCATAATCTGTCCAAAAGACGTCACTACTCAGCCTGAGCAGCGTAG
>JBHIET010000172.1:0-2334 GCA_046760785.1 Anaerolineae bacterium | reverse complement strand
TTCGGCCACAGGCTCTCAGCCCTCGTCCCCGAGGGCGTGTTCTCCGGGCCAATCTCGCTTGAGACGCCCCCGCACCGGGATGCTGATGCAGGGCTCTCCGGACATCAGAAAGTATCTCTGAGATGGCCTCGAAGTGCCGGTCACCTTGAGTGCGTAAGTCCTGTCACTAAGCGCTCCACCCAGGCAGGCAGCGCCGCCAGGTCGTCCAGCACCACCCCCAGCGGGTGGCGTTCGACGTAGGTAGCACACCAATCGGGTGTGTAGCTCGTGCGCAGCAGCGCGGAGGGGATGCCCATCGCCAGCGGCAGCGCCCCAGGCAGCGACAGCGTGTCGGCGACCACTGCCAACCGGCTGCCGTCGGCCTGCTCGCGGGTCAGTGCCCCGTAGTAGATGCGCCGCCGCAGGTCCACCGTGTGCAACTCGTCCACCACCAAAAGCGGCGCGCCGTCGTTGAAGGGGGGCGTCCAGCCGGGATCAAGTTCGTACTGGCGGGTGTCGCCCAGCACGCGGAGTGGAGGCAGGCCCAACCGTGCCAGATTGCGGTTCACCTTGTCGCCCAGGGAGTTGGTCAGCACCAGTGGCTCGACATCGGGCTGGGCGATAAGCCAGTGCAACACATCTGGTGTGGCCGGGCGAAAAGGAACCTCCAAAGGAGCGGTGTGAGTGTGGAACAGGTAATTGGTACAGGCGGCAATGGGGTCATATTCAGCCTCGGGGAAGTGAATCGCCACCGCCTCCGCGAAGGTCGAGTTCCCGACCAGTATGATCTGCAGCGCCACAGTATTGAGGATGAAAGCGCCTTCGTCGCAGTAGGAAACGCACATACCGTTCACCTGCCAGTGGTACTCGTACGGGGCGGCCCGCAGGCGCGCGACAGTATCCCGGTAGGTGGTCTCCAGCTCCTCCAGCGGCGCGTGCAGGATTTCCTCTGCCAGCTCCACCAGCGAGCGGCGCGTCACCTCCGACACTTGTTGCTCCTCGGCGGTCAGCGTGCCGTCGTAGTCGAGAATGATCTTGAGCATCCTATGTTCTCCGATGGCGCCAGCCGACTTGCGATATGTTGGTAAATTGGTATACTGATAGTTGGTAGATTGGTCCCCAAATACCAGTTTCCCAATCTACCAATCTACCACCGTTGGAGGGCGACGTGCCAATCTATGAGTACCGCTGTCAAGATTGCAGACGCCGGGTTTCGATTTTCTGGCGCACCTTCTCTGAGGCGGAAGAGGGTACACCGGCCTGCCCCCGTTGTGGCGGGACCGACCTCGCCCGCCTGGTGTCCCGCGTTCGCATCGTCCGTTCCGAGGAGAGCCATCTTGATGATCTAGCCGACTCTAGCAGCTTCCCCGACTTTGACGAAAGCGATCCCCGCAGCCTGGGGCGCTGGATGCGCAAGATGAGCGCCGAGATGGGGGAAGACCTGGGGCCGGAATTCGACGAGGTGGTGGGGCGACTGGAGGCCGGTGAGAGCCCGGAGGAGATCGAGAAGACGATGCCGGAACTGACGGGCGAAGGCGGTGAGGATTTCGGCGAAGAGATGGGCATTTGATACTCGATGCTTGCCAGCAACCAGCATCTAACATCCAGTATCCAGTCTTGCCTGCACCAACGCTCTGATTTCGGCTTGCACCTCATCCATTGAGCGAACAGCGTCTATCACCACCCACCGCTGTGGCTCCTGCTCGACCAGTCTCAGGTAACCGGCCCGCACTCGCTGGTGGAACTCCAGCGCCTCTGCGTCCAGGCGGTTCCATTCACTACCGCCCACCTGCTTGCGCTGCAAACCTTCCTCAGGCGCGATGTCGAAATAGAGCGTCAGGTCGGGCGCGAGGCCGCCAGTGGCGAAGGCAGTGATCGCTCGCAGCGCCTCCAGATCGAGCCCCCGGCCATATCCCTGATAGGCCAGTGTGCTGTCGGCGTAGCGGTCGCTGATGACGATGGCACCGGTCGCCAGTGCCGGGCGGATGCATTGGGCCACGTGCTGGGCGCGATCAGCCGAGTAAAGCAGAATTTCCGTGCAGGCGTCCATAGCTGTGTTGCGCGGATCGTGCAGCACTTGACGGACCTGGTCGCCGATATCGGTCCCACCCGGCTCGCGAGTCAATATCACCTCGTGGCCCTGCTCGCACAGCCATTCTGCCAGCAGGCGTGCCTGGGTGGTCTTGCCGCTGCCGTCAGGGCCTTCAAACGTGATGAACATCCTTACCCGCTTTCCACCCGTGTCGTCCACGCCCCTGGCACACGCCGCAATCCCCGGCGCACCATTTCATCGAAGCGCGCCCTAAGCCTAGATTTCGCACTCCGCTAGCAGCTAAATCAGGCCAGTCGTCCTGA
>JBHIET010000171.1:0-2371 GCA_046760785.1 Anaerolineae bacterium | reverse complement strand
TGAATTGGATCGTGGAGCGCGTGGCGTGGATTGCCCCGCTGATGATCTACCCCGGTGAGGACGAGATGTTGGCCATGGCCCAGGGCGCTCTAAGAGTGCTCGAGGGGGAGGAAAAAGCTCGCGATTATTGATTCCGCCTGTCAGCCAGGTCCTCGACCAGCTCCCTCATCCGCGTCGCGTCAATTAGCCCCCGCAGCTTCCCCAGATGCAACACCAACTCGTTACTCGTTCACACTTCACGCCAGCGCATTTCTGAGAGCCTCCAGCTCCGGCTCGCCTGGGCCGAGCGGCAGGGACACCTTGCCCCGCTGTACCACGGAGCGGCAGATGGCCATCATGATCTGAAAGTTCTGGAACGCGCTTTCGCCGTTGCAGGGATGCACCTGGGCGGGATCGTCGAGCCAGTCGGCTATCTGCTGGACGTAAGGCGGCATGTCGTGGGCATAGTTCATACCGCCAGGGCCGGAGATCACACTATTCGAGTCACGGGTGATCGCCCGCCAGCCTCCGCCGGTCAAGACCTCGGCGAACCCCTCGGTGCCCTGCGCCCCGATGCGACACTTGCGCCACCAGTAATCCACCTCGGGCACGTCGGGCGCCCCCTCGCCACACTCGACGATGCCGCGCACACCGTTCTCGAACTGGATCAGCCCGGCGATGTAATCGGGCGAAGGGTGCACGTCCTCGAATTTCTCCTTGCCTGCAGCCTGCCCCACCACCCACTCGGCTTCAGCGTCATCGTTGTACCAGCGCGTGTAGCTGATCAGGTGGGGCATCATGTGCAGCATCCAGCCAGTAGCGTGCCCGTAGACCGTGTGGACGCGCCCGATGGCCCCGCTGGCGATGATCTCTTTGACCTTCCGATAGTGGTCGCCGTAGCGATGCTGGTAGCTGACCACCGACTTGACCCCAGATTCGCGTAGCAGCTTCATGATCTCTAAAGCCTCGTTGGTGGAGGTTGCCATTGGCTTCTCGAAGGCGATGAGCTGCACGCCCGCCTCCACGCCCGCCCGAACGAATTCCAATCGGATGTCGGGCAAGGTGCAGAAGGCAAAGACGTCGGGCCTGGTATCGGCCAGCATTTGAGCGGCGTCGGTGTTGGTGTAAGAGACGCCGAACTTTTCCGCAGCAGCCTCCATTTTCTCCTGGTCAATGTCACACAGGCCCACCAGCTCAAAGCGTGGATTCTGGGAGAACGCCTCGGCGTGGTGCGTGCCGCGTTTGCCCAGGCCGGCGATGGCGACGGTATAGGTTTTTGATGTATTGCTCATTTATCCCTCCCAGGTGCGGACGATGTGAATCACGTAGTCAATCTCTTCCTGCGTCAGCTCGGGATACATGGGCAGGGAGATGACTCTGGCGGCTGACCTCTCGGTCAGAGGCAACGAGACGTTCAGGTCGGCGGGCATGCCCCAGGGATAGCCTTCCTGCTGGTGGATGGCGATGGGGTAATGGGTCTTGGCATTGATACCCGCATCGTTGAGGTACTTGAGCATCTCGTCGCGCTGCTCCGTCTCGATGACGTACAGGTGGTAGACGTGCCTGTACCCCGGCTTTTCAAAGGGGAGCTTGAGGCCGGTGTCCTTGAGACCTGCGTCATACATGGCGGCGATCTCTCGGCGGCGGTCGTTCCACTGGTCAATTCTCTTCAGCTTGACGCTGAGGACGGCGGCGTGCAGGTCGTCGAGGCGGCTGTTGTAGCCCATGCTGTGGTACGACCGCTTGAGCGAGCCGTGGTTGCGCAGGGCGCGGATGCGGTCCACGATGTCATCGCGATTGGTGACGATGCCGCCGCTATCGCCAAAGGTACCCAGGTTCTTCTGGGCGATGAAACTGATGCACACCGCGTCGCTATACTCGCCGATGGCGAACGTGTCGCCAGCCGCGCCGATGGCCTGGGCACAGTCCTCGACCACCAGCAGGTTGTGCCGCCTGGCGATCTCGGCGATGGCCGGCATGTCGGCCATTTGGCCGTAGAGGTGCACCGGCACGATGGCCTTGGTTTTGTCCGTGATGGCCGCTTCGATCAGGGTAGGGTCAATGTTGCACGTGTCCGGCTCGATGTCCACGAACACCGGCTTGGCGCCCGCGATCCACACCGCTTCCGCGGTGGCGAAGAAGGTGTTGGCCACCGTGATCACTTCGTCGCCAGGGCCGATGCCCAGGGCCATAAAGGCCAGCCATAGGGCGTCGGTGCCTGAGTTGCAGCCGATGGCGTGCTTCATGTTGAAGTAGGCTGCCAGCTCCTCCTCGAAGCGAGCCAGTGTCGGCCCCATCACGTACTTGCCGCTTTCAAGAACCTCCAGAATAGCGGCATCAATCTCTTCTTTCAGGTTGTGATACTGCCTGACGTGACCGTAGAATCCGACTT
>JBHIET010000170.1:0-2458 GCA_046760785.1 Anaerolineae bacterium | reverse complement strand
GAACGCCAACTCACGGAAATCAGAGCCCTGGTGGATGTGCCGGCCGCCGGCTAAGCCTGTCTTCGACAGTATGGCTGATGAATAGACGCACGCGACCCTCGGCGACGCGCAGCCACTTTTGACATAACCGCACAGTCGCCGAGCACTGTGCTGTACTTTACCAACTGAGTAGCATGGCGCGTCCCGCCAGGGGATGCTATACCATCGGCTGACACCCGCTCGTCTGACGAGAGGTCTGACCTGACGCAGAGGCACCGCCTCCGGGTGCCGCCAGCGACCTCATCGGGACGGCTGTCTCCTGTGGCCCTGCCCCGAGGATACCCTGATCGTTAGTTGTACGTGACTTCGCCTGCCTGACCGCGCACTGCGCGGTCCCCTATCCCGCCGCCCGAAGATCAGGTTGGGGTTGGAGCCGGAGGGGGTCAGCGCGGTCAGGAGAGCAGCGTCACATAGCGTATGACCGAGGGTCGATTCAAAGCGGCCAGAATCTCCGCTTGGGGGGCCGATAACTCGCCGGCCACGCGCCGCCGACTCCCGTCCTCAAAGCGCACGTCAATGGCCCGCAGATCAGCGAACTCAGCCAAGACCTGATCTGGGGTGGGAGCTAAGCCCGCGCGCCGGCATTGCAAGGCCAAGATAGAGCGCACTAACAGGGCCAGCATGGTCAGCAAGACCAACCCCTCGATGCGCCGATCGGTGCGTAGGAAGACGGGGCGGATCCGTAGCGGGCCTTTCACGGTCCGATTGACCTTCTCGGCCTTGTCCTGACCCTTGAAAATGCGCAGGATGTCGTCGGCTGAGAGCTGCGGGGCGTTGGTGGTCAGAACGTACTTGCCCTCCAGCGTCCGGGCCTCCGCCAGTCGCTCCCGATTGATCCGAAACTGGAGGCCCAGCCGGCCATCTGCGGCGGTGGTGATCTCCACATCCACCCAGCGCTGAGCCGGGTTCCCGCGTTGCACGCCACTGACGCACTTGACGATGTAGTCCCGGTTGGTGTAGCGACGCTTGCCCATCCACGTCTGGATGCGCTTCAGATCGTTCAACAGGCGCTTGAGATAGGTCTTGCCTTTCTGGCTGTCCAAACGGGCTTTGCCCGCGCTCCAGACGACCAGCGCCCGGTCCGTCACCGACCGCTCGTCGGTCTGGAAGGTGATGGAGCGCAGCACCCCCTGGTAGGGCACAAAGGGTTCATCCTGGCGGCGTTGGCGCTGCGGTCGATAACTCAACTCGTGGGCCTGGAGTTCGGCCTCGCTCACGCTGTTGATAACCGCTTTCACGTTGTCGTCGAGTTCCATGGAACCCAGGTAGAACAGGTGATGATCGTGGGCCGCCAACACCGCTTCAGGCGTCACCATCTTGCTGTCGCTGACGATGATCGGTCGCACCGCGAGATCCGCCAGTTCCGGTCGCGCCAGGAAGGCTTTCAGCGCCTTGACGTGGGGCACCGCCACCTGGTCATCCTGCCGATTCCCTGGCAACAGCCAGTACAGGAAGGGAATCTCATCCTCGTGGCTGACATCTACCCCCAGATTGGCCTGCTTGGCGTCGGGCCGCTTGTCGCGGCTATAGCCCCGCCGCAGTAACTCACTGTCTGTATACTCGCCTTCGAAGAAGAAAGAGGTGATGTCCCAGTGCACGATGCTCAGGTCGACCTGGTAGAGGCTCACCGCCCGCGCCGCGACGCGGCCCCAGATCTCGCCCAGGTAGGGGTGCAGATCATCCAAGGCCCGTCCCAGCCGGTTGTCGTACAGTTTGTCGATCGAAACCCCCCACATCTCGGGCAGCACCGTGTCGCCGGCCCAGCGCTTCACCCAGCACAGGGGTTGGGGTGCTAACAACCGGTTCAAGGTCATCAGCTCAGCGATGCGTCCCAGATCGATGTCCGCCCGAGTGTAGCACAGCGCGTTGACGATCTCGCGCACTTCGAGTGCCTCCAGAATCGGGTAGATCACCGGCAACGCGCCGATTTGGCGGGTCGTCCCGCGGCTGAGCGTCGCCTCGAAGACGTCGGCCATCGTTCGCCCGGTCATGATGTCTCTCCTTTCTCACTGGTTGGTGACTACGGGCTAGAGACATCATACCTCTACTCAGTCAGTTGGTAAAGTACAGCGTGCCGTCACATCCTGAGCTACGGTCCACGGAGGGCGCCGTTCAGATGTCTAACCTTAAAATATCGCGCCAGCCCTCGAGTTTTAAGGTTCTGGGCTCAAATTTGGGCAGTCATCATTTCAGTCGCAGTGGAAATCACGTCAATCTTGGACCATTTCATGCAAGTCGTATTCAGCTCGACCTCGGCCCGACCCGGGATCAGATTGACCCCGTTACTACATCTAGTACGGGTTCGAACAAGCTATACCACCGGTAGTAGCAAACTGGACTTCGTATAGTACTGTCGAAGACAGGCTTAGTTTCCTTTAGTTCCTCTTGGATACGACGCCGATGTCGTAGGTTGCCCACC
>JBHIET010000169.1:0-2577 GCA_046760785.1 Anaerolineae bacterium | reverse complement strand
GCCGCAACCCGGCCGGAGGAGACACCTCCCAGACGACGTTTGACGGCTGCATAGACGGCCCGCAGGAATTCGATGGGCAACACGTCCTGGCGGGCGCGGCGGGTCAGCGTGGCTCGATCGTAGGGAGCATACATCAGCAAGCAGCGGGCGGGAAGGCCGTCGCGCCCGGCTCGGCCGGCCTCCTGGTAGTAGGCCTCCAGCGAGGGGGGTGGGACGAAGTGGACGATGAAGCGGATGTCGGGCTTGTCAATGCCCAGGCCGAAGGCGACGGTGGCCACGACCACGCGGATGCGACCGGCCATGAAGTCGTCCTGCACCCCGGCCCGGTCGGTGATGCCGGCGTGGTAGTGGCCGGCGACGACTCCGTGAGCACGCAGCAGCGCAGCCAGTTCCTCGCAGCGGGCGCGGGTGCCAGCGTAGACGATGCCGCTGCCGGGTTCAGCCTGGCAGAAGGCCAGCAGATGGCGCAATTTGTCGTCGGCGTGGCGGGCGTGGAACACCTCCAGTTGCAGATTGGGACGGGTCACGTCACCAGCGATGATGCGTAGATCGCCCAGATGCTTGATGATGTCGCGCCGCACGCGGGGCGGTGCCGTGGCGGTCATGGCCAACAGTGGCGGGTTACCCAGCGCCTGCCGCGCCTGCCCGATGGTGAGGTAATCGGGCCGAAAGTCGTGGCCCCACACACTGACGCAGTGCGCTTCGTCAATCACCAGCCGGTCCACGCCTGCCTGCCGCAGCGCGTGCAGGAAGGGTGGCTGGCGCAGCCGCTCCGGGGCGGCGTAGACCAGGCGGTAGGCCCCGTCAGCGGCCTGTCCCATCCGCCGACGCAGTTCGTCACCCTGCAGGCTGCTGTTGATGGTAGTTGCCCGCCGCCCCACACGTCTCGGCAGCGAGTCCACCTGATCTTTCATCAGGGCGATGAGGGGCGAGATGACCAACGTCGTGCCGCGCTCGGCCAGCAGCGCCGGGAGTTGATAGCAGAGAGATTTGCCGCCGCCAGTCGGCAGAATAGTCAGCACATCCTCGCCGCGGAGGACACAGGCGATGGTCTCCAACTGGCCGGGCAGAAGGGTCTCGAAGCCAAACAGCCGCCGGGCGGCCTCGGTGATGCGCGCCCGCTCCTCGTCAGTGACGGGGACTTGATCGAAGGTGGGAAGAAATTCGTCAGGCGGTGGTTCCTCCTCAGGACGCGCTATGGGGACAGCAGGTCGCGCGCGAGGGGTTGGAGAGAGAGCGACGCGCAGCTCGGCCAGTTCGTCGGCGTAGCGGCGCTCCAGTTCGGCCTCCAGGTCAGCGACGCGGGTCTCCTCGCCGCTGGCCCGGAAGTGGTCGCGCAAGCGGCGCAGGTAGGTGACGGACAGGGGCGTCTCCTCGTCGGCGGTGCGCAGCAAACGCACGGCGTAGCCGCTGGCGGTCACCCAGTCGTCGAGAGCCTGGTAGAGGGAGAGCATCCCCAGCAGGTAGGCACGGCCGTAGGGACGCAACTCGCCCAGGCGACGGTAGGCGTTCAGCGCGGCTTGCGTGTCCCCTCGCGCCAGCTCGACCTGGCCCAGCAACCCCCAGGCTGTCACGCTGTCCTCGTTCTCCTCAGTAAGGGTGCGGGCGATTTGGTGGGCGGTCTGCACGTCGCCCTGGGCCAGGTGGACGCGGGCCAGGAGCGTGCGGGCGGTGAGGGAGCTCTTGAGCCGCAGGCGTTTCTGCATCACTGCCAACGCATCGTCGGGCCGACCCTGGGCTAGCAAGGCCCGCACGCGCAGGTCGAGCAACGAGACGAGGGTGGGATTGCGGGGGATGAGAACATCAAGGCAGGCGTGAACTTCTTCGGCGTGGTCCCAGCGCAGGAGGAAGTTGAGCAGGCGGCTGCGGTCGTTGCTTGAGAGTTGGAGAGTTTGCTGGGGCGTTAGCACCAACTGGTCCAGCAAGGGCGATTGCCCCTCACCCCAACCCTCTCCCCGACGGGGAGAGGGAGCTTCTCCCCTCTCCCTCCCAGGGAGAGGGGCCGGGGGTGAGGGTGTGCTCAGCTTCTGACACTCCCCCAGAATAGCCTGGAGCACGGCATCTGTGTCACGGTGAACATCCCGGTTCCAAAAACGGATCACGTGATAGCCCTGCTCGTTCAGCCAGGCCGTGCGTGCCTGATCATACTCGACCTGCTCGGTGTGCGATTCCCCATCAATCTCAATCACCAACTTGCAAGCAGCGCAGTAGAAATCCACGACGAAGCGGCCAATTGGATGTTGACGCCGAAACTTGAAGCCGCCAAGCTGTCTATTGCGCAAGCGTGCCCACAGTTTGCTCTCGGTTGGGGTTTGCGGCTGGCGCAACTCGCGTGCGCTGGCCAGGATGGGTGGGTAGATGCGGTGTTGCTTTTTCTTAGCCATCTTGATTCTTCCTCCACAAACCGCCCCTCACCCCAACCCTCTCCCCGACGGGGAGAGGGAGCTTCTCCCCTCTCCCTCCCAGGGAGAGGGGCCGGGGGTGAGGGTAAGCCTCCTCACGCCTCATAATCCGGCACCACGTGCACCCCAACGACGAGGGGCCAGTACTCCCCCTGCCATTCGCGGCTCAGCCCTA
>JBHIET010000168.1:0-2589 GCA_046760785.1 Anaerolineae bacterium | reverse complement strand
CGCTGCTCAGGCTGAGTAGTGACGTCTTTTGGACAGATTATGAAAGGGTCTCTACGGGCACCGACGGGATTTGTAAAGTTGCGCTGCGGTGAGAGTGCGTTATAATTATGCCGAGCGCACGTGAAATCGGCCGTTAGCCGCTGGCTGCTAGTTTTCGGTGCGTAAGGATAACTTGATTGTTGAGAAAGCCGTGCAAACTGCACAATCTGACGACCTGGCTCTGCTGGTTGGCCGTGACCGCAAAACGTTCATCGTCCGGCTGGAGCCAGGCTCACAATTCCATACCCACCGCGGAGTATTGGCTCACGACGACCTGATTGGAAACCCCTGGGGGATGCGAGCATCTACCCACCTGGGATATCCTTTTCTGTTGCTCCAACCCTCCACCGATGACCTCGTGCGCAACCTCAAGCGCACCACTCAGATTGTCTATCCCAAAGAAGCGGGCTACATTCTCATAAAGATGCGCATCGGTCCTGGCTGCCGTGTGGTCGAAGCCGGCACCGGCAGCGGCGGGATTACGCTGGTCTTCGCCCAGGCGGTCAGCCCTACCGGCCGCGTTCACTCATACGAGGTCCGCCCGGAGATGCAGCAACTGGCCCGCAGAAACCTGGAACAACTGGGGCTGGCCGAATTCGTGGAATTCAAGCTGCAGGACATCGCCGAGGGGTTCGACGAGCGTGACGCCGACGCTCTGTTCCTGGACCTGCCCAATCCCTGGGACTACCTGACACAGGCCCACACGGCTCTCGCTAATGGGGGTTTCTTTGGCTGCATCCTACCCACCACCAATCAGGTCAGCCGCTTGATCGGTGCACTGGAGGAGGCGAACTTCGGCCTGATTGAGGTAGAAGAGTTGTTACTACGGCCATACAAAGCGGTGCCCGCCCGCCTGCGGCCGATGGATCGCATGGTAGCCCACACCGGCTACCTGATCTTCGCGCGGGCGCTCATACCATCGGAGAAGTGAGAGAGACTATGGGAAACCTACGACGACTGGTGCTGGACGTGCTGAAGCCGCTGGATCCGAGCATCGTGGAACTGGTGCAATTGCTGGCCGACCTGGATGGTGTGGACGGGGCCAACATCTCGATCTACGAGATTGACCGCCGCGTAGAGAACGCCAAGATCACCATCGAAGGGCACGACTTGCGCTATGACGAGATCGCCCGCGTCATTGAGGAGAACGGCGGCGCGATCCACTCCATTGACGAGGTAGCGGCCGGTAGAGTGCTCATCGAGGACGTTATCACGCCGCAAGATTAGCCGTGGAAAACTCGGACAACCCCCTTGGGCACCTGGCCCAAGGTATAAGTAACATACGCGAATACGAACGTATCGCCGGTTTCTCGAAGATCGCCCGCCGTGCCCTGGCGAACAATGCCTTCGATGGCGTGTTGACCATGATCGGCGTACTGATGGGCAACTATCTGGGCAATATCCGTAGCGCTGGAACCGTGATCCGCATTGGCATTGCCACCTCCATCTCCATTGGGATTTCGGGACTGTGGGGAGCTTACCTGGCCGAGTCCGCCGAGCGCAAGCGCGATTTGGCTGAACTGGAGAGAATAGCGCTTACAGACCTGAGCGAAACGAAGATCGGCCGTGCCTCGCGCGCCGCAGTGATCGTCGTGTCACTGGTAGACGGCCTATCGCCTCTCGTCTCTTCGCTGATTGTGCTCACCCCTTTCTTCTTTGCACCGCTCATCGGTAAAATCATGGTCAGTTATGCGCTCTCTCTGATCGTTGCCCTGATCAGCTTGTTCGGGCTGGGGATGTTCCTGGGGCACATATCCGGGCGTAGTCTCGTCGGCTACGGAGTGCGCACCATTGTCGCAGGCGTTGTAGCCATCGTGATCACTGCCCTGCTGCCCACCGAGCCTTAGTCACATCGCAAGCCTTACTCAAAAAGGAGGTCGCCTATGTTTCGCAGACGCCCCTTCCGTCGCCGTCCGCCATTGCGCTACCGGCGCCCACCGTCGCCTCGCCGACCACTACCACCCAGGATACGCAAGGCACTGGAGCGTGCCAACAGCCTGATGGCAGACGGGCAGTTTGCCGAGGCGGCCAGCATCTTTGGAGGCCTGTCGGAAGAGGCCAAGCAGCACGGGATGCTCGTCCGCGCCGCCGATCTGGCCCTTCAGGCCTCTCGAGCTTACTTTGCGGCCGACGACATGGGGGCTGCACTGGAGCGGGCAAAGCAGGCGCTGCGGCTGTTCGTCCGCGGCGGCCGCGCTGGCCGCGTCCCCCTGGTCCTTTCCAAGATGACTGCCGCATTGCGCAAGAAAGGCTACGATGCCCAGGCCGATCAATTAGAACAAGAGGCCGAGCAGGCGTTTGAGGAAATGGGGCTGTCGCTCGGTGAAGCGAGACAACGTGCCCCTCACGTGGCCGAGAAACGTGGCACCCTGCCGACTCACTGCAGCGGCTGTGGCGCGCCGCTCGTCGCTGACGAGGTTGAATGGCACGATGCTCACACAGCCGAGTGTCTATACTGCGGCACGGTGGTGAAGGCTTCCTAACCTCAGAAGTACCGGCGATATGACAGCGCATCGTTTAGTACCTAAGCCTGTTTTTCGCACCCCTGGA
>JBHIET010000167.1:0-2721 GCA_046760785.1 Anaerolineae bacterium | reverse complement strand
GCCTCGCGGACGCCGATGGGCTATGGGGCCTTCACCGTCGAGGAGTGGGTGGCGGGCGACCACGTCACCGTGGTCAAGAATCCCTACTACTTCCGCGCTGACGAGGGGCTGCCCAAGGTGGACAAGGTAATCTACCGCTTCGTCGGTGAGGACCCGAACGCGGCCATCGCTGCTATGCTGGCTGGCGAGTGCGACATCCTCACCCAGGACGTCCACCTGGATGACCAGTCCGATCTGCTGATTGACCTGCAGCAGAAGGGACAGTTGATCCCTACCTTCGTCACTGGGACAGTCTGGGAGCACGTGGACTTCGGCATCAACCCGGTGGAGGAGTACGCCGCTACCCGGCCCGATTTCTTCGAGGACGTGCGCATGCGCCAGGCCATCGCTATGTGCCTGGACCGCCAGTCCGTGGTGGACGAATTGCTCCTCGGCAAGTCCGTCGTGATCCACTCCTACATCCCGGCGGAGCACCCGGTGTACAACCCCGACGTGAAGCAGTGGCCCTACGATCCTGAGGCGGCGATGGCGCTGCTGGAGGAGATGGGCTGGACCGACGAGGACGGCGATGGCGTCCGCGAGTGTCACGGCTGTGGCATCGCTGACGACGGCACGCCGCTGGCCTTCAAGTGGGGCAGCACCACGGCGACGCTGCGCGTCAACGCCATGCAGATCTTCCAGGTCAACCTGGCCGAGTGCGGCTTTGACGTGACGCTGGAGAACCTGCCCGCTGGCGAGTGGTTCGCCGATGGTCCTGAGGGACCCCTCTTCGGCCGTCACTTCGACCTGGGCGAGTTCGCCTGGCTGACTGGTGTGGAGCCGCCGTGCGATCTGTACCTCTGCACCCAGTGGCCCAGCGAGGAGTCCGGCTGGGCCGGCCAGAACGATCCGGGCTACTGCAACGAAGAGTACGACCGGGTCTGCAACGCCGCGCTCCAGTCGCTGCCGGGCACGCCTGAGTACGAGCAGTACCACAAGGAAGCCCAGCGAATCTTCGCCGAGGAACTGCCCGTGGTCCCGCTCTTCCTGCGGACCAAACTGGCGGCCTATCGGCCGGAGGTTAAAGGGTTCATCATGGATCCGACCTGCAACACCGAGATGTGGAACATCGAGAACTTCGAGCTCGTCATGCCGTAGTGCACGGTTGCGGTCCTTAACTTGAATGGTGGTGGCGGTCGTCCCTTGAGGGGCGCTGCCACCACCAATCTGTGAATGGGTTTGTCATTGCGAGCGTAGCGAAGCAATCTCCTCAATACGCAGGCTGGGGATTGCTTCGTCGCTCCGCTCCTCGCAATGACACTTAAGAGGTGGTAGGAAATGACAGGTTATCTGATTCGACGGCTTTTCCAGATGGCGTTGGTGGTATTGTTTGCTACCATGGCGGTCTACGCACTGGTGAACGTCGCACCTGGCGGGCCTCTTTCTGGACTTCGCACCGCTAGCGCTGACCGGCGCACGCGTGTCAGCGCGGCCGACATTGCGCGGCTGGAGGCCTACCTGGGGATTGATAAGCCCTTGTATCTTCGTTATATCGTATGGTTGATCGGCGACGACTGGCTGGGTGCAGACTGGATGTCGCGCTCTTTGGGTGGTTATAGGGTTGATGAGAAGCACGTCTACCGTTTCTGGGCCGAGCCAGGTGTGGCCCACCTTAAGCCAGGCTACACCATCTGGGTGCGCGGTGAGAAGGAGGGCGAAGGGAGCGTTCAGGCGACCTACGTTGAGGCCAAGCCCACTGGTGCCCGTCCTGCTGATGCGATCGAGGTTCGAGTTGTTGAGGTGCAGGGGGCTGACCTTCTTACCGAACGGGTTGGAGGGGAGCAGGTTCTCATCCACACGACGCCGGAGACCGAGTTTGTGATACCGGGGGCCGCCCCGCGCCCTGAGGATGGAACCTGGGTCAACATCGGCTGGCTGTTCAATCCCTACCGTGGCTTGCTGGGCCGGTGGGCGGGCTATCACAGCGACCGGCGCGGGGTGCTGCGTATGGACTGGGGGACCTCCTGGAAACTTGCTGTCGGGCAGCCCGTTGTAATGCTCTATGAGGCCCGGCTGCCCAATACCCTCTTGTTGATGACTCTGGCGACGGTCATTTCCCTCCTGGTTGCCGTCCCCATTGGCATCCTGTCGGCGGTGAGGCAGTACTCCACGCTCGACTACATCACCACGACCTTCAGTTTCTTCGGTGCGTCTATGCCTGTCTTCTGGTTCGGGCTGATGATGGTCCTGATTTTCTCCTACAAGTTCCGCGACTGGGGGCTGCCCTTTATGCCGGCAGGGGGAGTGATGATGCACCGTGCGGCCCCCCAGGGACAGGTCCTGGCCTATCTTAACGCTACGCCCGGTAGTTGGCTGGACCGGGCGGTGCACCTGGTTATGCCGGGGATAGTCTTGAGCCTGTTCTTTATGGCTGCCTGGAGCCGCTTTACGCGTTCCGCTATGCTGGAAGTATTGCGACAGGACTACATCCGCACTGCCCGGGCGAAAGGGCTGCGTGAGCGCATCGTGCTTGGCAAACACGCACTGCGCAACGCCCTGATCCCGCTGATCACCATTGTGGTCTTTCAGCTTCCTGGTATCTTTGGGGGAGCCACCATTACGGAGACGGTGTTCAGTTACAACGGTATTGGTCGGCTGTTTTACGATGCACTGATGCAGTCCGACTGGCCGGTGGTGATGATCTATCTGCTGATCTCGGCGATCCTGGTGGTGGTGGCGACC
>JBHIET010000166.1:0-2793 GCA_046760785.1 Anaerolineae bacterium | reverse complement strand
TGCTCGACCACCGTCGGCGCGTCGTGGACGGTGAGCAGGTCGGGGAACGGGTAGGCGTAACTGTCCGGCTTCTCGAGGACGCCGTCCTTGTACAGGCCCGCCACGACGCGGATCGCCTCCGCCATGAGACGGTCCGCCTGCCGGATCATATCGTCGCCCTTGGCCAACTCCTCTTTCGCGAAGTTCTCCGAGTGGCACTGGCTGCAGGCGTTCATCTTCTTGTCGCGCTCTTTCTGCCAGTCCTCCTGCGTCAGGCGCGCGACGTCTGCCGCCTTCACCACGTCGAGTCGCGGCGTGGGCTTGCCGTCGGGATCGAGCACGCCGAGCGCCTGGAGGATCGTCGCCCTGTCGGCGGCCCACTGCTCGTCCCTGGGCATCGGCAGGCGCACTCCCAGGAAGCCCCATCCCGTGCGAACCTCGTGGTTGCCCTCCTGCATGTGGCACGTCTGGCACGTCGGAGCAGCGGCGGACTCCGGAAGCGTCTTGTTCTGCTTGAGCAAGTACCGCACGCCGTGCTTGGAGGAGGAGTACATCTCCCACTGCGGGTGGTCGAAACCCATGTGACAGGTCTGGCACGCCTGCGGCTGTTTCGACTCGTCCGTGGAGAACATGTGCCGGGTGTGGCACGCGTCGCAGGAGGCAATGCCGAAGCCGCGTCCCTGTTGCTGCAACGCCTTGATCTCCTCCTCGGTCTTCAGGCCGATCTTGTGGCAGCCGCCGCATCCCTTCATGCCCTCCATCAGCGCCATGGGCTGCATGTGAGCGGTCGGCATCGCCTTCATGGCGGCCCAGGCCAGCGCGTGCTTGCCGGCCTTGAACTGGTTGACCTGCGTCTTGTGGCACATGCCGCACACGTCAGGAGTCGGGATACTGGCCTTCGCAGTGTCGTCGGCGGAATTGTGCTCATCTCCGTGACAGACCGAGCAGGTGACCATCCCCTTCTCTCCGTGCTTGCTGAGTTTCCAGTCGGCGACGATTCCGGGGGTCTCCTTCTCGTGGCAGTCCATGCAGGCGTCACCGGCGGCGCCCCAGGCTTCGCGGATGCCCCAGAGGCCGGGCACGAAAGCGATGAGGATGCCGACGAGAATAACACCGATACCGACTGACGGGGTGCGTGTGCGCATTCTCACCCTCCTGTGCGCGCCGCTGCGCTGCCGACGGGCAACGGACTGGAACGACACTTTGCCAGAAATGTGATTCTGAGCGACCAACGGGGGCGAAGAATCTCGCGATCGCCCACATACGCGCGTTCCTGGCGTGCGATTCTTCGTCGCTCCGCTCCTCAGACCTTATGATTGACAACGGCAGGCCTCCTGGCTGGCTGGTGTATACTGCCAGTACTAGACGGACACGAAAGGAGGCCTACCGTGAGGACACAGAGTAGCAGACTCGACTTCGCAGGTCAAACCGTGGACGTGGGCATTGACGTGAGCAAGCGCAGTTGGAGGGTGGCGGTGTTCGTCGCGGGCTACGAGCACAAGGTGTTCACGCAGCCGCCGAGCGTCGAGCCGCTGGCCAGGTACCTGAGGCGCAACTTCCCCGGAGCGCGGTATCGGTGCGTATACGAGGCGGGCTACTTTGGCTTTTGGATTCACGACGACCTCCGGGAGCATGGGATCGAGTGCATGGTGGTCAACCCGGCCGACGTGCCGACCAAGGACAAGGAGCGGCGCAATCGCAACGACAAGGTTGACGCCCGAAAGCTCGCGCGGGGGCTGGCCAGCGGAGAACTGAGCCCCGTGTACGTCCCGTTGCGCGAGGCGGTGGAGGCGCGCTCGCTGGTGCGCGCGCGGTGGGACATCGTCAAAAAACAGACGCGCTGCAGGAGCCAGATTCGCGCCATGTTGATGCTGTACGGCATCTTCCTTCCCGAGGACTTGATCCACGCCCATTGGTCACGGGGCTTTCTGCAGTGGCTGCAGCAGGTGTCATTCGACACCTCCTCGGGTCAGCACGCCTTCGAGCTGCGGCTGCAGGAGCTGCACTCTCTGGGAACGTTTCTGGCCCAGGTGACGGCCCACATCAGAGCCCTGTCCACACAGCAGCCCTACACGGAGGACGTGCAAAACCTGCTGTCCATCCCAGGCGTGGGCACCCTGACGGCCATGATACTGCTGACGGAAATCGTTGACATCAACCGCTTCAAGAACCTCGACCACCTGGCAAGTTACGTCGGCCTGGTGCCGGGGGAAGATTCCAGCGGGGATCAGGAACACACCACGGGAATCACTCCCCGGCGCAACCGCCATCTGCGCAGGCTCCTGATCGAAGCCAGTTGGACGGCGGTGCGAAAAGACCCAGCCCTGCTGCAGAGTTTTTTGCAACTGACGCGCCGGATGTCCAAGACCCGGGCCATCGTGCGTATCGCCCGCAAGTTGCTGAATCGCATTCGTTACGTCCTGAAGAACAAAGCGCCCTACCAAACTTGCGTGGTGCAGTAGGAGTGTGATGCCAAGGCTGCGGTCGGCGATGACGATCCATTTTGGGGGTGACGGCTATTGTCATTCTGCAGCGTTGCCAACCGGCAATCGTCTGCTTCGCTCAGACTGCCGCCCCCCGGCGATCTTCCTGAACAAGGGAATGCAGCAGCCCCAGAGGCTTGTCTGCTGATAAGAGATTGATTGCATCGCCCTGACCGCCGGCCACATCCGCCCTGCACCCTTGGGCCCCGCCCAGGGCGGTGAGCCCTCCGAGGAGGGACGGCCCGGAAAACGGCAAAGGATTCCCAATAGGGAAACAACTCCCGCACCCAATGCCCGCCGGGAGCTTGACAGTCAACATAAGAGAATGACA
>JBHIET010000165.1:0-2813 GCA_046760785.1 Anaerolineae bacterium | reverse complement strand
CAAAAAACACCTTGAACCGAGTTCTGTTCAGAGCACCTTGTTAACGTACAGTTGGGTACTTGACTTATTCTCCATAGTATGCTTGACAGGTTCATTGCTCGCTCCTATAATATGTTCCTCTACAGCACCACCAACGGCGTGCAGTAGATCAGTCAGAAAGGAGTGCGAAGAAGATATGGGAGCACTGCCCAAACGTAGGATATCAAAAGCCCGCCGGGGAAACCGCCGCGCCCACTGGGTGCTGAAGGCTCCGCGCTTGGTAACCTGTCCACAATGCGGCGCGCCAGTGCGGCCACATCACGTCTGTCTGTCCTGCGGTACCTATCGCGGCACCCAGGTTGTCGAGATTGAAGAGGAATAGCAACGTGAAACGTAAGACATAACCAGTCACGCCTCACGTTTCATGCATCACGTCCTCACGGAGGTACTCATTGGCTTATCAGTGTGCTTATCTGTTTCCTGGTCAGGGTTCTCAGTATGTGGGAATGGGACGCGATCTTTACGACGCCTTCCCTGCGGCCCGCGCTGTGTTCGACGAGGCCGACAGTATCCTGGACATTGCTCTGTCGCGGCTGTGCTTCGAGGGGCCAGCCGAGACATTGAACGACACGCTGAACACGCAGCCGGCCATTCTTGCTACCAGCGTAGCCATGCTGCGCGTGCTGGAGGAGCAGGGATTGGACAGCCCCAGCTATGTCGCCGGGCACAGCATGGGGGAATTCAGTGCGTTGGTGGCGGCGGACGCTCTCTCCTTTGAGGACGGGCTGCGGCTCGTGCGTGAGCGCGGTCGGCTGATGAGGGAGGCTGGCGAGCGGAGCCCCGGCGGTATGGCGGCCGTGATAGGGCTGGAGCGGGAGCCACTGGAGGCAGTCTGCACCACAGTGCGGCAGCAGAGCGGCGAGTACGTCGGCATCGCCAACGACAACTGCCCCGGCCAAATCGTCATCTCCGGCGCGTTCGCGTCGTTAAAGCGGGCCACGGAACTGGCAAAGGAGCAGGGGGCCAAGCGGGTAGTCCAGCTAGCCGTGAGCATCGCGGCTCACTCCCCCTTGATGGCCGAGGTCGCCGCTGAGTTCCGCCGTCTCCTCGATGCGATGTGGTTCCGTAAGCCCGCTGTCCCTCTCGTGGCGAACGCCATCGCTGGCCCGCTCACCGACCCCGACGGCATCCGCGACGCTCTGGGACGGCAACTCACCTCGCCCGTACGTTGGGCCGAGTCGGTGCGCTGGATGATCACCCAGGGGGTGACCCGCTTCGTCGAAGTAGGCCCCAAAGACGTGCTCACCGGCCTGATGCGGCGCATAGACCGCGCGGTGGAGAGGCTGAGTACTGCCCAGGCCCTGGGGTGGGATGAGTGAAGAAGTGAAATGTCAGGCCGCAGGATGTTAATGGGGCAAAACCACCGCATATACGGCCAAAAGCACGCATAAGACCACCCAATTTGCCTTTATCGCCCCCTTATGCTAAAATCATTTTGCAAAGCAAAAAGCCTCGCAGCTATGGCCCAGCTCGAGGCTGTGGCCAAGGCGGCAGGAGGGCCGCCCCGGCAGCCCACATCGTAGCACATAGCCCACCCGCCGTCAAACTTGAGCGCCAGACGACGCGGTGGGCTGTGTTCTTTACGGCGTCATCAAAGCAGGAGTGCTGTCGTGGCTGCACCCATCCACATCCAGCCCGGGGACGACGGACGACTGCGCGTCATCCTCCCCTATGCCCCGGAGCGGGTGGAGAAGATCAAGACCATCCCAGGGCGACGATGGGACGCGGAGCAGAAGTGCTGGACCGTCCCGGCGACCACGGGAATGGTGGAACGGCTCGTCTCTCTGTTCACAGGGGACAGGGTCAGGGTTGACCCGACGCTGCACCGGGATTGGGATACGATCAAGCGCATCCTGACGGCTGTGGAGAATGAGCTGACCTTGCGGCGCTACAGTCCCAGGACCCACGAGGCATACCTGGGGCATCTGCGACGCTTCCTCAACCACTTCGGGCAAGCCGCAGAGACGCTCAGCGGCGACGAACTCAGGGAGTACTTCCTCGACCTGGTCCACAGCGGCGTCTCCCACTCGTATCAGAACCAGGCCATCAGCGCGGTCAAGTTCCTGTACCGGCACGTGCTCCAGCGGCCCGAGGTCCTCGTGGACCTGCCGCGCCCGGTGCGAGGGAAGAAGCGTCTGCCGGCGGTGCTAAGCCGGAGCGAAGTGCACCGCCTGTTCCAGGCGGTAGACAACTTGAAGCATCGGGCAGTGTTGCTGGTGATCTATGCCGGTGGTCTACGGGTGAGCGAGGCAGCCCGGTTGAAGGTGAGCGACGTGGACGGGGAGCGAAAGCAAGTGTTTGTGCGCAGTGGTAAGGGAGGCAAGGATCGGTACACGGTCATCGGCGAGGCGGCGCTGGAGGCACTGCGAGAGTATTGGCGTGTGTACCGACCCCAGGACTGGCTGTTCCCGGGTGCCCGGCCGGACAAGCACATCTCGCCACGGGCAATCGAGAAGGCGTTCAGGCGAGCGCGGGACAAAGCGGGGATTCGGAAGGATGCGACGGTGCATACGCTGCGCCATTCATTCGCCACACACCTGCTGGAGGACGGGGTAGATGTCAGGTACATCCAGGAGTTGCTGGGACACGAGGATGTGCGCACGACGCAGCGCTACACGCACGTGAGCGATGTGGCCAGAGTGTCCAGTCCGGTGGACAAGTTGACACTGAAAGAGGAAGGAGGAGTGTATGAGGTTATGGAAGTACCCTTCTAGGGAGGTGCGTGATATGCGAACCAGTTCGCATACCACGCGTAGGATGAGCAGTATACGAAC
>JBHIET010000164.1:0-2861 GCA_046760785.1 Anaerolineae bacterium | reverse complement strand
CTCAGGACGACTGGCCTGATTTAGCTGCTAGCGGAGTGCGAAATCTAGGCTTAGTGTCATTAAGTTGAGAAAGCGGGCGCCGGGCGAGTAGGCTCAAAGGGCCGTATCAAGACCAAGCGGGTGATCTGTAGAGCCGCTCGCTTGGTTTTGATACGCCTTCGGCACTCAACCGGCGCTCGCTCCCCCAAGATTCGTATACGCCCATCACCAGGCTATTTCGTCTTCGCGCCTCGGTAAAAGATGCCGCTCTTTTCCTCACTGCGGTCGGTCGCGGGTGGCGGTTCGATGGATAAGGCTGAGATTTCAGCCCGCCATTCGGACGTCATTTCCACGTCGAGCGCGGCCAGCGAGGCCTCGAGTTGTTGCACGTTGCGTGCGCCGATGATCGGCGCGGTTACGCCTGGGTGCGACATGACCCAGGCCACCGCCAGCGAAGCAGGGTGCACGCCGCGTTCTTTGGCGTGCGCGGTGAAGCGTTCTGCAATCTCGTAGTACACAGGGTCGCCATACCGCTTCATATACATCTCGTTCTCTACCAACCGTCCCTGTTCCGGCCTGCGTGTGGTGCCGTACTTCCCGCTCAGCAAGCCCCCTCCTAGGGGGCTGTATGAGATGACGCCCACCTGTTCCGCCTGTGCCAACGGCAGAATCTCGACCTCGGCCTGCCGTTTGACCAAGTTATACATCGGCTGGATACATTCAAAGCGTGCCAGTCCCTCGCGTGCCGAAATGCCCAGTGCCTTGGCGATCTGCCAGGCGGCCCAGTTGCTCACGCCTGGGTACAATATTTTGCCCTGGTGTACCAGGTCGTCCAGCGCGCGCAGCGTTTCCTCGATCGGCGTATGGGGATCAAACGTGTGCAGGAAATAGAGCTCCAGACGGTCTGTTCCCAGGCGGTGTAGGCTGGTCTCCACCGACAGCATCACGTGGCGGCGTGAGAGGCCACGCGCGTTCACGTCTTCGCCAGCGGGAAAGCCAACCTTGGAGGTGAGGATAATCTCGTCACGGCAATCAGCGATCAACTTGCCCAGAACCTCTTCGGAGCGCCCGTCGGCGTAGACATTGGCACAGTCGAAAAAGTTGACGCCCGCCTCGCGGCAGCGATTAAACATGGCCGCAGAAGTTCCCTCGTCAGCGACACCGCCAAACGACATTGTCCCAAAGCACAATGGGGAAACCCTTAGCCCTGTTCGCCCCAAGAGTCGGTATTCCATAGTGACCTCCTCAGAGACCGGGTTTTTCTGAAAAACCCGGTCTCTCACTCCCGGCCGACATCACCAGCGCCATCAACACCGTCGCTGCCAGCGCCAGCGCCGCGCCGAAGAAGAATGGCGCGGCAGGGGTCAGGTACCTCCACAGCAGCCCGGCGATGAGTGAGGCAGGGAAGTCCAGGATGCCCAGCACGGCGTTGTACGTGCCGTAGGCCGTGCCGCGCAGTTCCTGCGGCACGATGTCCGCCACCATCGCCTTGGCCGTGCCGTAGGCCAGGCCGTAGTAGACGCCGTAGATGGCGTACAGCACCCAGACGTGCCAGCCTGTGCCCGCCAGCGCGAACCCCAGGTAGATGATCGCGTAGACCAGCCAGCCGCCGACGATGACCCGCCGCCGCCCGATGCGGTCGGAGAGGGAGCCCGCCGGGGTGCTGACCAGCGCGTAGACCAGGTTGAAGGTGAGCAGCATCCCCAGCACGCCGATGACGCTCAGCCCGCGTTCCTGTGCCCGCAGCACCAGGAAAGCGTCGGAGGAGTTGCCCAGGTCGAAGATACCGACGATGAGCATAAAGAGCGCGAATCGCTTCCCCAGGCCGCGGAAAGAGATACGAGGCCGCTCTCGGACCCTCGTCACCGGTACATCCTCGGCCCCCAGTGCCAGCGAGAGGACTGCCAGGAAGGCCGGCACCAGGCTGATGAGCACCACTGTCTGGAACGTGGGGCGGGTCAGCTCCACGCTTTTGGCCTGCGCCAGCCAGACCGCGCCCAACGCGACGAGCAGCCCCAGCACGGCTCCACTGGTGTCGGCGGCGCGGTGGAAGCCGAAGGCCAGCCCCCGGTGGCGTTCGTCAATGCTGTCGGCCACCAGCGCGTCGCGGGGAGCGGTGCGGATGCCCTTGCCCACCCGGTCGGCCCAGCGCACGCCAGCCACCGCGCCCCAGGAGTTGGCGAAGTAGAAGAAAGGTTTCGACAAGGCGGATAGAGCATAGCCGCCCACCGCCAGCCATTTGCGGGCCCGCAACCGATCGGAGAGCCAGCCGGAGAAGACCTTGAGCAGGCTGGCGGTTGCCTCGGCCACTCCCTCGATCAGGCCGATGATGTCGGTCTTGACCCCCAGCACGTTGGAGAGAAACAGGGGCAAGATGTTGATGACCATCTCGCTGGAGATGTCCATAAAGAAACTGGTCAGGCTGACGGCCCAGACGTTGCGCGGCAGCGTGCGCAGTCTGGCTTTCTGTGAGATGGTTGTTTCGCTTTCTGTCATTGGACCTTAACCTCGTTTCGCGTTTCCGGTTCGAAGTTGGATGCCGATATTATGATCCACAAATTGCAGAAGTCAAGTCGCCGGTAGATTGAGAAGCTACCCATCGTCCCACCAACGTCTCATTGACACCTGCTCCTGTCCTTGTTATACTTGGGGACGTGGTTATCACTCAGCCTGCGCCGGTTGAGTAGCGGCGAAGCCGTGTATCGAAACCAAGCAGGCGACGCCAATGGGCTCGCGTGGTTTCGATACGCCGCCACGCTTCGCGGGTGGCTACTCGACCGACGCTCGCCCGTGCTTCTGAGCCTAGCCTGAGTAGTTTGACAATGTCAGAGACCCTTTCATAATCTGTCCAAAAGACGTCACTACTCAGCCTGAGCAGCGTA
>JBHIET010000163.1:0-3019 GCA_046760785.1 Anaerolineae bacterium | reverse complement strand
AGACCAGCGCCAGCGCGCCGGTGAGCGCGCCGTAGACCATGGTGCGGTTGATGAGGACGTCAATGTCCCACAGCCGGTAGCGCAGGATGGCGATGGTGAGGGAAAGCGGGAAGGACAGTATCACGGGGAAAAGAGCCCCTGCGCCAAAAAGATTGAGGAATAAGCGCGTCGGGCCAGGTGGGGGTGGGTAGAGTTCAAAGCCGAATGTCCATGTTAACAACACCAGCACGGTGGCGCCCAGGCCGAAGACCACCCACTTGGTCTGCTGGCGCTGCGCCGGGCCGGACACGCGCCGGTAGCGGTAGACCTGGGCAAACAGCCCCACGCCGATGCCCCCAAGTAGCAGAAAATACATCATATCGCTCCACGGACCTGGCGTGTAGAACAAGGGCCCGCCGGTGAGAAATGCTGCGCTCAGTACCCCTACAACCGTGGCGACCGCCAGGAGACGCGTCCAGCGGGGCACAAAGCGTCCGTCGGGAAACAGGTAGAACAACGTCACAAAGGGGATCGTGGCGAAAGCCCATGAGAGGTTAACCAGCAGTGTCAGACTGGGATACAGTTTCACCAGGGCCTGCCCGCTGCTTGAGAAGAAGACCCCGTTCATCACCAGCGTGAGCGAGACGAATAACCCCATGCGGTCATCGGATCGGCGCCAGAAGATCAGCCCGGCGAGCAGCGTGTGCATGACCAGGCTAAAGATTTCAACCCCAACATGGAATCCGGCGTAGAAATCCAGCGAGAGGCCAGCGTCCCTGAGTGCATCCGCCTCCTGGGGGGAGAGCGCCAGAAGTGGACACTCTTCCTCCGTTTCCGCGCAAGGGACGCGCAGTTCATTGAAGCGTACAGGTCTGTCGGCGGCATTGACCGCCAGGGCCAGGATCACAAGCGCGAACCAGGCTACGCGGGCGAGGGTGAGCCGGGAGCCGTGGAGTTGGGTGGGGGATTGAGGGTTCATGAGTGTACTCCTGTTTGTGTTTCAAGTGTCACGTGCTACGTGCCAATACTCCATCTTTCTCTGCCTGCATATCTAATCCCTTCAAATCCCTTCAAAAACCTTTCACCGGGCCAGGGCATAATAGGTGCCACGCCCCTTGCCGTGCCGCACCAGCAACCTCTTCCCGCACAGGCCCTTGAGATCTCGATAGGCCGTTACATCTGAAACACCTGCCAGATCACGATATTCTCGTGCGGTAATCCTCCCATGCTCTCCCACGTACAGCACGGCTTCTACCTGGCGCTCGTTCAAGCCCTCCGCCCACGGCGGAGGCGCCGCTGCCTCCTCCATGAAGCGCTCGCCAGGCCCCATCAGGGTCACCCGAAACTCACTGCCCACTTCTTCCAACCGGGGCCGGGGCAGGCCATGTCCTTCCATTGCCAGGGCCATGCGCCTGATGCCTGTCCCCAACCGTTCGATGTAGCGGCTGCCCAGGTCCCGGAACACGCCTACGATGATGGGATTGCGCAGCACTGATTGGGGTTCCAACCGTCGCATCTTCTCCAGTGAAACCCCGGGCGGCAGCGGCCCCGGGCTGTAGACCTCGATCCGGTCGTCGAACATGAAGATGCGAATATGCTGCCCCCGCCGGCTGTAGTCCCGATGCACCACGGCGTTGACGATGGCCTCCCGCACAGCCTCCTGAGGATACTCCCGATACTCCACACCCACAAACCCCTCGATCTGCCGCCCCACCTTCATGTGACGGTAGATGAACTGCTCGGCATCATCCACCAGTTGATACAAGGGACCTCGCAGGTCTCGCCGGTCAATGTAGCTCACCACATCGGTGCCCTTAAAGCGCACGCACGCCACCTCGGCCTGGCCGATAAACCGCTGCGGATCCTCCGCGAAGAGCATGACTCCAGCGTTCGTCGGAACCTGTGTCTCCCCCCGTTCCACCAGGCAGCCCAGACTGCGCAGCATCTCCTCCCGCGACAGGCCCAATGGCTGACCGCTCGTCTCTTCCCGCCGCCGGACGTAAGCCAGGATCAATCCCTCCGATAGGTCCGCGACGGTTGCGTCCCGGCAGGGCAGCGCCTCAAACCCGCCTTCACTCCCTTCGATGTACAGGCGTCGCAGCTCCTCATCCTGCGCTTCCCGGTTGCTGGACCCGACCCGGATGTAAGGCCGTGTCTCCCCACTCACCAGATAGGGCTTGCGAGCTCCCTGGGGACACGTCACCACCACAAACTCCATGTTCTGATGGGACACGAACTCAATAGCCGGCATCACATCCAGAGAACAGCGGGCGCGCAAAATGTTAGTGATCCCCTCTTCGATGCCTTGCGGATTGGCTACTCCAACAAGCAGCCGGGTCTCATCCTCGACACCGAAGACGATGGCGCCGCCACGGGTGTTGTAGAAGGCAGTGATCAGTCTGGCCAAGTCAGAGGAGGAGGGCATCTGTCGCTTGAACTCCAGCGTCGTCCCTTCCTGCTGGCCAATGAGTTGCTCGAACTCTTCACGTGTCATAGTCACCGCTCCTCCGGCAAACGACCGCGGACCACAGACCGCCGACCGCCGCTAATGACGACCGCCGACTGCTGACCACCGACCGCCGCTAATGACGACCGCCGACCGCCATCAGCCGTCGGCTGTCGGTCGTCGGCGCCAGCCACAGCGACATATGCTCTGGCTGCATCGTCTCATCCACAACGCGCAACAACTCTGCCGTCAACTTGTCTAAGTCTACTTCGTCCCGCACGGTGGCGGCGAATTCGGCCAGCACCTTTTCGGCGTCGTACTTGCGGCGATAGAAGCGGCGGTCAATGAGGTCCTGCACCCGCCGCCGCAGCGGGTTGAACAGGGCGGCGATGGCCAGGGTGGAGACGACAACGGCGATCTGGGACTCCTGGCCGGTGAGGGCACGGAAGAGCCCCTGGAGCAGGATGACGCTCCCGAAGTAGACCAGCGCCAGCGCCCCGGTCAGCGCGCCGTAGACCATGGTGCGGTTGATGAGCACGTCAATGTCCCACAGCCGGTAGCGCAGGATGGCGATGGCGAAGGAGAGCGGGAAGA
>JBHIET010000162.1:0-3022 GCA_046760785.1 Anaerolineae bacterium | reverse complement strand
CCCAGCGCCGCGTGTACACGGCGGCACCCCCCCAGCGCCGCCTGTTCACGGCGGCGCGGCCCCACCCTGCGTCGCTCGCGGCGAGGCGAGCCCCTACCTCCCCTCTCACTTCCACGTCAGCGTCACCTTGTAGTTGGCCTCGGCGCCGGCGGCGGCGACGAACGCGCCGGCCTCGGCGCTCATCTTGAGGCCGAACTCGACCTCGATCTCGTCGGGTGGGTCGTGGAGGGCACGCAGTTTCTTGATGATGACCGCCGCAGCCGGCCGCACCTTCTCCAGCGCCGCCTCGAAGGTCTGTTGCGCCTTCTCCGGCACGCCTTTTGCCGCCGCGGCGGGCACCATGCCCGGGCGCTCCGCCTCCTCCACTTCGACCAGGATGGAGCCGCCGTCTTCCAAGGGGAACTCAACCAGACGTTTCATCGCTGCACCTCCGATGATTGCACCCTCGCGCTTGATGTGCGATGCACTTCCAAAGTACATCGCACCTGCCAGTTATACACCAACAAACGAGGATTGCCAAATTATCCGTTCGGTGTAAAATGTGAGCACGGCGGTTAAAACCGCGTGCTACTTTCGAAGTCGCCCGACGGCGACTCCGTGGCCCGCACAGGCAGGTTTTGCAGATTAGCCCGCGACTTCAGCCGCCGGGCATAAACTGCCGAGCCATTCCCAGATGCGGAGGTGACGTCGTGAACAGTTCGAGATCATTCCATCTCATCGAAGCGACGGCCGTTCTGCTCTTCTTCGTCCAGGCCGTGCGTGTCCTCTTCTCCGTCCTCTTTGGTCTCATCTACGACACCATCTTCACCGAGACGGTGCCCTTCAGCACGATGGGCATCATTATGCTCTTCGTCGTCGTGGCGTTTCTGACGCCGCTCGCGGCCCCGCGCCGCAACCGCCGCGCAGTGCTGTTCGCCACAGTCCTCGTCGCCGCGCTGGCCCGCATTCCCCTGACGATCAACTTGCCGGCGGTGCGGCTCTGGAGCGGCATCCTCGTCATCGGGGCAGCCGGGATGTACGCCACCACGCTGCTGCGCCAGCGCCCTCGCATCTTCCCGACCGCGCTGCTTTTGGCCTTCGCCGCCGACCAGTTCCTCCGCGCCGCTGGGGACACCTACGACGTGGGTCTGCACGGTTGGTGGCTGCCGGTGCAGGCAGCGCTTTCACTGGCGACGGGCGTCGTGGCCTGGCTGGCCTTTTTCCGCACCCGGCCGGAAGAATCCCCAGTGGAAGAAGGCATCGGCATCCTGGGCGGTCTGGCCGTGGGTGCGCTGTTGTTTCTGGAGACCTCGCTCCTGGGCTTTCCCAACGCGCTGGCCCGTTGGAGCGGCGTGGACTATGCCACCGTAGCGCCGCTCCTGATGGCGGTCACGCTCCTGCCGCTGATGCCCGGCGTCCGCCGAACGGCGGAGCGGCTTCTGGGCGGGCCCTTCGGTTGGGCTCAGGGCAGGCGGCTGGGCGGGCTGGGGCTGCTCTTCCTGACGCTGGTTGGATTGGCAGTGGGGAAGCAGGGGGGTGGAGCCATCGCCGTCGTGGGGCTGCTCCTGGCCCAGTTCCTCGTCCTGACGGCGCTCCTGCGCGTCGTCGGCCCCCGCCGCAGCGACCGCACGGGGCTGGCGTTGGCGCTGGGGATGCTGCTGTTTCTGCTACTCAACTTCGCCCTGGCCTTTGCCTTCACCTACCCTTACACCGTCCCGGCCTTCCGGGGGATGGGACTGCCTGTCACACTCGTTGCCGCAGCCGTAGCAAGTCTGCCTGCCATCTGCTCCGCGCCCGCGCAATCAGAAACCCGAAGCCCGAAGCCCAAAACCTATCCCTGGCTGTCCGCCGGCCTGGTGGTGCTCCTGACCGTGGCCTTTGCCTGGCCGCCTGCGTTCATCCCCAAAGAATCCGGCCCGGTGCGTGTGGGCACCTACAACATGCACTATGGCTACAACACCCCCTGGCAACTCAACCTGGAGGAACAGGCCCGCACCATCGAGGAGAGCGGCGCCGACATCGTGATGCTGCAGGAGGTGGACACCTGCCGCGTCACCAGCTACGGCGTGGATGACTTGCTGTGGCTGGCACGACGGCTGGGAATGCAGGAGGTCTACGGGCCGGCGCTGGAGAAGCTCTCCGGCATCGCGCTGCTCACCCGCTTCCCCATCACCGAGGCTGACACGGCACTACTGACCAGCCAGTTGGAGCAGACCGCCATCGTGCACGCCCGCGTGCGGGTCGGCGACCGCTTACTGGATGCCTACGGTGTTTGGATGGGGCTGGAGCCGGAGGAGCGGGCACGCCAGTTGGACGATGCGTTGGTTTATATTGGCGACGCCAGCCCGGCTGTCTTCGGCGGCGACTTCAACTCCACCCCCGATTCGCCCGTCTACGCCCGCATCCAGGCCGCCGGTTTCGACGACCCCTTCATCGTCGGCGGTTTCGATCCAGCCCCCACCTCCCCGGCCATTGAGCCCGCCCACCGCATTGACTTCGTCTGGGCGCACGGACTGGCGGTGCGGGACGCCCAGGTGCTCGATTCGCTGGCCTCCGACCACCGTATGGTCGTGGTCGAACTGGCGCTGCCGTGACCGCTCGTGCACGTGGTCTGCGGGGCTTCTGACTGCGCTGGACAGGAGCGTTCACTGGCCGCCGATTTGTCCTGTCTACTCCGATGTGATACAATCTCATCAAAGTGAAAAGCCGCGAGGCTTAGCCAGGGTAGGTGCCAACGGACCTGTCCCGGCGAGACGTATGCCTACCCACTGCCCGTGAGCCGACATTGCTCAACCATTCCAAGTAGAAAACAGGAGTGCAATATCTATGAGCGGCGATGCTGACTTGACAATAGAAGCGTTTGTAATTCTCCGTGAGCACTTCTTCGACCAGAACGGCACGCCAAAACCATTTCCGCTGCGGGAAAAGCGAAACACGCAGGACAATCCACTGGATGAGTACATCTGTGGCGTGCTGTGCAATCATCTACAGCCTGTTTTTCGCACCCCTGGAAATCGTAACAGTGATTGTACAGATCATAGCT
>JBHIET010000161.1:0-3059 GCA_046760785.1 Anaerolineae bacterium | reverse complement strand
CCCTCCTTCCCTTTTGATATGCTGTAGGGCGGAGTGAGTTTGTTCTTTGGTTCTGGTTGTCAGCCAGTGGTGATTACACCCTTAGCTGCTGCGTAAACCAATGAACCGCCCAACGTCGTAAGAATCTTGGGCGGTTCATCATTTGAACTCCAAACAAGAGCTTACTGCGTCCTACGCCTGTTATCATACCATACTTTCTCATTTCTGTCAAATCGGGGCAGGTGGCTCTTATGTTGCAAGGCCAACCGAAATGTGATATACTGTCTTTACCAGTCAAATGGAAGAGGGATTACCGACGTAGTCTTCGAGTCCATCACCTTTCAACACGAGGATTGGGAACGCGATTACGGCGTCACGGACCCCGAGGACTGACAACTGTCTAGAAGCGGGTTTTTCATCTGTACGATAAACGAAGATAAATGCGCTCACTGCGGGTTGTGCGAGGAGGTCGTTTTCTGCGTCCTCGACTATTTTCCCACCTTCAGGAGGAGGGACATTGAGAGGCCGCAGCCGGGGGAGATGCTGACCGTGAAGCGGATCCTGGAGGAATCTGGACTGAAGGCAGTGGTGGTGCAGACAGCCATCGGCCACATCGGGCCGGGTTAGATTATTAATGGAGCGTAGCCCAAGTGTGAATACCTTGCAATATTTCGACTACAGCCCACTCAATGTCGTTAAGTTAAGGTGCAACGCACTTCGGCTGACACTCAAAAAGCTGTGATTTCAAGCAGTTTGGTACTGGGTTCTTGCCTTATCGGAGCAAAAAGTGCGTTGCACCTGACCCACTTGATGCTTGTCTTAATGACATTGACAGTCCACTAGGAGGTAGACCGATGGACAAGAAACTGTTTCTCGCTGCTATAGTCCTCGCCTTGCTGCTCGCCAGTTGTGGCCAGCCAGCCCCATCGCCGACGCTGAAGCCAACGATCGCACCAACAGCGACTGCGACCAGGCCGAAGCCGACCGCCACGCCGACCAAAGCGCCGCCGACACCGACGGCAACCATCGAACCAACCCGGGAACCAGTAGCCAGGTTTGAGGAAGCCCCTTGTCCCTTCGAGGTGCCCGAAGGCGCAGTCGTCGTCTGCGGCTTCGTGGTCGTGCCGGAAAACCACAGCGATCCTGACGACCCCACGATACGGCTGGCCGTCGCCGTCTTCAAGAGCCAGAGCGCCGCGCGCCTGCCCGACCCGGTGATGCTACTTTGCGGCGGGCCCGGCGAAAAGTGTGCGGCGGACGCGCCTCCTGCAGCGCAAGCTCTTGCCCCCCTTTACGGCGACCGCGATTGTATCGTCTTCGACCAGCGCGGTGTGGGCCTCTCCGAACCAGCGCTCGAATGTCCGGAATACGTGCAGACGATGCTCGATCTCCTGGACGAGCCAGACCCCGAAGTGGCCTTGCAGACGCGATTCGACGCCCTGATGGCCTGCCGTGACCGGCTGGTGAGTGAAGGTCACAATCTGGCGGCCTACAACACCGTCCAGAACGCTGCCGACGTGAACGCCATCCGCATCGCCCTGGGCTACGACCAGGTTAACCTGCTGAGCGGCTCTTACGGCTCGTTGCTGGCGCAGGCCACCATGCGCGACCACCCGGAGGGCATCCGCAGTGTGGTCATGTACTCAGTGCTGCCCCTGGAGAAAAGCTTCTTCGTAGACGCATCCATGACGCTGGCAAAGGCCATCATGCGGCTGCTCGACGCCTGCGCTGCCGACGAAGCCTGCCGCAGCGCCTATCCCGACCTGCAGGGCGTGCTTTTCGAGGTCATAGATCGGCTGAACGCCGAGCCGATTCCCATCACCATCACCAACCCCCTGGACGGCCAGAGTTACGACGCCCTGCTGAATGGGGATGCGGTGCTCACCAGCCTGGCTCTCGCCCTCTACCAGACGCCCCTGATCCCCGTGCTGCCGCAGGCGATTTATGACGTGTACAACGGCGATTACAGGCTCATGACCCAACTGACCAGCCTGTACCTGATCTACCTGGACATGGTCAGCCGGGGGATGCAGCTTTCCGTGTTATGCACCGAGGACCTGATCGGTCGCACGCCGGAGGACCTGCTGAACGTCATGGCGGCAGTACCCAGGCAATTGCGGGGTCAGGCCGACCCGGAAGACGTCATCGAGTACGACGTCTTCGGCCTCTGCGAGAACTGGCCTGTCGTCGAGGCCGACCCGTGGGTCAAAGAGCCTTTAGTCAGCGACATCCCCACCCTGGTGCTGGCGGGCGAATTCGACCAGGTGACGCCGCCAGAGTACGGCCAACTGGTCGCCAGCTACCTGAGCAACAGCTACTTCTTCGAATTCCCCGGCGTCGGCCATGGTCTCAACATCTACAGCGAATGTGCCCGGAGCATCACCGCTGCCTTCCTGGATGATCCCACCCGGGCGCCCGATGCCGCCTGCATCGCCGAGATGCCGGGGGTGGTCTTTGATTTGCCCATCGAAGCTGCGGAGGTAGTGCTGGAGCCATTCAGGAGCGATGAGTTGGGCATCAGCGGCGTCGCGCCCGTTGGCTGGGCTGAAGTCGGGCCGGGGGTTCTCGCTCGCGCCGCATCGGCCATAGATCAGACCATCCTCGTCCAGGAGTCCGCGCCAGGCGAGACCTCCGCCACACTCCTGGCGGCGTTGCAGGACACCTTTGGCCTTGAGGAGCTCCCGGAAGACGTCGGCAGCCATGAATCGGCGGCCCTGGCCTGGGACCTTTACCGGTTTGAGATCGAAGTGGGGGGTGCAGGGGTGGCGCTGGCGGTGGCGTTAGCCGAAGACGATGCGGGGGGCTATCTGGTCATGTTGATGTCCAAGCCTGCCGAAAGCGACGCGCTCTACGAGGCGGTCTTCCTCTCGGTTGTGGACGCCTTGGCTCCGCTGGAGTAGGCCCCGACGGGGATTTCACGCTCCAGGTCCTGGAGCATGGGCTCGACGATTTGCCAAGATGTGCTGGTTGCTTACGGACTGAGTGAAAAATGGTTTGAAGGTGTAAGTTAAGGACGATTGGCCCCCTTGTGTTGCCGTAGTTGCAACACAGCCCTCTTATCATAGAGGTGAAAACACCAC
>JBHIET010000160.1:0-3064 GCA_046760785.1 Anaerolineae bacterium | reverse complement strand
TGCCGGGCTGCACCTCCACGACGGTGACGACCACCATCCCGCTGACGGTGACGGTGCGGGACACAGACGGGAACGGTGAGAGCGGGCTGCCGGTCTACGCTTTCGACGGCGCCACCTACACCGGCTACCACAAGACCACCAATGCTTCTGGAGAAGCGACGTTCACCCTGCCGCAGGGCGACTATCGCTTCCGCGCGGACAAGAACGGCACGCACTTTTGGTCCGGCGAGGCCAACCACTGCACCGTGCCCGGGTGTACCTCCGCCGCCATCACCGTGGACTCACAGGCGCTGGGGACACCGGCCGGCGGCGTGGCCTCCGGCTACTCGCTGCCGGACCTCTCGCTGATGCTGCTGGCGCCGCTGGCGGTGCTGGCCTTGGGGCGGAGGAAGCGATGGCAGCGCTGGACGACGCCGGTGGCGGGCGTGTTGCTGGTTGTGGCAGTGGTGAGCAGCGGCACGGCGCTGGCCGACACCCCTGCGGTGATACCGGAGAGCGGACAGATGCCGCAAGTGCGGGTGAGTAACCCGCTGGAGGAACAGAGCAGCGAGGCAGTGACGATGCCGGTGAACGGCCTGCCGTTGGCCCCGGCCCCGGCCGCGCAGCCGGAGCCTGCCCCCAGGGCGCAATCCGCCGGCACGATCACGACCCGCGTCATCACCTACACCTATGACCCGCTCAACCGCCTCACGGGGGCGTACTACTCCACCGGCGAATCTTTCGAGTATGCGTATGATGCCGTCGGCAACCGCACCGCGATGACCGAGACCACCGCCCTTGACGAAACCACCGTCACCACATATACTTACGATGCGGCGAACCGTCTCCTTATCTCCGTGTCTTCGGGTCACCCCATCACCTACGCCTGGGATGCGCGCGGCAACCTGGTGAGCGACGGCACGTTCACATACGCATACAACGGGGCCGGGCGGATGGTGCGTGCGGAAAGCGTCACCGCCACCATCGTCTACACGTACAACCACAGCGGCCTGCGCGTGGCCCAATCCGTGGACGGCGACGCAACCACCTTCGCCTGGGACTGGGCCACGGGGGTCCCCGAGATGCTGCGCCAGGGCGACAACCTCTATCTCGTGGGCCACGAGACGCTGGGCGAGTGGGACGGCGCGACCTGGGCCTACCACCTGCCGGATGCGCTGGGGAGTGTGCGGCAGGCGGTGGACGGCGCGGGGGCGGTGACCGCCGCCCGCGAGTGGACGCTATACGGTGTGGAAGTGGGCGCTGCACAGCCCGGCCTGGGCTACACCGGGGAGTGGTGGGACGCGCAGGTGGGCTTGCAGTACCTGCGGGCGCGGTGGTACGATGCGGAAACGGGGCGGTTTACACGCAGGGATCCGTGGAAAGGTGATACCTTCCGGCCTGTTTCCCTCCAATCGTACTTATATGCCAACGATAATCCTCTAGGGTACGTAGACCCAACCGGTGCTCAATCTATTGAAACGGTCTTGGGATGGTTGCGTGACAAAGCTGAGGCGTGTTATGAAGCAGGAGACCTCGACTGTGTTTGGAATTGTTACTGGGCACTGGCTAACGGAGGATCAATCTTGGGATACCGACACGCATCACGTCATATGTTCCAGTTCTTGTACAAGAAAGGGGATATCGTATACCCATATCGTTCCACTGGTGGTCCAGAAGGGGAAAATTCCGGCTGGATCCGTCGCTCTCCGTCTGTTCAAGGTGAGATCCCCAAGGTAGAGCAGCGCATTTTGCGCCTGATTCATACTGACGCCAGGAGTGGGATACGGAGCGGGTACGTGGAAACCTCGCAATTCAGCGTTTATCCAGACCGCAACACGGAAAGGGATCTATACTACGCTATGAATGTCTTTGCCTTGTGGGCTGAAACCGATTATGAGATTGAGGGGTGCTACGAGGTAAAGGTGAGACCCACTTATCGCTTCTGGGATCCCTATGACTGGCACGAAGGCTTGGCAGCAATGGGACCGGTACCAGGACTTGCCGGGTTCAAAGACGAGTGGGCAGCAGCTCTCCATGACGCAGGATTGGCTGAAGAATACGAGATCAGCGGCTACTGGTTAGATCCCGTCAAGGTCTACACTTTTCCCTCCAGTTGGCTCGCACTTGATGTGCCCCCAGCGCCCATCTCTGTCAGGCCAGGGCGATGGTCGGACTAGGAGGAGGTAATATTGCGATGGCAGATTTAAGTTCACTGGCCATTATTAGCTGTGCAGCAAGCCTGCTGATTCTATCTGGATGTGGGATGTTTCCTCGATCCACTCCTACTCCCCCGCCGATGGAACAGTTGATCGCGATTTTAGAGGCCTCAGACCCAGAGGCACCGAATTACGATCCAGAGTCAGACGAGTTCTGGTTTGCCACATCCGAACTGGTCAAACTAGGCCCCGAAGCAGCCCCTGCTGCACCTGCCCTCGCACGGGCGTTGAGGTATCCTCGCCGTGATTCCTATATGGCCGGCAAGGCCCTGGTGGCGATAGGGCCGGCAGCAGAGGTGGCAATTCCTGAGCTGGTGGAGGCGCTGAAGAATGACCGTCCCATAGTTCGACGCTATGCTGCTTTTGTTCTTGGGATTATTGGCGAGTCCTCCAAATGCGCTGTACCGGAGATCGCTGAACTGTTGTGGGATTCAGATGGCTGGGTTCGTAGCGCTGCTGCCGGAGCCCTTGATGCCATAACAGGGATAGACTTGGTTGACGAGACACTTGAACTCGACCCATCGCATCCGGGAGGGATATTTGCGGATGAGCCTGAAGGCACTATTACGGGAGAAGCACGTACTTGGTGGATAGAAAAGGGCCAGTACTTGGATTGGTCGGATGAATCTGCCCTTTGTGATCCGAATGACCCATAGCCATAAGTGCCCAAGATTTCGACGCGGTCTGCCGACTTCGCAGGCTCTTCCCTCTCCGGCACCGTGCCGCTCACCGTCACCTTCACCGACCTCTCCACGGGCGCGATCACGAGCCGCGTCATCACCTACACGTATGATCCGCTCAACCGCCTGACGGGTGTGTCAAGTCAAATGATAATGTCACCGAACGGGCATCGTTCCGTCAAAAGATAA
>JBHIET010000159.1:0-3103 GCA_046760785.1 Anaerolineae bacterium | reverse complement strand
ACCGTCACCGTCAGCGGGATGGTGGTCGTCACCGTCGTGGAGGTGCAGCCCGGCACGGCGCAGTGGTTGGCCGCCCCCGACCAGAAGTGCGTGCCGTTCTTGTCCACGCGGAAGCGATAGCTCCCCTCCGGCAGTTGCGCCAGTGTGACTGTGCCTGTCACGCTCGTCGTGCCGTGGTAACCGGTGTAGGTCGCGTCGTCGAACCCATAGACCGGCAGCCCTGCCTCCGGGTCGCCGTTCGTATCTCGCACCGTCACCGTCACGTCGCCGGGGCCGTGGGGTTCCTCGTCGGGCTGGAGGATGGTCTCCTCCACCCGCACCCGGTTGCCCACCCCGTCCAGCGTGTAGGCGTACTGGGCCAGCAGCGCGCCTTGCGCATCGCGGTGCTCAATCTGCACCAGCCGCCCGGCCGCGTCGTAGCCGTAGTGCGTCGTCACGCCGTTGGGCAACTGCATCCCACTCAGCCGTCCGGCGGCGGTGTAGGTGTAGACGGTCACCCCGCCGTCCCAGTCGGTGACCGTGCGCAGGCGGCCGGCGGCGTCGTGGGTGTAGGTGAACGAGCCGTCGTCCAGCAAGTTGCCCCGCTGAGCGGATCATATAGGTGATGCCCCTTGTGAACATCCACCCCGCTGTGTCCTGTTGCAGTGCCTGGCCCTGAGCAGAGTGGAACAACGGCCCCAAGCTACAAGTTCCTACGAGTCAACCACTTTCAAGGTTTGTAGCAAGTGTTCAAACTCTGGGAACTCAACGGCAGGATTGCAAGGCCTTTCAGCTTCCCTTACCGTTGATATCTCGTACAACTGCTGCTCTGCCTGAAAGTAGACTGCGACCAGTATCCCAGGTGGAGGCGGATTTCCCCCCTCCGCCGGTGTGTAGCATAGTCTGATCCTTATTGCCTCCCTCCCGTCCACGGCAACCGTTTGACGGAGCACAGCGTAGTCAGACGTCCCCCAGTATTCAGACGTTGCCTGAAGATCATTCAACGTGGTGCTGATCCACGTTTCCAAGTCAGGATAGGCAGCACCGGCAGGAGTGGCGGCAATACTGATGAACCGGTCACATAATGGATCCGTTGATAATATTCTGACAGTCCCTGGCGTTGCCGGTGGTTCCAGAGTCGGATACGTTATCGGTTCACATAGGTCAAGTATTGCGAAGTCAGAATCACCTTCCTCGGAGGGTGCAATCCATCCCGAAGGATACTCAAACGATATCTGTATATTTGCATCCAGCGGTGGGACATATCTCTCATAGGCGACTGAAGCAGGTGTCTCGCCATCGGACGACAGGGCGGAACAGCTTGCCACGGCCAGGATCGGCAAGACGATCAGAATCCTTATCTTGCTGTGCCAGGGCCGGATGTGTGAAGTGACCGCGTAGGGGCGGTACGAACGCATCCGGTGACTAGCCGAGAAGTTTGACATGGCAATTCCTTTCAGGGAGTAGGTGTCGGGAAGACATATCCTTTTGGCGTCTCCCACGGATACAAAGGGGTCTTCCCAGGGTCTAAGTTCAAGCGCCTTCTAAGACGCACTAAACTGGATCTCTCATCCGTATATGTCCTTATGTCCGGCACGGCAGTGAGGTGACGCACGGGATCAGTCCACCTGAATAGATCCTCATACACACTGTCCTGTAGAACGTACGCGCGGCGCTCCTCGTAGATTGAACCCGGCCACTGGTTCGGCCCAAATGGCAAAGAGGCGTGGTAGGCTTCGTGTGCCATTTTCCCTGCTAGATGTGCAGCTGGATATGGAACATCAGGTGAGGACCTAACCAGGAAAATCTCGTTATACGAATACGCACGTACGAATATGAAGTCGGGACAACCCGGAGACGAGGTGATGTCATAACCTGTCCGGGCATAGTTGATGCCCGCGTCGCTCCATTTTACGCTTATAGGAGTGTCCCGAATGAGTTCCGCCCAGTACCTCCCGGATGGGGCATTCCAGAGCCACAACCAAGCTTCCTGCAAAGTTCTGTCTGTGATGTGCGCTGGTTGCCCGCCGGGTGGCGCCGTCATCCCTTGAGGAAGCACAATCGGCTCGGGAGTGGGCGGCAATGGCGCTGGCGGTAGCGGTGGTGGCGTGGGTGTTGGCGTAGGCTGTGGCCCGCAGCTGGTAAGTATCACGCTTGCTCCCACACCCACAATCAGCAACAACAGCAACCAGTACCGGTACTTCCGCCGCTTCTTGCCTTTGAGCGCCACGATGATGGCCAGCGGCGCCAGCAGCCACAGCGTCGGGTTTTGGAAAGGTGCGTACGGGTTCAGCGTGCGCGGGTTGTAGGGATCAAAGGCGCGGTCCGGCGTCAGGAAACGCCCCGTCGCCGGGTCGTAGTACCGCCCCCCAGCATACAACAATCCGCTGATACGGTCAAGTTGCGCCCCCAGGAAGCCGAAGGCGGTTTCGTACAGCCCCTGCTCTTGCAGGATGCCTCCAAAGGGCTCGTACGCCCGCGCCAGTGTCACAGCCCCGCTCTCGTCCGCCACCTGCCGCAGGCTGCCCGTCCCATCCCGCAGGTGGTAGGCCCACCCGTCCCCGTACTCGGCGATGAGGCTCCGCCCGCCTGCCCTGAGCGGAGCCGAAGGGTGCAGGTGCAGCGTGGCCTGCGTGCCGTCGTCGGTCACCAGCAGTTGGCCCTGGAAGACACCGTAGGTCACCGTCAGCGGCACCCCTTCGGCCCAGGTGGTCAGCCATACCCGCTCGCCGTCGCCGTCGTAGGTCGCTTCTGCCAGGGTGGTGTAGTCGCCGGAGGTGTAGAGTTCCACCCGCACCAGTTGGTTGGCCGCGTCGTAGGTGTAGCGGGTCTCCCCCTCGGCCGGTGCCGTCCCGCCCGGCGTCTGGCGCACCAGGTTGCCCCGTTGGTCGTGGGTGTAGTGCCAGGTGACGTCGTCGTCGCTGGCGCGGGCCGTCGCCAGTTGATTGGCCGCGTTGTAGGTGTAGGTGGTGACGACGGTGGAGGTGATCGTCTCGGTCATTGCGGTGACGTTGCTCATCGCATCGTAGGCGTACTCGAAGGTTTCGCCGCTGGAGTAGTATGCCCCCGCGTATTCCCTCACGTAAAATGTCACCGGGAGCAGTTTGTTCCCTCAAATGAAAAC
>JBHIET010000158.1:0-3134 GCA_046760785.1 Anaerolineae bacterium | reverse complement strand
GGTAGCTGGGGGCCTCCACCAGCACCACGTCGCCGGGGCGGGTGAAGAGGCGGGCAGCGGTGTCCAGCCCCTGGGCCGCGCCGGCGCAGAGCATGATGTTATCGCGGGTGATGCGCAGCCCCTCATCCCGCTCGACCTTGCCGATCAGGTAGTCGAGCAGGGGGCCGTACCCCTGTTCGGGGCCGTACTGCAGGGCCAGCCGGCCCCGCGCTCGCAGCGCTCGCTCGGTGGCGGCGATGATCTTCTCCACTGGGAGGAGGTCGGGGTCAGGATGGCCGTAGAGGAAAGGAATCGCCCCCGCTGGCCCGCCAGCCTGCACTCCCTCTAGCGGGTCGAGGGACGATGAAAGTTGAGGAATCGAGGCATTATCCAAAGTTTTTCACCTACTTATCCCACATTCCCAGGGCGAAGCGGATGGCATCCTCCACCTGGGCCATCTTCTCATCGCTCAAGGTGGTGATGTGCTCGGTGAGGAGAGTCTTAGGCACCGTATTGATGACATCCAGGTTGACTACGCAGACTGTTGGCATCCCGTCGCCCTCGTCCAGACGTACCTCCACAGGAATGCTTCGGATCGTGCGCGTGATCTCGGCCACGGTGACAGCATTGCGCACCGGAATAGCCCGTTCTCTAGTGAGGAGTAAGACCGGTCGGTGGCCACGCGGTTCCGGCAGGTCAGCCCACCAAACTTCTCCCCGTCTCATCTACCACTCCTCCTCAGAGAAAACCATAGCCGCCAGCTTGGCACCGGTTTCTCCTACACTGACCTCCTCTGGTATCCGCTGGTATCCCTGGATGTAGGCTTCGTCCATCTCCTGCTCGCGGAGCTCTGCCAGATAGCGCTCCAGGGCGCGGCGGATGAAGGCCGCGCGGCTCTCTTTCCGCGCCTTGGCGCGGCGCGTCACCGCCTCCAGCAGGGGTTGGGGCATGGACACCTGAATGACCTTGAACGTTGTAGCCTTTGTAGACACTCTGATCACCTCCGTTACACAGTTTAGTGTGTAACTCATTATACATTGCTATCCACAAGAAGTCAATAACTCGCTGGCAAAGTCCAGCCCCAGCTTCTCCAGCGTCTCCTGGGTGGGCTTGCCCGTCGCCGGATTCCAGCCATACTCGGCGTAGGCGCCGGCCAGGAGCACATCCACGTCGGGGACGTTCCCTTCGGTTCCGCCAGGGTTCAGCGGCTGCAGCAGCAGGTCGGGTAACCGTTCGTCGGCGCGGGTGAGGCCGCGTCGCAGGTTGAGCAGCCGCTTGAGGGTGACGATGCGCTTGCCCAGCGTCATCAGGTCCTCGGCCTCCAGCCCCCAGCCGGTCACGCTGTTCAGCGCCGCCAGTATCCACCCGACGCCGGGGTTCAGAAACTGACACAGGGTCATGGCATTGTATAGGCTGCGCCAGGCCTGGTTTCGGGCAGCGATGCGGCCTTTCTCATCCGACGACTCAAAACGGTCGCCCATCTGGATGCCCAGTTCCGGGACCGGAGACTGGCCCATGTCCACGCCGTACATGTCGCCTTGCATGTGGCAGGCACCGCGCGATGCGAGAGCGTAGGTCACGGCCAGGCCGACGAACGCCCGCGGGTCGTGCATGGGCACCTCCAGCCGGTTGACGGTCACCGCCAACTCCGGCACTCCGAATCGCTCGGCCAGGGCGGCACTCCCTTCGGCCAGGGCGTCGCCGAAGCCCTCGCGGCGGGCGATCATCTCGATCAGGCGGTGGATCGTCTGGCTGTCACCGTAGCAGATCTCCAGGCCGCCCGTGTCGGCCGGGCTGAGGATGCCGCGCTCGAACATCTCGCAGGCCAAGGCGATGGTGCAGCCGGTGCTGATGGTGTCCAGGCCGTACACATTGCACAGGTGGCCGGCGTAGATTACCGCCTCCAGGTCGTCCACCATGGCCAGTGAACCGAGGGCGCTCACGGTCTCATACTCAGGGCCGTGCGCCTTCTCCACGCCGTAGTTGGGAGCCCGCGTCTCGCGGCCGCAGGCAATGGGACAGCGATAGCAGGCGTAACTCTTGTTCAGGTATTGGTCCGCAATCAGCACGCCGGAGAGGTTGCTTGCCTCCTCCCACTCCCCCTGCTGGTAGTAGCGGATGGGCATGTCGCCGTACATCAGCAGCGTGTCCACGCTTCCAGCGGTGCCAGCCAACTTGAATGCCAGGACCGCCAGGTCTTCGTCCAGGTCGGCGATGATATCACGGGCCACGGCCTTGAGTTCGGCGGGGTCGGCCAGGGGGACTTTGGCTGATCCGCGCACGGCGATGGCCTTTAGGTTCTTCGAGCCCATCACCGCGCCCAGGCCGGTCCGGCCAGCGGCGCGCCCGGCGTCGTTCATGACGGCAGCCATTTTGACCAGGTTCTCGCCTGCTACGCCGATACAGGCCACGCGGGCTTTCGGTTCACCCAGGGCCCCGCGCACCCGTTCCTGCGTCTCATACGAGTCGCCACCCCACAACCGGGGGGCGTCGTGCAGTTCGGCCTGGCCCTCGACGATGGAGAGCCACACCGGCTGCTCGGCCCGGCCGGTGATGATGATCCCGTCGTAGCCAGCGAAGCGGAGTTCGGGGCCGAAGAAGCCGCCGCTGTTGGCTTCGCCCCATAAGCGGGTGAGCGGGGAGAGGGCACTCACGCTGTAGCGACCGGCCGAGGGCATCGCCGTGCCGACCAGGGGGCCGGTCATAAAGACGAGCGGATTGTCCGGCCCCAGAGGGTCGGTGTCGCCATCCACCAGGTCATAGATGTAGCGCGCGGCTAACCCGCTGCCTCCGACGAAGGCGCGAGCGTATTCCTCGTTTAGTGGTTCGTCTTTGATTTCGCCGCTGGTCAGGTTCACGAGTAACAAGCGGCCCATGTAGCCGTACACGATGTTCACTCCTTTTGGCGAGAGATTAGAAGTCCACCGGCCGGCCCTCGTAGGCGTAGAGGAAAAGCCGACGCAGTTCTTCGTAGGAAGGAGAGCGGGACACAGGTCGCGAATGTGCCCGGCCAGCGCCCGCGCTGCCTCCTCGCCCTCCGCCTGAGTGAAGCCGAGCAAGGCGGCCAGTTCTGCGAAACGCTCCGGCTCTTCACGGGCGGCGAACTCGATGGTGGTAGCGGCGTTGTGCATCCGCTGGCGGGCTTCCGTGTCGGA
>JBHIET010000157.1:0-3143 GCA_046760785.1 Anaerolineae bacterium | reverse complement strand
AGCCGGATGAGGAGGTTGTCCGGGTTGATGCGCCCGTGCTCAGGTGAGCGACCGAAGAAGTAGTCCGGATGGGTGACGATGTACTGCTCCAGGGGGTTGCCACCCGCCACCAGGATGGCTACGGAGACGTCGGCTCGGCGACCGGCCCGGCCGGCCTGCTGCCAGGTGCTGGCGATGGTGCCCGGATAGCCGGCCATCAGGCAGGCGTCCAATTGACCGATGTCAATGCCCAACTCCAGCGCATTGGTGGCCACCACGGTCCGCACGGCACCCTCCCGCAACCCCTGCTCGATCTCTCGTCGCTCCCGGGGGAGGTAGCCTCCACGGTAGCCGCGCACTTTGTCCTGCTGGGCAGCACCTTGGCGCAGGTAGCGCAAGAGCAGCTCGGTGGACAGCCTGGAGCGGGCGAAGACGATGGTTTGCACGTTGCGGTCCAGGAACAGCCGGACCAGCGTCTGGGTCTCCAGGACGGCGCTGCGCCGGATGCCCAGGTCCCGGTCCACCAGGGGCGGGTTGTAGAACAGGAAGTGACGCGTCCCTTTGGGCGAGCCATCGTTGGCGACGACGACCACCTCCTCCTCTGACGCGTCTGCTCGCTCATCCGTCGCTTTCGCGACCTCTAAGAACCTATCCGAAAAGCCGTGGGGTGGGCTTTCCAGCCCGCCCGGACAGCCTGGAAAGGCTGCCCCGTCCACTTTTCGGATGGGCTCTAAATGAGAGCCGCGAGCAGACGAGTCACCGATGAGCAGTCGGGCCAGTTCCTCCGGGTTGGCGATGGTGGCCGAGGCACAGAGGAACTGGGGATGGGCGCCGTAGAAACGGGCAACCCGCTTCAACCGGCGCACCACGTTGGCCACGTGGCTGCCGAATACGCCGCGATAGGCGTGCATCTCGTCCACGACCACGTAGCGCAGCCCGGCGAAGAAGGACGCCCACCGGGTGTGATGCGGTAAGATGCCCACGTGGAGCATGTCGGGGTTGGTGATGACGATGCGGCTCCCTTCACGGATGGCGCCGCGGGCGGCGGGCGGGGTGTCGCCGTCGTAGGTCGCCGGCCGCAAGCCGAGCTGCAAGACGTCTTCCCACGCCCGAAGCTCGGCCAGTTGGTCCTGGGCCAGGGCTTTGGTCGGGAAGATATAGAGGGCTCGGGCCTCCGGGTCAGTTAGAAGGGCATTGAGGACGGGGAGGTTGTAACACAGGGTCTTGCCGGAGGCTGTGGGAGTGACCACGACGACGTGCCGGCCGGCCAGGATGGCGCTGATGGCGTCGGCCTGGTGGGTGTAGAGGTGCTCCACGCCGCGGGCAGGTAGGCCGGCCAGCAGGCGTGGGTGTAGAGGTGGTAGCTCAGGGGCGTGGCGTGCCGGCTGCGGCTCCAGCCGGCGCCAGGCGGTGATGTGACGGGCGTAGCGCGGGTCGCCGCGCAGCTCATCGAGCACATCCAGGCAAGATGGTCTCTTTCGTGAGGCAGGGGACTCAAACACGTCAGGCACTGAGGTCATTCCACCGTGTGGATGTGGTCTGCGCTTTGCAACACGATCTCCGGCGTGCCCCTGTACAACTGGAGCTTGCCGTAGACCACGATGCAGCGGTTCAGGAAGAGGTCCTCCGGCGGCTGCGGGAACTCGGCCCAGCGGTCAGGGAAAATCACCACCTCGAAGTGACCCTGCCACGGATCGTGAGAGTTGAGGAATACCGCCTTGCCCGAGTTGTGGGTCCGCACCACCCGAAACTGGACCGACCGGTACTCGCCGATGTAGTCCGCCACCTCTTCGGGGCTCAGTGTCCCCTCCTGGCGAGCCTCACAGGGATCGCCCGCAGGCGTCGGCGCCACCGGGGTGCGAAGGGTGCGGGCTGCCGGCCGGGTAGGCACCTGAGGTGGAACGGTGACACCGGTAGGGCTCACCTGGCTGGCGACCGCCGACCGCTGACCGCCGATCGCCGAGACAACTGTTGCGGTCGGCTGTCGGCGGTTGGCGGTCGTTACGGCTGCTGTGGGAGGGATGGGTTGGAGGTTTGCCGACTCCGGAGCCAGGGTCCCCGTGGGCGCTAAGAGCCGGCCGGCGACGAGCATCACCAGGGCACCCAGGACTGCTCCGGCCAAGCCCCACAGCCACGGTGGACCTTGTCCTCGGAGGGGGCGGTGCTGCGTGGCCGGGTAGGTCCGGGCCTCCAGCACCCGGGCTGCCTCAGCCCGCAGCTCTTCCGGGCCCACTTCCTCACGCAGCAACCAGCGCAGATAGTCCAGGTCCGCGTCCGCGATCTCTTCGAGGGTCTGGCCCTCGTACCGGCCAAAGGGCATTCGCATGGGGTCCCCTCCCATTGAGGGTCCAAAGTCCTAGGAGCGTGTCAAGAAACTACTTCCCGCTTTCTCAGTGCCTGGGATCGGATACCGTCGGAAGAAACCCGCGCCGTTTAGGCGCCGGGAGGCTCCTCGCTAACCCAGGCTGATCTCAAAAGCGATATCCCCTGGGCCAGCGAGGACAGACCCAGCGGCTTAACGCCGTGGGTTTCCAAAGTCCAGGGTCCGAAGTCTGGGGTCGAAATGCCAGGGTAGTCGGCGATCCCGTTACGGATTGCATGATAGCACAATTGGCCTGTATTGGCAAGAGGACTTCGCCGACAGTCACGAGTTTGGGATAACCTTCCATCTACAGGGCAGCGCTGGATCAATCCAGCTTAGCTCCGTTCACGGAGCGCTGCTTTGTAGCACGGCGAACCTGCCCTGAGCGAAGTCGAAGGGTCATCGCCGTGCGGGCTCTTGGCCTGGCATAAGACGGCCGTTGAAGCGCCGGTGGTCTCCCCGTGGAGCGTTGTTGAGTGGCGGCCTGCGGAATATGACAACGAATTGGGAGGGATTTACCGAATAGGCGACGGCGGATTCGCTAAATCCTCGGAATTCGATGTCATATTTGGGCACAGCCAAGCCGACAACACTCAAAAGAGAGATTGCCGAATCGCCGAACCCTCTGCAAAGAAGGGTGGCGCGATATCCGAAGTCAACGGGAGGTTTTGGGGAGTAGGCGCAGGCTGAGGCAATGGGCCGGATTCCTGGCTCGACACGACAGAGGTCGGTGTGGGCCGGCTGACCTGGAGCGGGGGCGGGTAGGCCGGAGCCGGCGGCGACGGCGGTGGGGGGTAGGGCG
>JBHIET010000156.1:0-3209 GCA_046760785.1 Anaerolineae bacterium | reverse complement strand
TCGGCTGAGCTCGCCGAAGTCCAAGGTGAGCGTGACCGCTTGTCATCGCCCCGCTTTGTGCGGCCGGACCCGTCAGGACGGGGCGGGGACGCCCCTTGGTAGCAGGTGGAGCGTTCTGTCTGAAAGGAAGAGAGGTCTGATGGAACCGCTAGGCTTAGGGCTGATTGGCTATGGTGGCTTCGGAAGCTTCTGTATGGATGTCTACGCGGCGATGCCAGACCTAAGAGTCATGGCTGTAGCCGATGTAGACGAGACCCGTCGTGAAGAGGCTGCCAGACGCTCTGGCGCGCGACCCTACGCCGACGCTGCTGATCTCCTGGCCGCGCCAGACGTGGACATCGTTGTCATCAGCACGCCACCCCACACCCACGCGCCGTTGAGCCTGGCCGCCGCCCGCGCCGGCAAGCACGTCTTTTGCGAAAAGCCGCTGGCCCTCTCCCTGGACGAGTCCGACGCCGTCATCGCTGCGGCGGCGCAGCACCACGTACACCTCACCGTGGACTACGTGTTGCGCCATAACCCGCTCAACCGCCGCCTGCGCACCCTGCTGCGCAGCGGGGTGCTGGGACCTCTGCTCCACATCTCGTTGGAGAACCTGGCCACCGACGAGGCACTCAAGCCTGGTCATTGGTTCTGGGATCCGGCATGCAGCGGCGGCATCTGGGTGGAGCATGGGGTCCACTTCTTTGACCTGTTCGGCTGGCTCAGCGGCGAACGGGCACAGGCCGTCGCCGCCCTCGCCCACACGCGCCCCGATGGCTGCCGCGACCGCGTCTGGGCCGTTGTCCGCTACTCAGGTGATGTGGTGGCGACCTACCATCACGCCTTCACCCAACCCGCTCGCTTTGAGCAAACCACCATTCGCCTGGCCTGCGCCCGGGGGTATGCCACGCTGTACGGCTGGATCCCGACCCGGTTGGTCGTTGATGCCCTGCTGGACGACGAGGGACTGGAGGGTCTCCGGCGCTGGGCTGGTGCCGAGCCAGAGATCATTGAGCGGTACACAGGTGCGGCCACGGAGGGCTGGGCCTTAGGTGCCCCCTATCGTGCCACCGTCCGCGCCCGCGCAGAATTGACGTTGCCGCAGGGCAAGCAGGCCGTGTATCGCGACTCGGTCCGCGTTGGCATGCAGGATCTCATCGCTGCCATCCGCGACCCCCAGCACACGCCCGAGGTCACCGCGGCCGATGGGCGCAACTCCTTGGCCGTCGCCCTCGCTGCCACCCGGGCTGCTGAGACGGGTGTGTGGGAGACAATCTTCTAAGTGATAACAATGCTGAAGCTGCGCCGCTACCCTGGCAACCCAATTCTCAAGCCCAACCCGCTCCACGAATGGGAGGCGCTCAACGTGTTTAACGCCGCTGTTGTGCATCACAATGGCCTCTTCCACATGCTCTACCGCGCTCAGGGAGTAGACCGTGTCAGCCGCATCGGCTACGCCGTCAGCAGAGATGGCTTCGACTGGCTGAGGCTGGACAGGCCGGTGCTGGAGCCAGCGAATGAGCACGAGACCAAGGGGGTCGAGGACCCTCGTGTCACCCGAATCGGCGATACATTCTACATGTGTTACACCGCCAACTCGGGAACGTTTTATCAAATCGCCCTGGCTCGATCCCAGAACCTCATTGCCTGGGAGCGGATGGGGTTCCCCCTGCCCGGCGAAGTGAATAAGGACGCTACCCTCTTCCCGGAGAAGATCAGGGGACGCTACTGTATGTTCCACCGCCGCGAGCCTGACATCTGGCTCGCCTATTCCGACGACCTGCTCCACTGGGAAGACCATCAGATCGTTATGCGGCCTCGCCCGGGCGCCTGGGACAGTTATAAGGTTGGCGCCAACGGCCCCCCGCTGAAGACCGACGCCGGCTGGCTGTTCTTCTATCACGGCTTCGCCGAGGACAAGGTCTACAAACTGGGTGTCGCCCTGCTCGACACGAACGACCCGACGGTGGTGTTGAAGCGGTGGGATGAGCCGATACTGGAGCCGGAGGAGGAGTGGGAGCGGCACGGCGACGTGCCCAATGTGGTTTTTTCCTGTGGCCAGGTGATGACCGACGAGGCCCTCTACGTCTACTACGGCGGGGCTGACACGGTCATCGGTGTATCCATGTGCAGCAAGGCCGAGGTGCTGGAGTTCGTTGGGGGATAGAGGAGAATAAAATGAAGCTGAAGCGTTATTTAGGAAACCCCATCCTGGAACCCAGAGGGGATGATTGGGAGTCAGTAGCGACGTTCAATTGTGCTGCCATTTACAAAGATGGCAAAATCCACGTCCTCTACCGGGCCGTAGGGGACTACGTTCACTACGCTTCCAGGCTTGGGCACGCCATCTTCGACGAGGAGTTGCGCCTGCTGGAGCGGTTCGACGAGCCTTGCTTCGGCCCCCATCTCAAACTCTGGGAGATGTCCATTGAGGACCCCAGGCTCACCGAGATCGAGGGCGAACTTTACATGACCTACGTCGTCACCCCCACCCCCTCCCCTCCAAGCGCTGTGCGGCGACGCCTGGGCATCCCCAAGCCGCAAACCGCCGCCCCCCGCACCGCCCTGGCCAGGGTGAGGGAGTTCCAAAGTTTTGAGCGCCTGGGCATCATCACCCCCTACGACGCCGACGAGCGGGACGTGGTGCTCTTCCCCGAGAAAATCGGGGGCAGATACGCGGCCATCCACAGACCGAGCAACTGGATCGGCTCCGGCTATCCGGTGGAGCGACCCAGCATCTGGTTCGCCTTCCTCGACGGGCTGCCCGGCAGGCGGTGCCCTGAGTGTATCGAAGGGATGTACGACCATAAGGTGATCATGGAACCGGAGCAGCCGTGGGAGGGCAAGAAGATCGGCGCCGGGCCGCCGCCCATCAAGACCGATGCCGGCTGGCTGCTCATCTACCACGGCGTTGATCCCGACCACGTCTACCGGGCCGGAGCGGCGCTTCTGGACCTGGAGGAGCCCTGGAAGGTCATCGCCCGCACGACGGAGCCGATCCTGGAGCCGGAGGAGGAATACGAGCGGGAGGGTGACGTGCCCAACGTCGTCTTTCCAGAGGGGGCGGTGGTGGTGGTGGTGGGAGACGAGCTCCTCGTCTTCTATGGCGCGGCCGACAAGGTCTGCTGCGCTGCCAGTGTGCGCCTGGACGAGCTCATTGGCCATCTGCTGTCGGGTAAAGGCGGCGGCTAAAAGCACGCCGCCTGGCTCCCCAGACCGAGCCAGGC
>JBHIET010000155.1:0-3243 GCA_046760785.1 Anaerolineae bacterium | reverse complement strand
ACCCGGTGCCGGATGAGATCTTGCAAAAGGTGCTCGAAGCAGCGCGCCTGGCGCCGACGGCGGCCAACCGTCAGCCCTTTCAGCTCATCGTGATCCACACGGCTGGCCGGGAGGGGGAACTGAGACGGATATACAAACGGGATTGGTTCGTGCAGGCGCCTCTGGTCATCTGCGCCTGTGGTATCCCCGCCCAAGCCTGGGTCCGCCGGGACGGTAAACGCTATACCGACGTGGACGTGGCCATCGTTATGGATCACCTGGTCCTGGCGGCCACGGACGCCGGCTTGGGTACCTGCTGGGTTGCCTCGTTCGACGTAAAGGCTGCGCGTGAGGTGCTACATCTACCCGACGACGTGGAGCCCGTCGTCTTCACGCCGCTGGGGTATCCGGCCGACCGGCCCGGGCCGAAAGAGCGCAAAGCGTTGTCGGAACTGGTGCGGTACGAAAGGTGGTAGTTCCCCTCAGTTCCCCAGAGTTCCCCTGAGTTCCTGGCTTGGAACTCGGAGGAACTCAATTCGTGATAATCAATGTTTACACTTTGTCCCCGCGACCTCGGCATCATCCTGACCTATCGCTGCAACAGCGGCTGCAAGCACTGCCTCTACAACTGCGGACCGCGCTGGGAGAAGGAATCCATGTCGCCGCAGGAGCTGCGCCAGGCGCTGGAGGCGGTGGCAGTCTGGCCCCGGCCACCTCAGATCCACTTCACCGGCGGGGAGCCCTTCCTCCACTTCCCCCTGCTGCTGGAGGGCGTGCGCCTGGCACGTGAACTGGGCATCACCTGCTACGTAGAGACCAGCGCCAGTTGGTGCGTTGATCACGACCAGGCGGTCGAGCGCTTCGCCCCCCTGCGGCAGGCGGGGTTGCAGGCGGTATTGATCAGTTGCTCACCCTTCCACGCCGAACGCATTCCCCCCATCCGCACCCTGCGAGCCATACGCGCCGCCCTCGACGTCTTCGGCCCACGCGGGACCATCGTCTACCTGCCGGAGTTCATCGAGGTCGTGGGGCAATTCGACGTGGAGCGCCCCACCCCGCTGTCGCGCTACGAGGAGGAGTTTGGCGTCGAGGGGGCGCGCCGGGTACTGTGGCAGGGCTACGGCATCATCTCCGGCGGGCGGTCGGGGTACCGGCTGGGTCACCTGGTCCCGCGACACCCGGCATCGGCCTTCGCGGACACCAACTGCGCCGGGGATATCCTCTACGCCCACCACTCCCACTTCGACCTGTACGGCAACTACATCTCAGGCTTCTGCGGCGGGCTCACGGTCGGCGACTGGCACGACCTGCCACAAGTGCTAGCCGACTTCCAGGCCGGTCGCTACCCGCCCCTGATCGAAGTGCTGATCGAACGCGGGCCGTATGAGCTGCTCGAGCTGGCGCAGGAGCGGTACGGCTACCAGCCCCTGCCCGACGGCTACGCCGGCAAGTGTCACCTGTGCGTGGACGTGCGCCGGCACCTGGTGGAGCAGGACGACTTCCCCGAGCTGCGCCCCCGAGGGTTCTACGAGCACATCTGAGACCCTAAAGGTCTCCCCCACCTTTAGGGTCTCAGAGAGATGCTCCGCTTCTTCTCCGTTACCGCCCCCAACGCCCGGCGTCCCCAGCACCCTGCCCGGTGTCCTCGCCTCGCACGATCAGCGGCAGGTAGAGATACGCCTCCGGCGTAGGCGTGGCCGAGGTCGCCGTGGGTGTGGGCGTGGTCGTGTAGGTAGTGATGGGTGTGGCCGTTGTCGTGTAGGTAGTGATGGGTGTGGCCGTTGTCGTGGGCGTAGTCGTCGCGGTGGCCGTCCGGGTGGGCGTGGGTGTCCGGCTAGGCGTAGTCGTCGCGGTCGGTGTCCGGGTGGCCGTCGGCGTCACCGTGGGCGTGGGACCAAAGAAGCGACCGTACCGCCAGAGGCTCTGGCCGTCCGTCCCGGCGAAGACCGCCTGTGTGTCTCCTGGAGCCACGTCCAGCGCCACGGTGTAGCGGTTCCACCTGATCGTCCCCAGCTCGGTCCACGAACCAGCCCGGTCTGTGGACACGTAGACCCGGCTGAAGGCAGCGTAGAGGGTTCCGTCGCTCAGGTAGTCCGGCGAGAGCGCCAGTTCATTGACGGCCGGCCATTGGAGCCCTGTGTTGGCTGCAACCCAGGAACTTCCACCGTTGGTGGACTTGAAGACGCCGCCATCGTAGGTGCCGGCGTAGATCGTCGCATCTGTAGCACCCCTTTCCCCGTGGGCGGGGTACGCTTCGCTATAGCCGGGCGAGATGGCCAGACTACTGACCTTCAGGTCGCTGAGCCCGCTGTTTGCCGCGCTCCAGGCGCTCCCGCCGGTGGTGGACTTGAAGACCCCGCCATCATAGGTGCCAGCGAAGAGGGTCTGGTCGCTAGCGTAGTTGGGAGAGAGGACCAGTGCCCGCACCCGCTTGGAGGGAAGCCCAGTGCTGGCGTCACTCCAGGTGCTCCCCCCGTCGGTGGACTTGAAGACCTTGCCGCTGTCGGTGCCGGCGAACACCGTGCGGTCGGTGAGGTAGTCAGGTGACAGCGCCAGGGACCATACCCTCAAATCGGTCAGCCCGGTGTTGACCGCGCTCCAGGTGCCGCCGCCGTTCGTGGACCTGAAGATGCCACCGCCGTTGGTCCCGGCGAAGACCGTGCGGTCGCCAGCAAAACCGGGCGAGATGGCCAGGATCTGCACGTCTAGGTTGGTCAGCCCGCTGCTGGCCGACACCCACGAGGCGCCACCGTCCGTGGAGCGGAACACGCCCACGTACTGGGCGCCGGCGAAGAGGGTGAAGTCGTTGGCGTAGTTGGGCGAGATGTCCAGGGCGTACACGTTGACGTTGGTCATGCCAGTGGAGGTCGAGGTCCAAGAGCTGCCGCCAGTGGTAGACTTGAACACCCCGCCGTAGTAGGTGCCGGCGAAGAGCGTGCTGTCAGTGGCGAAGTGCGGTGAGGTTGCCAGGCTTTCCACCTGGACGTTGGTGAGCCCGCTGTTGACAGCGTTCCACGTGCTGCCTCCATCGCTAGACTTGAAAGCCCCGGCACCGCTGCCGGCGAAGAGGGTCTGGTCGGCCGCGAAATTGGGCGAGGTGACCACCGCGTTCACGTACGTGCTGGCGAGCCCGCTGCTGCTCCACGAACTGCCGCCGTTGGTGGACTTGAACACGCCACCACCGCCGGTGCCGGCGAAGATGGTCTGGTCGCTGGCGTAGTGCGGCGAGAAGGCCAACACTCGCACCTGGGTAGTGGTCAGCCC
>JBHIET010000154.1:0-3416 GCA_046760785.1 Anaerolineae bacterium | reverse complement strand
GCAGCTTGCGCGGCACCAGGTATTGGTAGAGCTTCTTGAGCAGGTCGCGGGTGTGCTCCGGCTCCAGCGTGGTGGTAGCAGGCTCGAAATCGGCCAGTGTGCGGGCCAGCGCCCGGATGCCGTCGGCCAGCAAGCCTCCCGCAGGTTCTGAACCTGCGGGAGGCTGAGTGTCCCAGGCGTCGAGATACCAACCGAAGAAGTCGCCTTCGAGAAAGTTGTTGATGCCCAGCAGGGCAAAGGTGCCACCGTTCTCCAGGTTGGTCAACTCACGGCGCAGTTGCTTCTCTGTCGCCGCAGGCAGTGCCGCGACAAAGGAGCCCACCAGCGCGCCACCCTGCAGCGAGGCCAGTTCCACCGCCAGGAACTTCATCAGCAGCGCGTAGTAGGTGTGGACGGCAAAGAAGAGCGGCTTCAGTAGGGGCGCACCCTTGCGGTCGCCCTTCAGGGGCGCACCCTTGCGGTCGCCCTGGGGGTAAGGGCGAGCCTTACCCCTACCGCGGTTGTCCACCATGCGGTAGAGCGCCGCCAGTTCGGGCGCGTCCTTTTCCGCCTTGCCCAACTCTTCCCCGTAGACGATGCCAAAGATGCGGTCCCACTCAGCGAAGAAGGTCGCCACGCGGGGATGGTTGGTTTCCAGGTGGGCCTGCAAGGCGGCGTAGAAGACGTTGACCAGGTGGGGGGCAACGTCGCCCTGGGGGCCAAAGTCGGCGGCCAGCGCTTCGGGTGTGAGCGGCTTGCGCGAGAGGGAGCGCAGGTAGAGCAGCAGCAGTTCGACGCTCTCCCGTCCCACCGGCACCGGGCCGACCATCTGGAAGCCGCCTGGGTACTCCTCTACGTCGAGAAAGCTCATTGGAGTGCCGGGCAGCGGCGGCAGGGGAGAATCGCGTTTGCGCCCGGTGGCGGAGTAGCGCAGGAACAGAATTTGCTCCCCGTCCAGCCCGATCCCGATCATTCTCTCCAACGCCTCGACCTGCTTGGCCCGACCGCCAGCGCGTTGAGCCAGGTCAGCCAGGTATCGGGCGATCTGCTCGGTCAGCTTGGTGGGAAAGCCCTTCTCGGCCAGGCGGCCCGGTCGCTTGTACTCGATGACTGCGTGACCGTAGACAGCATCGGCGGAGCCGCTGAGAGTGGTCTTTTCATATTCGGGGGTGGCGGTCAGCCCCAACGCCTGCAAGGTGGCAGAGAGGGCGTGTTCGACGCCCACGCGCAAGTCTTCTTCGGAGTGGGCTTTCCGGGCCACCTGGCGGATAGCTTCTGCCAGATTCTCAGCAGCTATCAGATTGGAGCTCATCGTCATCTCCCTGTATAGGTGGCAGATCCAAGGCCAATCATATCCTAACAGCGGCCCTCATACATACGAACGCCCCTTCGACAGAGCCTGCCCTGAGCGAAGTCGAAGGGCTCAGGGCAAAGCGCCCGCCGTCCCGCTTCCCCCCCCACCACGACCAGCGCCGGTAGGCAAAACGGGATCACGCCCTGACCAACCCCACATCTTCCAATGTAACCTGGCGCAGGGTCTGTGCGCCGCCGAAGCGCTGCTGCCGGCCGCCGTACCTACCATCGGCGCTGCCATGGGTGGTGGCCCGCCCCTATTATACCCAACAGCGGCCCTGACACAAACGAACGCCGCCCTCCCGCCTGCCCCCGGATTGGCGGCGTCGCTTTCCACTTCGACGGCGGGAGGGCACAGCCTGTGCCTGATGGTCTACGTTGCTGCCTGTTCCCCCTGCCGCGGATCGTGCCCGCCTGTCAGGCCATTGCGTAAGCGGCGGGGGTCTGGAGGACTCTGGGGTTACGCAAGCGGGAACGAACCGGGGCCAGTTCGCCGACCTCAACGTACACGACGGGATGTTAGGGAATCGAACCCGGCGCAGACAGTGAGACAGACCACTCCGCCGCTCATCATTGGTGATGCCTTTAGCCCGTGCAAATCCACTGGCACAGATTCATTCGCGGGATTCGGAGATGACCTCCTCGGAGATAAGAAACAACGGATCGGCGATGCGCTCTAGCGATTTTGCCAGCCCGGCTTGGTAGTCAGGATCAAAGAAGGCTTTCTCAAAGGTCTCCATGTCGGGAAAGTAGGCTTCGGTCATGTAGCGATAGGGAGCCTCGTCCATCTTCCAGGCGCGCTTGATGACGTAGAAATCGTTCTTGATGACACCCGGGATGGACATGTTGCTCTTCTGATGGATTGTCGTGCGCCACTTGATGAATTCTTCATGATCGGCGCCGGGCGGTAGATTGTAGATCACAGTCAACTTGATCATGTGTTTCTCCCTATCCGCTCTTGCTGCGCTTATCCAGCCCATAGTACTTGTTCGCCTGCTCCAGCGTGATGTAGCCATTCTTCAGGTCTTGTTTCACCAGCTCCAGAGGGCGTTCCATCGGGTCGCCCCAGCCAGCGCCCGTGCCCGTCATGACCTGGATGACATCGTCCGTATTCAAGGTCAAGCCGCTGGTCACCGCGTGGCGCTCCGTCTCACCGTTGGCGCGCCGGATCAGGATGTGGTTGGGCGAACCCGGTTGGCCACCCTTTAGGGGCCACGGCGGGTTCTTATCGCGGGTGTAAGCCACCGTCAGCCAGGCGTTGTCGGACCTGATGCGATAGTCAATCCGCACCCCCTTGCCGCCCCGATGGAAGCCAGCGCCGCCATCCTCGTCGTGGAAGCTGAGATAGTCCACCGTCACACCGTAGCGCGCTTCGGCCACTTCGGCCGGGCAGTTATAGGTTTCGCCGTGCAGCGCGCTGAACTGACCCGAGTTGCCGTCGGAGGTCGGCGACCCGCCCCAGCCGCCCAGCTCAGGCTCGATCACGGCGTAAGGCCGGCCGGTATCGGGATGGATGCCGCCAAACAGCGTGCCGCATACGGAAGCGAACCCGCCCGCGGGCAATAGGTCCGGCATATGTTGGGCCAGGCAGCGCCAGATCAGATCGTGCAACCGGATGGTGATCTCGTAATAGATGCCCTGCGCCGCCGGGTAGATCGGATCAAAGACGCTCCCGTGGCGCGTCAGGACCTTTAAGGGGCGGAAGGTGCCGCCGTTGCTCAGTCTTTCTGGTGAAACGATACCCTTGAAGGCGATCTGGCAGGCCACAGTCGCTTCGTCCCGACTCATGTTGAAGGGGCCTTTGTCCTGATCGGGATTGTCCCGCAGGTCAATGATAAATTCATCGTCGGTAATCTCGATAGCGACTTTATAGTCCGGCCCGTTATCCTGTGGCTCAACCAGAGAGTACTTGCCCTTGGGCAACCGTCTCAGCGCGGCCAGAGTGACCTGCTCACCGTAGTCCAGGTACTCTTCAACAGCGTGGAGGAAAACGTCCTTCCCGTACTTATTCACAATTTCCAGGACGCGACGTTCGCCGACCCGCACCGAAGCCACGCCGGCCCATAGATCGCCCGTCAGGAAAT
>JBHIET010000153.1:0-3423 GCA_046760785.1 Anaerolineae bacterium | reverse complement strand
CCCAGGCGATGTTGGACCTGGCCTTGAAATACGCCGACGGCCAGCGCATCACCGATATCTACTTGCAGGTGGGCAGGATGTCGCTGGTTGTACCTGAATTCGTCGAGTTCTATTTCCAGTACCTCAGCCAGGGCACTCTGGCCGAGGGGGCGAAACTGCACTTCGAAATCGTGCCCATCGAGATCACGTGCCTGGATTGCGGACGACAGGCTGACCTGAGTGACTGGGCCGATGATCCACCGCGAGCGATCATGGTGGAGGCCCTGGCCCAAGGTTGCGAGTGCGGCAGCAGCAACCTCCGCGTCACCGGCGGCATTGGCTTTAACATGATCAGTCTCGAGGTGGAAGCTGCATCTGCATAGAGGCTAGAAACCAGGTTTCTGGGCAGCCAAGACACCTTTCCGCACCCCAGGAGACTCGAAAGCAATGATCTGCTTGCTCAGACAGGCAAAAACCTGGTTTCTCCAACAAAGCGTCCGGTGGCACAACAACGGAAAAGGAAAGGAGATCGGGCAATGATTGAAGAAATCTACCGCAAACTGGCGCAGCGGCTGGACGCCATCCCTAATGGCTTTCCCGCCACCGAGAGTGGGGCGGAGTTGCGGCTGCTGGCCAAGATCTTCACCCCAGAGGAGGCAGCGCTGGCCAGCGTGATGCGCCTGACCCGCGAGCCAGCCGCTGACATCGCCGCTCGCCTGGGGGTGGACGCCGACGCGGCCTACCGTACGCTCAAAGGGATGGCCCGCAAGGGATTGATCCGCATCAAGAAGGGCAAAGGTCAGCTCCTCTTTGGATTGATGCCTTTTGCCGTTGGCTTCTACGAGGAGCAGTTGCCCCGCATGGACGCGGAACTGGCGGCGCTGTTCGAGCAATACCTCCAGGAAACGGGCGGGGCTGGCATCGTCCGCGATACGCCCGCTGTTCACCGCGTCATCCCCGTCGGAGAGGCTATTCCCGTTGACCTGGAGATCTTCCCCTACGAGCGGGCCACCGAATTGCTGGAAAAGGCCCAATCGTGGGGCGTGCGCGACTGCATCTGTCGCGTCCAGCAGCGGCTGATCGGCAAGGGGTGCGACCACCCGGTTGAGAACTGCCTGGTCTTCGCCCCGGTCGAGGGCGCGTTCGACCACAGCGAGGTGGATCGGGCCATAACCAAAGAAGAGGCGCTGCGTATCCTATATGAGGCCGAGGAAGCGGGGTTGGTACACTCCACCGGCAACTACCGTGACGGGCACAACTACATCTGCAACTGCTGTACCTGCTGCTGCGGGATACTGCGCAGCGTGGCCGAGTTCGGCGTCCCCGCCACCGCCGTGCGCTCCGATTTCCACAGCGTCGTGGACGCCGAGATGTGCATCGGCTGCGGCGACTGCCTCGAGCGCTGCCAGTTCGGGGCCCTCTCCGTGCCGGATGGCGTTTGCGTGGTGGACTACACCCGCTGCGTGGGCTGCGGGCTGTGCGCCACCGTATGCCCCACCGATGCCATGCACCTGGAGCGCCGACCTGAGGGCGAGGTTCCCCCGCCGCCGGCCGACATCAAGGAGTGGATGATCCAGCGCGCCCAGGAGCGCGGCATCTCGATATCTGATGTTCTGTAGTAACTACTCCTCCAGGACCTTGCTGCTCGATTATTTGGAGGATGTCTGGTAGTGGAGTTTGGAGAGGAGTCAAGTTGCGATGACAAACGTCGCCCGATGCAGCGCCCCCACGTGATTCGGGAGCGCTGCATCGGGTGTGGCATCTGTGAGTACAAGTGCCCGGTCAACGGTGAGGCGGCCATCCGTGTGTACGTGGCTTGAAGTACTTGCCAACTAAAAAGCCCCCTTCGTTCGCCAGAAGGGGGCTTTTTAGTTGGGCTCTTTGGGATTTTGCGGGGTCATAGTCTCGGAATCCCCAACTTGTTTAGGGGTGCGGCGCGACCAACCCCAGCAAGCTGGGGACTCCGGCCTGCTATTCGCGCCAATTACTTGGGAGTCAGAACCAGCACGCCCTCCGCGTCTTCATGCACATCGGTTCGCTCCCACAGCATGGGATGATACTCGATGTTCCGCCAGGGATCAATCATGTCGCCGTAGTGCGGGTGGTAGGGGTGGCCCGATTGGCCGGTGGTGTGCATCGAGACCGAACGGGTGAAGTCCGCCAGGTCCACGATCTGGCGGTAGGAGGGGACGACTGTCACACCGTAGGGATGGTTCGGGCTGTAGCCGGTGTTGTTGACGGTGGCGATAGTGCCGTCCACCGGAACCGGTCCCCGGTTGAAGATGGCCTCGATGGGGCCGATGCCGGACTGCCCCAGGCTCTGGTTCTCAAAGGTGGCGGTGTGGAGGTCGCCCCAGCGCCAGCGGGCCATGTTCCGCCCCAGTGTCTCGGTCAGTTCATCCACCGCATCCTCCAGCGCCCGCAGCAGAATCTCGTCGCGCGTCTCCACCTGGGGCGTGGTCACGTCGTCGAACCAGGGGGATGCCTCGTCGGCCAGAAGGCCCACCAGCGCGACCCCCGCCGTGTTCCGCGCCCGGCGCAGCAGTTGCTCCCCCAGTTCGTCGCCGAAGGTCAGATCCACCAGGTGCAGGCGGAAGGCCTCGAAGAGGGCGGCTGCCGCGCTGTCCCGCACCGCTCGCCCGTCCCAGGTCCGCAGCAGGTTCAGTGCCTCTGCCAGCCGGGCGTCGTTGCTGGAAAGGGTCCGGAGGTAGGGCAGGATGTCCTGGGCATAGATGGGGCTGCTGTCTCCCTGGATGGCCTGTATGTCGGCCAGGGAAAGGGAGGGGTCCGCCTCGATCAATTCCACGATCCGCCGCGCCCGGTAGCCGGGTGACCAGTCCATTGAGAGGAAGTAGGGGTAGTCCGGCCCCACCACGGCGTTGTTGGCGGTGACGATGTACCCCTCCGGCGGGTTGAAGGCGCGGGGCAGTTCGTCGAAGGGAATGTAGTCCACCCACTCATACTCACCCGTCCAGCCGGGCACGGGCATCGAGCCGTTGCCCTTGGCGCGGATGGGGATGCGCCCCGGGGCCTGGTAGCCGATGTTCCCCTCCACGTCGGCGTAGACGAAGTTCTGGCTGGGCACGTCCCAGTAGCTCAGCGCGTGCCTGAACTCGTCCCAGTTACTGGCCCGGTCCAGCAGAAGAATGCTGCGCATCAGAGTGCCCGGCTGGAGGGCGGTCCAGGAGAGGGCCAGGGGCTGCCAGCCGAAGGCCCAGTCATCCTCCGTGCCGCCGGCCACGTCGTTGATGATGGGGCCGTGTCGGGTGAGGCGGGCGTTCACCACCACCGGCTCCTCCTCCCCGGCCACGCGGATCTCCTCGCGGACGATTTCCATATCCAGCCACGCTCCCTGGTACTCGTACTGGTTGGGGTTCTCCGGATTGACTCGCTCGATGAACAGGTCCTGCACGTCCGGCCCCAGGTTGGTGACACCCCAGGCGA
>JBHIET010000152.1:0-3435 GCA_046760785.1 Anaerolineae bacterium | reverse complement strand
TACGCTGCTCAGGCTGAGTAGTGACGTCTTTTGGACAGATTATGAAAGGGTCTCCGTTTCGCTCAAAGATGCCTGAGCGCGAGGTGTGATTATACTCTACGCTTTACGTTCGGTGTATGTACAAGCCCAATCCTCCTCCGAGCAGACCTTCACGCCGTGCCGCCACAGGAGCGCCGCCGTCACACCATGACCTGCCCTGAGCCCCCCGCTGTGCGTGCCATCGTGGATGCAGGCGCTGCCGCAGGAAGGGCTGCGCTGCTTGAGGATCGCCGTGGTGATGGCGTGCCGCCGCGCGGCTGCCAGCGCGCGCTCCGCCCCGTGCAGGTAGGCTTCAGTCACATCCTCCCCCACAGCCGTCACCACCCGCGCCCGACCCTCTAACACATCCTTCCCATCCCCGCCCACGATCTCGGCCGGAGGCCGGGGCACTCCCAGGCCTCCCGCCACCTCGGGACAGACCGGCACACACCGTCCTTGCGCTGCCAGTGTGAGCAGTTCTGGCTGGAGATGTGCGCTGCCATCGTAGGCGCAAGGAACGCCCAGCAGACAGGCGCTGACCAGGTAGACTTCGGTCTGCAGATCGCAAGCGGCAGATTGCACGATCACGCCCAGCCCGGCTCCTTTGGCCGTCGGGGATGGCGCTTTTTCGGTGGTATTCTCACCCCTTCAACCGGTGCACCCCCTCCCACACCAGTCCCCGTCCCGGGGAGAACAGCAGGGCCAGCAGAAATAACGTCGTGCATACAAGTACGATAGCCGCCCCCGATGCTACGCTGACGTAGTACGACAGGTAAAGACCGACAATGCCGGCGAGCGCCCCGATGGAGGCTGCCAGGACCATCATCGGTAGCAGACGCCGGGTGAGCAAATAAGCCGTGGCCGCCGGCGTCACCAGCATCGCCACCATCAGGGCGACTCCCACCGTCTGCAGCGAGACGACGATAGCCACGGCGATCAGCACCAGAAGTAGATAGTGCAAGAGGGTGGCTGGCAGGCGCAGCGTCGCTGCCAGAACAGGGTCGAAGGAGAGGACTAAGAACTCCTTGTACAAGGCCAGGATTGTGAGAAGGACCAATCCACCAAAGATACCCGTCAGCCACAGGTCGCCCGGCGACACGCCCAGTACGTCCCCAAACAAGAAGTGTGCCAGGTCCACCGCGTAACTGCGCACGGTGGAAATCAGGGCAATGCCCAGCGCGAACATCCCAGCGAAGATGATGCCGATGGCAGTATCCTCCTTAATCTGGGCCCCCTTGCCGATCGCGCCAATCCCGATGGCAGTCAGGACGGCCGTGAGCAAGCCCCACCAGAAAAGTGGCCCTCGTGCTCCACCGCTGATCAGGTACCCCACTGCTACGCCGGGCAAAATCGCGTGGGCCAAGGCGTCGCCGAAGAAGGCCATGCCGCGTAGCACAATATACGTGCCTACCACGGCACATACGATCCCTACCATCACCACCGCCAGTAACCCACGAGCCATAAACGGATAACTCAACGGGCCGATCAGCAGATCGAGCAGGCTGTGCATCTACACATCTCCCTCGCAGCAGGTATCGCTCAGCACCATCAGACCATCAGAGATTTCGACCAATCGCAGGTGACTACCGTAGGCCGCCTGCAGTCGCTCCTGGGTGAAGACCTCATCCGGCTGCCCCATACCCAGTAAGCGACCATTGAGCAACATCACCCTATCGAAGCGTTCGGCTGCCACGTTCAGATCGTGAGTAGAAACCATCACCGTTACGTGGCGCTGGTGCAACTCTTCCAGGATGCGGAAGATGTCTTCCTGTGACGTCACGTCCAGGCCAGTCAATGGTTCGTCCATCAACATCAACTGCGTCTCCTGAGCCAGGGCGCGGGCGATGAACATCCGCTGTTGCTGTCCGCCCGACAGTTCGCCGATCTGCCGGTCGGCCAGGTCGGCCATACCGACCACCCCAAGGCATTGGCGCACGTACTCCCAGTCTTTTGCCCCGGGATGACGAAACAGACCCAGCTTACCGACGCGGCCCATCATCACCACGTCGGCTACATTCACCGGAAAGGTCCAATCCACCTGGCTGCGCTGCGGCACGTAGGCGATGCAAATGTGTCCGCCAGGTCTGTAGCCACCAACCTTCACTTCTCCGGCCGTGGGACGTAGCACTCCAGCGATCACTTTAAACAGCGTACTCTTTCCCGATCCATTTGGCCCGACCACGGCCATTCGCTCACCATAGGTAAGCTGAAACGACACGTTGTCTAGAGCCATCGTGCCATCGTAGCGCACCGTCACACCGGACGCCTCCAGAATAGGTGCTTCCGTCTTGTGGTGAGTGAACCTCCTGATAATTGGCATCCTTCCACCTACCTTTGCGAGCTCCGAACCTCGCGATGACTACTTCAATGCGTCCACAATCGCCGACACGTCGTACCGCATCAGTGCCAGGTAGCTATCCGCCGGCCCGCCTGGTTCACTCAGCGAGCCGGTGTAGAGAAAGACCACGCGGGCGCCGGTGTCCTCGGCGACCTGCTGCGCCAGGCCGGGATTAACCGTCGTCCCCACGAAGATGGCCTGGACGTCGAACGCACGGATGGCTTCCTCCAGCTCGGCCCGCTCCTGCGCCGACGGCTCGGCCAACGTGCTGAAGCCAGGGAAAACTGCCCCGACCTGTTCAAATCCATAACGGTCGGCAAAGTAGCCAAAGGCCGCGTGGTCGGTGACCAGTTTGCGATTGGCCTCGGGTATCTGGGCAACCTGATCTCGGATCCAGGCGTCCAGCTCTTGCAGAGCTGTTTTGTACTCGCTACCGTTGGCAGCGTAGACCTCGGCGTTGGCCGGATCGGAGGCGCTCAGCGTCTGCTCGACGTTCGCCACCCATACGGCGACGTTGTGGGGATCGAACCAGACGTGCGGGTCGGGGTTGCCGTGCTCGCCTCCGAGATGGCGGAACGTGATGCCCTCCGATACAGAGACCACCTGGGCGTCGCCCCCCGCGTTTTCCAGCAGCGAATCCAGGAACACCTCCAGCCCGGCACCGTTGACGAACACCACGTCGGCGTCTGCCACCGCCGCCACGTCCTGTGGGGTGGGCTCGTAGGAGTGGGGATCGGTCCCCAAGGGAAGGAGCACAGTCAAAGCGATTACGTCGCCACCGACTGCGTGTACCACATCGCCGACGATGGTCGTGGTCGCCACCACCTGCAGCCGCTCCTCCGCCCCCGATGCCGGTTGCGATGTGGCGCTGGGACCGCAGGCTGCCAGCGTCAACATCAGGGCCACTCCAAAACAATTAGCAGCCTCAGTCACCACGCGCAGCACTGCCCGCCGGGGCCGGGTCAGCCGATACCCAGCAGTGCTCAACTCCTGTGCCAGACTGGCTTCGTCCAAGTAGTCTCCTTAAGAGAGCCTTTCGCAATTCAAACTGCCAGACTGCGGAAGTCTCGAAGGTGCTC
>JBHIET010000151.1:0-3526 GCA_046760785.1 Anaerolineae bacterium | reverse complement strand
TATACAGCAAACGAATCCAAGGAGGCCAGAAATGCGGTTGTTGCCTGCTCCATCTTCTAAACTTGTCAAGTCGGGAGGGGGAGAGGAAAAAGAGCGCAGGGAGCCATGACCGAAGCGGCAAGCTTCGGTTGTGTAAGAAAATATACCCTAACCGGCCGCGCTCAACGCGGCCGATGGATGAATGACCGCGGCTGAGAGCAGCCCTCCTGATGGATGTGCATGCGACGTCGAGCGCCCACATCTACTGCGGCATCATAAGCTCTCAGTTGCGGCGGCGAATCTCCGGCTCGGTTGCGGCGTCGAGCGCCCAGGGAAGTGGCGAACTCTAAAGGCCAGGGACGATGACCGCCGTTGAGCGCGGCCGGTCGGGGATATGGCATTAGCTGCTCAGCGCGCCGCGCAACTAGCGCAGGCGATCTGGGTCAAAGGGGGCCTGATCGACGAGCATGCGGAACAAGATGCGATTGACACGATGAGCGGCATGCAGGGTGGCACCGACCGCGCCCAGGCCGCGCTGCCTGGCCTTGGCCTTGGTGCGCGCGATCTGCGGCACATGTTTGGCGACGTGATAGCCGATGAGATAGAGGGTATCCCGCAGGCCGGGATGACCCTTTTTGGTGATCTTACCCAGGCGTCGGAAGTCGCCACTCTCCTCGGTGACCAGGTCGAAGCCGGCGAAGGCCCAGATTTCAGCGGCGTCGAGGAAGCGGCGATGGTGGCGTAGATAGGCCAGGTAACGGGCGGCCAGGCGGGCACTGATGCCCGGGACGGTGACCAGCACGGCGGCCGGCGAGTGGGGGACCAGGATATCAGCCTGCTGTTCGAGGGCCTCGATGTGGGCCAGGAGGTCGAAGAAGGCCAGCGCATCGGCCTGGAGCTGAGCGGCCAGGAGCTGGGCGATGTCGTCGGGCACTAGCAGGGCCTCCGAGACGATAGCCCAGGCGCGGCCGGCAGTTTTGGGACCGCAGCGGCCTACATGTTGGCGGAAGAAGGCCTGAATGCCCTGTTGGCCGAGGGCCAGGAAGTCATGCGGATTGGGGCAGTGGCGCAAGATGGCCTGGATAGAGCGCCGCTCCAGGGGCTTGGAATGGACCAGGGGTACGGGTGCTTCGAGCTCCGGATGCATCTTGCGGAAGCGCTGGACATTGACCAGCAGGCCCGGCCAGAGCTGGTCGATCTGGCTGAGCAGGCGGACTTCCAGGCGGCGACGCTGGCGCTGGGTAGCGCGATAGTCGCGCGCCCAGAGGACAAAGGGCAACTCGTCAGCGGTGGGCAGGGCGGCGGGGTAGCCCTGGCCATCGCGCAGGCAGATGGCGATGGCGTCCAGGTCGATGCGGTCGGTCTTGCGCGGCCGAGCGCCGGAGAGGACGTCGCGCTGGCGCTTGACGACCAGCGGGTTGAGGAAACGAAAGTCCAGACGCGGCTGGGCGTCTGGGGCACGCCGGTCGGCATAGCGCTCATGCAGGGCCCGCGCCAGTCCCTCGTGGTAGATGCCCGTTGATTCCAGGCCGGGCACCACGGGATGATACAGGCCCCTGAACAACAACTGGTCCAGCACGGCTACGATCTCCGCGCAACCCTCCTGGTTGCTGCGCACCTTGCGGGGTGTGATGAGGGGCGTCAGATCGTAGCCGACCAAGACGGCGAACCAGTGGACATTCTTGCCAATGTCGATTGGCAGGAAAGCGGGAAGTGTGGTAAAGTTAGACATGAGTAGCTCCTTTGGGTTGTGAGAAATGGCACGCCACAGCCCTGATGTGGCTCCTGGACCATCCAGGATTGATGCCGCGATTGTACCACACCAGGGAGCTACTCATGATTATATCAGGGAGTTGAAACGCGAGATAGCTCAGCTTCGAGCGAAGGAAGCCCACCGTGCCGACAAGATTCTGGGTATATCCGAGCGCGTGAGCCTGGGACTTCCCACTCAGGGGCTCGTCAACACCCGTGAGGTTTACCAGGAATGTGTGCGCCTGATTCGCCTCTACCGCCCGACCGTCATCCTGACCCATTACAAGCACGATAAGCACCGCGATCACCGGGCCACCTACGAGATTGTTGACGAAGCCCGCTACAAGGCCCAGGAGAGCGTCCTCGCCGACAAGGGGGAACCGTGGTATACTCCCCATCTCCTCTTCTACGAGATATTCGAACTGTTCGTGTTCCCCTCCGTGGTGGTGGACATCACCTCTACCTTTCACCTGAAGCGCGAAGCCATGGAAGCTCAGACTACGCAACTGGACGTCCTGCCGGGCATCCTGAATTTCATGGAAGGGCTGGCTCGGGTGCGCGGCTACCTGCGCGGCACATCGTACGCAGAGGCGTTTCTCCTCTCCAACACTATGCCTGCACTTGTGTAGGAGAAACACGGATATGCTGCAAATTCGCCCCACGTCGCCAGCAATCCTGTGGTACACCCGGGAAACACTGAGGTGCAAGGGAGAAGTTCTATGGAAGCCATTCGCCAGTACTATCAGGCTGTGACGGAGCTTGTCCAGCGCATCTACGAGAACGAGCAAGAGAGTATCCACCTGGCCGGTGAGGCGGTGGCCGACCAGGTGGAAAAAGGCAACCTGATTCACGTGGTTGGCACTGGCGGGCACAGCTTCATGGGAGCCGAAGAACTCATGTGGCGTGCCGGCGGTTTGGTCCCCATTGATCCCATCTTTGACCCCGGCCTCTCCCTCCAGTTTGGTGCGTTGCGCTCTAACAAGATTGAGCGCTTGCCCGGATACATGCCGGCGGTCCTGAAAAACTACAGCTTGAATCCGGGCGAGGTTATCATCATTGTCAATGCCTATGGGGTCAACGCGGCCACCATTGATACGGCCCTGGAAGCCAAGCAGTTGGGCCTGACGGTCATCGGTGTGACGGGTAAAGCCACGGCGGAGGTGTTGCCGCCGGATCACCCTGCGCGTCACCCCTCGGGCAAGAACCTTTACGAGATCGCGGATATTTTCGTCAACACCTACGTACCCGCAGGAGATGCGGCGGTGTCCGTTTCCGGTTTCCCGCAGAAGGTGGCTGCCGTCTCCACCATTGCCAACGCGTTCGCGTTGCAGTGCATCGTGGCCGAGGCTGTGTACATCCTCGTTGAGCGCGGTATCGATCCCCCTGTCTGGATGAGTGCCAACCTTCCCGGTGGTGACGAGGGCAACCAGAAGTATGTGGAGATGTACCGGGGTAGAGTGCGCTTCTTGTAAGGGTATGTCTAGCTTGACACTGCCGCATTTCAACTCACTCCCGCCGGATCGTCAGACCTGAGGTGAGCGCAGTCGAACCATCCGGCAGATGGACAGCACGAAACCCCGGTTGATCATGGCACCCCTGGCGTGGACTTGGCAGTCCAGGCTGAGCGGAGAGTGGCACATGTGCCTGGGGTCTAAACCGGAAGTAATCCGCGGATGGATCCTGTCTAAGGAAATGTCTTCTGGGCTCTTCTGGAACTTGGAAAAGGAGGTGGGACAAAACCCAATCGGTTGCCAGCGAGACCGCTACTATGGAGATGCTGCCCCTCTCCAGGAAT
>JBHIET010000150.1:0-3582 GCA_046760785.1 Anaerolineae bacterium | reverse complement strand
CCTTCGAGCTCTTTCTCATCGGTGGAGATACTGACGGCGCTGTACTTCGGCGGCATCCTGCGATACCGCCCCAAGGAGCCTGACTGGCCGGAACGGGATCGCTTCATCATGAGCAAGGGCCACGCCGCGCCGTTGCTCTATGCCGTGCTTGCCCACGCCGGTTACTTTGATCGCGAGAAACTGTGGACCTTGCGCCAGGTGGACAGCCCGGTGGAGGGCCATCCGGTCCAAGGTCGCTTGCCCGGTATCGAAACGACGAGCGGCTCACTGGGCAAAGGGATCTCAGTGGGGCTGGGCCACGTCCTGGGCGGGCGGATGAACGCACTGAACTACCGCGTCTACGTGCTGCTGGGCGACGGCGAGTGTGAGGAGGGCCAGATTTGGGAATCGGCGATGGCGGCTGCGCACTTCAAGGCCGATAATCTTGTCGCCATCGTGGATTACAACAAGTACCAGGAGACCGGCCCAATCAGCCGCGAGATGGCGCTGGAGCCGTTTGCTGAGAAATGGCGCGCCTTCGGCTGGCACGTCGAGGAGGTGGATGGGCACGACATCCAGGCGATCATTGAGACGCTGAAGGTTGTGCAGAAGGTCAAGGGCCAGCCGACGACGATCATCGCCCACACAGTCAAGGGCAAGGGCGTGTCCTTTGTGGAAGCGGACTACACCTTCCACGGTCGCGCCCTCACACCGGAACAGGCCGAAAGAGCGCGGGAGGAGATACTATGCGGCTAGGCGAGAAAGCGGGGCTCAAGCCTGCCAAGCGGATGCGTGACGTGTTTGGGGACGCAATACTGGACCTATGTCGCCAGAATCCCAAGGTTGTGGTGCTGGATGGGGACCTGTGCAACACGACGAAGACGCTGGGCGTGCGCCAGGAGTTCCCGGAGCGGTTCTTTAACATCGGTCTGGCTGAGAGCAACATGGTCAGCATAGGCGCCGGGCTGGCAGACTGTGGGTTTATTCCTTTCGTCACGAGTATGTCTGCGTTCGTGTTGTGCAATGCATACGACCAGCTTCGACTGTCCATCGCCATCGCGGGTCTCAACGTCAAGATAGTGGGCAGCCACGGCGGGATCACGCTGGGCAAAGACGGTCCGACCGCGATGGCGATTGAGGATTTCGCCCTCATGGGTGGCCTGCCCACGTTTGTCATCCTGGTGCCCTGTGATCCGGCTTCGATGCACAAGGCGGTGTGGGCGACGGCCGAGTACGTCGGGCCGGTGTATCTGCGCTCCAGCCGGGTGGCGATGCCGCATATCTACCCCATGGACGATTGCCCCTTCGAGATCGGCAAGGCTAATGTGGTGCGCGAAGGCCGCGATCTGACGATCATCGGCTGCGGTCTCATGGTGGCTGCAGCGTTGGACGCGGCGGCTATGCTAGCGGAGGAGGGAATCGAAGCCCGCGTGCTGGACATGCACACCCTCAGGCCGATGGACACCGAAGCGATTGCCGCCGCAGCACGCGAAACGGGCGCCATCGTTACGGCGGAGGAGCACCTGTTGCACGGCGGCATGGGCAGCAACATCGCGCGGATTGTGGCGCAGACCCACCCCGTGCCCATGCGCTTCGTCGGCCTGGCCGACACCTACACGGATTCGGGAGAGCCTGAGGCGTTGTTGGAGAAATACGGTCTGACGGCGATGGATATTGTGAAGGCCGCGCGAGAAGTAGTGAGAGCGAAAGCGTGAAACGTGACGTATTGCGTATTCCGTATTCCGTCTACGCGACACGCGACACGCAATACGCAGTACGTTTCACGAAGGGAGTCGGACTGTGATACATCAAGAGCTATCAAGCCTTGAAGCCCAAGGCCGTCCTATCCGCGTGGGCGTCAGCGGGGCGGGTTGGATGGGGAGCGGGTTCGTGGCCCAGATGGCGCACGTGCCCGGCATGGAAGTGACGGTGCTGGCCGATACCGACACGCGGGCCGCGTGGGAGGCTTTTCGGGCGACAGGTGTCGAGCGAGACGCAATCGTCGAAGCCAGTGCGCCTGGCCCGGCGATGGACGCCCTGCGCGCCGGCAAGCACGTGGTCACCGGGTCATACAGGCTGGCAGCGCAGTTGGAGGCGGTGGACATCGTGGCCGACATCACGCCCTCGCCCGCCATCGGTGCCGAAACCGCCTATGCGTGTATTCAGCATGGTAAAAACGTAGTGATGGTGAACATCGAAGCCGACGTGACCGTGGGGCGCATCCTGAACAAGCTGGCGCGCCAGGTGGGGGTGCTCTACACGGTCTCCTCCGGCGACGAGCCTGGCTGCCTGATGGAACTGTACGACTTTGTGACCAGCCTGGGCTATGAGGTGGTCGTTATCGGCAAAGGTAAGAACAACCCACTCAACCCCGTGGCCACGCCAGACACGGTGGCTGAATCTGCCAGACGTGTGGGCAAAGACCCCTTCACGATTGCGTCCTACGTGGATGGCACCAAGACCATGTTCGAGATGACGTGCGCGGCCAATGCCACCGGCTGCCTGCCGACGCAGCGCGGCATGGTTGGGCCAGAAGCGACGCTGGAGACGGTGTCTGAAATCTTTGCCCTTGAGGAAGATGGCGGCATCACCAGGTTCCCTGGTGCGGTGGATTTCGTCCAGGGGCCTTCGATGGCGGGCGGGGTCTTTGTCGTGATCCGGGTTGAGGACGAGCGCATCCGCGCCGACCTGCAGTACCTCAAAGTCGGGAAGGGTAAGTACTTCACCTTCTTTCGGCCCTATCATCTCTGGTTCCTGGAAGCGCCGATCTCAGTAGCACGTGCGCATCTCTACCACCAGACTACGCTGGTGCCATTGGAGCGGCCGGTGGCCGAGGTGATGACCGTCGCCAAGCGGGCACTGAAGGTGGGGGAACGGCTGGACGACTTCGGCGGCTACACGTTCTACGGTGTGATGGACCGTGCCGAAGAAGCACACGCCTTGAACGCCCTTCCCGTCGGTCTGGCCCCCGGTGCGGAGGTGGTACGGCCTGTGGCGGCAGGCGAAATCGTGACCTGGGACGACGTCAGGTTAGACGAAGGAAGCATCGTCGTCAAGTTGCGTCGTCAGCAAGACGCCTTATAGCAACAGTACGAATCTACGAATTTACGAATCTACGAGTCTACCAATCTACCCAATCGGAGGTGTACTATGCGCATCGGTGTATTCACAGCTCTTTGGGGGAATCTATCGTTTGAGGATGCCCTGGACAAGGCCGTGGCTGCTGGCGTGTCGGCCGTTGAGATTGGCGCCGGTGGCTACCCTGGCTCTCCCCATTGTCCCGCGGACGCACTGCTCGCCAGTGAGAGCAAGCGCGAGGAGTACATGGAGGCTATCACCTCGCGGGGATTGATCCTCAGTGCCCTCAGTATTCACAACAATCCCGTCCACCCTGACGAGAAAGTTGCTAAAGAGGCCGATGAGGTGTTCCACAGGGCCGTCCGCCTGGCCCAGTTGTTAGAGGTGCCGGTCATTAATACATTTTCCGGCCTCCCTGCAGGTGCACCGGGTGATGCGATGCCCAACTGGGTCACCTGTCCCTGGCCGCCGCACTTTCTGGAGATGCTGGATTACCAGTGGAACGAGGTGGCGATTCCCTACTGG
>JBHIET010000149.1:0-3588 GCA_046760785.1 Anaerolineae bacterium | reverse complement strand
GGGCGCGAGCTTGATAGCTCGCGCCCCGCTGTTCCATTCCTGAGGAAAACCCGGCTTCCAAGAAGCCGGGTTTTCTGATGGTATCTGTTCATCTTGTGCTCGCAGCGGACCCTAGTCCGCTGCCCCGACCGCTCAGTCAGGTGCCGAAAATCGCTGAACTTACCTAGCCAGGGTCACAACGGTCTGCCAAGGCCGCTGGACCAGGGTCCAGCGGGAGCAGGTGATTCATCTAGGGCTCGAACGAGAAAACGGCGATCACTGGATCATGGTCCGACACACGGCGAGCCGATGCGTCGTCGGGGATCGGGGGCGGATAGTCGGCATCAATGTGCAGGGCCTCCACTCGCACCAGGTGCGCGTACAAGGAAGGCGTCAGCAAAATGTGGTCCAGCGTTTCCGATTCTCCCTCGTAGATGTAAGAGTAGGGACGGAAAGGTGCGGTGAACTCGTACACGTGGCGCAGGCCGGCCTGGCGCAGCTCGTCCAGCGGCGGCGAGTCGTAAAACGAGTTGAGATCGCCCAACACCACTACATTAGCCTGTGGTTCATCGGCCAGAATCCGCTCTACCAGCGTGACGTTCCACTCCGCCTGAGCTATGCGGCGTGGCTCGGTGGGTTTCTCACCGCCACTCATAGAGGTGAAGTGGTTGTTGAGGACGTAGACGGTGGCATCCTCATCCTCCAGATGCAGCGTGACGGTGATGAGCAGCGGCGGCCGGCTGGTGAGTCCTTCCGGCGCGGGATAACTGGCTGCACTGACGATGGTCGCCCGGTCGCTGCGCACCAGATAGCCTACATCTATGCCCCGGCTGTCGGTGCCCTCGATCAAGACCGGTGCATAGCCATATTCAGCGATCACCTCTTGCTCAGCCAGATCGTCCAGGATGCCGATGTTTTCAACCTCTTGCAGGCCCACAATCGTCGGTGCGCCCATCGCCAGGATCGCATTGGCCGTCTTGGTCAGGTCCAGCTTGTACTCGAAGACGGTGGGTTGGGGCAGGTCAGAAGGATGTGGGGCACGAAAGTCGAACAGGTTTTCGACGTTAAAAGTAGCCACGCTGAACTCGTTGGGCCCAGCCGGCTCCAGTGCGGGCAGCGGCCGGTCGGTCGGGGTGATGATCGGCGTCGCTATGGGCTCGATTTTGTAGTTGCCATAGGTATAGGCCAGCGGGCCAACGACGCCTGCCACCGTGTCACCGGTTTGGATGGTAAAGGGCAGCGTTGTCAGGTCATAGTGGGTGGCGGATGAGCCATCGTCCACGAAGATCAGCATGCCGGTCGGGTCGCCGTGCATGACCCGCTCGATCCCCCACGTGGTCCGTACCAGGGCAGTTTCCCCGTATTTGTTGGTCGGGGCAACCGCCACAGCCGGCTCGCTCACCTGGACCAGCATCCCTTCCAGCGCCTCGCAATAGATCCGCGCTTGGCTCTCATCCTGGGGCGGATCAAGCTCAACGGGGGCCGGCAACTCGTTCCCGGAGCCAAGGTCCATAACATCGTCAGGGCTCAGCACTTCCAGCATCGTCTGCTGCGATTTTTCCCGGACTTTGCCCCTCACCCGCACCCAGTCGCCCAGCTCAACCGGGACATCGAGTTCCCCCGTCAGTACAAACAGCCCGGCCGAGGTGGCGGGGTCGTCGTCTGTCTCTGGCTCTTGAATCCAGAACCCCTGTAGTTCAGGGAAAGCGCCGATAACGATCCCTTCGGTAGTCGCCTGGCTGCGGACGTAGGGCGACTCCACTCCGCTTCCCTGGATAGCCCAGATGGGGACACCGCTGCCCACAAAAGTGAGCAGCGGATCAACCTCGACGAGTTCGGGCCATTGGTCAGCGCTGGCCACAGCCCCCTCGGCTACGATCTGCCCGCTGGCCTCATCGCTGACGGTGGCCAGGTATCGCACGGCCGCGCTGCCGCCCCCACCGGCCAGCTCAGGGATGGTCCAGACGATAGCCGAGTCTTCCTGTTCACCGCCGTCCAGCACCTCGGCCACGAACGCGCCCTCGGTTGGCGGCGTGGCCACGATGCGCACGTTGGTGAGCGGGGCGTCGGTGTGATTGTAGGCGGTCAGGGTGTAGGTGATCGTCTCACCGGGCAGCACGCTGTTGCGAGCGCTCATCTCCAGCATCAACTCAGGCGGAAAGATCTCGACCAGGTCGGTCTGACGCCGGGGTTCGAGTTGCCGGTTGCCGTTGTACAGTTCGCTGATGCCAGTCACGCGGTAGCTCTTGCCCACTTCCAGTGGTTCAATGCTGACGCCGGTGTTTTTGTCAATGTAGACTAGCAGGCTAAAGCCCTGGTCGTCGAGCAGATCTATTTCGTAGCTGTAGGTAAATTCCTGGATGCGGCTGGCGGCCCCCTCGACCACGACCAGGCGACCCAGTACACTCTCGTCGCTCCCGGCGGCCTGCAGAGTGATTGGCCGGGCCTCCCATTCGGTCCCTCCTCGCTCGATCACCTCCACGTCATCTGGATACGTATTGGGGATGATTTCCATCGAGTCGCGGTAGACCTCGATCTCACCGCTGACGCGCACCCGGTCGCCTACATTCACGTTCACCACACCCATGCCGCCAGGGCAATAGACCTGGATGCCGCCCGTTTCATCCTCCAGATAGAATTTGGCGCCGGTGCTGCCAGCGTAGAAGCCGCCGGTATACATGGTGGCGACCCCTTCGACGGTCACGGTTTTGCCTTTCAGTGTGCGCGCTGTCCCGATGGGGATCGCCCCGCCCTCGATGGCCAGCGGTAGCGGCGGACCATAGGCGCGCAGCGGCCAGTCGGATGCCTCGACGTAGTAGCCTCTGACCAGGGTGGTGAGATAAGTCCAGGCGCTTCGCAGGGTAATGGTGTCGGTTGCGGTCGCGCTGGCGTCCAGCTCGGCCATCGTCCACTCAATCCAGCCGTCAGACTGGCTTCCTCCGGTGGGCAGGGAAATGACAGCGAAATCAGCGGGGATGGGAAACACGACGTGCACGTCGTGGACTGGTCCGGCGGTCAGGTTTTGAATGACGATGGTGTAGGCCAGTTCGCCCCCCGGCTCGACGCTCTGTGGCGCGCTCAGGCGAATGGCCAGCCGCTCGTCGGGCGAGGGGGTGATGAGGTCGCCGCTGTTTTGGGGGTTGGGGCTGGGATTGAAGGTGAAATCGGCCGCGTTGTCCCCGCTGCTGGCCCAATTGCCTTGATCGCCTCCCGGCAGTCGTTCCAGGCTGGCGCCATCCTCAGGCGCCGGGGCAGGGGAGCCGGCGATGAAATCCGCCGGCCCGTTACCCCAGACCAGCGTGTCAACGGTTTCGCCAGTTGCATCCCGCAGCGCCAGCCCGCCCCTCTTCTCAAAAAGCGGCACGTCGTATTCGGCGTCCCCTACGTTACCGATCTCTCGCCCGGCCCGCGCCAGCAGATAGTGGCCATAGGCCGGTATGTCGGTCCGGCTCTCCCAGGCGTAAACCAGCTTGGCCTCCTGCTTGTTATCCAGGCGGTACCACAGCGACCAGCCATTCAAATCCACCGCCTCGGCTGCGGCGTTGTACAGCTCGATGAATTCCAGGTTATTGTTGCCGGGGACGCCCGGCAACAGCTCGCTGATGAATA
>JBHIET010000148.1:0-3659 GCA_046760785.1 Anaerolineae bacterium | reverse complement strand
GGCCTACTCAGGATGCGATTTGGCTATGATCTGTACAATCACTGTTACGATTTCCGGTGGTCCCCCCGTAGAGTGTTGGTCGCTCGGCCCCGCCCGGACGTGAACGTCCGGGCTGAGAGAGCAAAGCCCTAGGGGCTGAAATCCAGCCCCCGAAGGGGGCTTCGCTCTTTCAGCCGGGCGGTTTAGCGCCCGGCAAGGCGGCTGGAAGAACACCAACACCCAAGCGGGGGACTATCCGATTTCCAGGGGTGCGAAAAACAGGTTAAGAGATATGGAACAAACGGTATTGGACAAACCCTTGAGTAGTCTCGTCAAGCTGGACTGGGAAAAGACCCTCTATATTGCCCTTATCATCCTGGCCCTCGCCACGCGATTGTGGGACCTGAGCGACCGGGTGCAGAGCCACGACGAGAGCATCCATACCAAATACTCGTGGAACCTGTATACTGGTCAGGGCTTTCAACAGCATCCGTTGATGCATGGCCCTTTCCTCTTCCACGCTACGGCTCTTTCCTATTTCCTTTTCGGCGACAACGACTTCACTGCCCGGCTGCCGGTCGCGTTAACAGGCGTGGCGCTGGTGGCTTTTCCCTATTTGTTGCGTCGTTGGCTGGGCCGCGCGGGTGCTCTCGTCACCTCGTTCTTCCTGCTCATTTCTCCCTCCATCGCTTACTACTCTCGCTACATCCGCCACGATATCCCGGTCATCCTTTGGTCCCTCGTCGTCTTCTTTGCCATCTTCTCCTACCTGCGCGACGGCCGCGAGCGCTGGCTCTATCTGATGGCGGCTGGCGTATCGTTGATGTTCGCCACCAAAGAAGTCGCTTTCATTTACAACGCCATCTTTGGCCTTTTCCTCATCTGCCTGTTCGCTGTCCAGGCGTTGGGCCGGGAATGGTTGTCCGAAATCTTGAAGCCCTTGTTCTTGATTGCGCTGGCGGTTATGGTGGTCGGATTATTGTTGCTGGGACTGGGCCTGTTTCTAACGGAGGCGAAGCAGCCACCACAGGGCTCCGAAATCATGTCCGAAGCGGTGGGGGCCGGACAGGGACATGTCGCTGTGCTCGCTGGAGGTGTACTGGCTGGACTGGCGTTCCTTGCGGCAATCGTTCTCCTGCTCATCGGCATGTGGCGCAACCTGCACGACCACCGCGTGTTCGATCTCATCATTGTGCTGGGCACACTCTGTCTTCCCTTTCTCTCGCCCCTCCCGATTAAACTCGCGGGCCTGGATCCGATGGACTACAAAGCCCCAACAATCTACTACTCCGGCGCTATTCTTGGCGCAATGCTGCTGACCTCGATACTCGTTGGTCTAGTGTGGGACTGGCGACGATGGTCCATTGCGGCTGCGATTCACTACGCCATTTTCGTCATCCTGTTCACTACCATCTTTACCAATGGCACCGGCATCGCCACCGGGATGGTCGGCTCGCTGGGCTACTGGCTGGCACAACAGGCGGTCGAACGAGGGAGCCAGCCGTGGTACTATTACCTGATCATGGCGCCTCTGTACGAGTTCCTGCCGCTGCTGCTGACCCTCATCGCGCCTGTCTATCTGGCCGTCCGCTCTGCAATCCGTAATTCGCAACCTGCAATTCGCAATTCCTACTTCGTCCCCTTCCTCCTGTGGTGGACCGCACTGACCTGGCTTGGCTACTCCTACGCGGGTGAGAAGATGCCCTGGCTTACCGTCCACCTGGCGCTGCCGATGATCCTGCTCTCTGGCTGGCTGGTCGGGTGGCTGATTGAAGGGATTGAATGGCGACAGGTGCTCGAACGCCGTGCCTGGCTGCTGGGACTGGTCGCTCCGCCGTTCGCCACAGCCGTGGTAGTATTCATCAGTGCGGCTTCTGCAGGCCCCTTTGGGGGGTACGAATTGGCGCAGTTGGACGTCACCGGTCGGTTCCTTGGCGGGCTGGTGGGTATGCTTGCCCTGGGCGCGGGGTTGGGCTACCTGGTGTGGCGCAGCGGGTGGCGCATGGCCGTGCGCGTCTTGCTGCTCGTCGCGCTTCTCGTACCTGTGTTCCTCACCATTCGCACGGCCTACCGCTTCTGCTACATCAACTACGACTACCCGACGGAGTTCCTGGTCTACGCCCACGCCGGTCCGGCCGTCAATGAGACTATGCGCCAGATCGAAGAGCTCTCGCGTCGCGTCGCCGGTGGCCCGAATCTCATCAAGGTCGCCTATGGCTCCGATGGCTCCACGTTGTGGTACTGGCAACTGCGCGACTATCACAACGCCGTTTTCTACGGCGAGCACCCCTCGCGGGAGGCGATGGATGCCCCCGTCGTCATCGCCGGACGGGAGCAGTGGGATGCTGTGGTTCCTTACATGGGCGATGATTACCTCGTCAACACTTATACCTACCTGTGGTGGCCAATGGAGGACTACCGTAATCTGACGTGGGCGCGCATCACCCATGCCATCACTGACACTCAGACCCGTGCCGCGCTGTGGAACATCTGGTACGACCGGGACTACCGCCGCTACGACGAACTGACTGGCGAGACGCACACGCTTGACCAGTGGCCGCTGCGCAGCGACTACCGCCTCTACATCCGCCGTGACGTGGCGGCCCAGATGTGGGACTTGAGCACAACCGGCCCGACGGAAATCGGCCCGGTCGCTCCCTACGCTGAAGGCTGGCGGGAACTGACCGCCCGGCTGGTGTTTGGAAGCGAAGGTTCGGCGCCGGGCCAACTGCAGGGTCCACGTGGTATCAAGGTTGGCCCTGATGGCTTCATCTATATCGCCGACTCCGGCAATCACCGCATCCAGAAATTCACCGCCGACGGAGAGTTCGTCGCCGCCTGGGGGAGGCAATCCAGTCTCGACATGGAGACCGGGACGCCACGGGGATTCCTCGAGCCCTGGGACGTGGCCGTCGCTTCCGACGGCACGATGTACGTCGCCGATACCTGGAACCACCGCATCCAGAAACTGGGCGCTGAGGGCAACTTGGTCACCTTCTGGGGATTGTTCGGCCAGTATGGACCTGGAGACGCGGGTGGACAGAGCGCCTTCTATGGACCTCGAGGTATCACTGTCGGCCCCGACGGACGAGTCTACGTGGCCGACACGGGCAACAAGCGCATCCAGGTCTTCGAGTCAGACGGGAGGTTCGCTTTCCAGTGGGGTGGGGGGGGCGTGCTGGAGGGGTATCTGGACGAGCCGGTGGGGATCGCCATCGGCCCCGACGGCGCGGTTTACGTTGCCGATACCTGGAACCGGCGCGTGCAGGTCTTTGCCGGGGACGGCACATTCTTGCGGCAGTGGCCCATCGCCGGTTGGGACGTCGGGCTGCCCGAAGAGAAACCCTACCTGGCGGTAGATGCCGAAGGGTACGTCTACGTCACTGACCCGGGTCACTACCGTGTGCTGGTGTTTGACAGCCTGGGCAACTACGTGCTCTCATTCGGTCAATACGGCTTCGACGATAGCTCCTTCGCTCTGCCGATGGGCATTGCTGTGGCAGATGACGGTTCCATCTACGTGACCGATGCGCACAGCGGTCGGGTGCTCGTCTTTGACCCCCTCGATTTCGGTTTGCAGGAGCGCGGTGAGATGCAATAGCAGGTCTCAAATCTGTAAATCTTAAGTCACTACTCAGCCTGAGCAGCGTAGATCGTTTTCCAGGCTCGTAGCCCCCGTC
>JBHIET010000147.1:0-3908 GCA_046760785.1 Anaerolineae bacterium | reverse complement strand
CTCGGGGGCGTCTCGAGCGCAAAACGGCACGGCAAAGTGGTCATCCACCGCATACAACGTCCCCGGTGCGTAAGTCGTCGAAGAGTGTGATGGCCAATATCGCTGAGGGCTATGGACGTTATCATTACCTCGACAAGCTGCGCTTCGTTTACGTGGTAGTAGGTGAGGAAGCAGTAGGCGAGTAAATGAGTACGAGTCTACTCTCACACCGGAGGTGCACCCATGGAACTTACTCACTTTCTCCAGATTGCCCGCGGCGACGTGCCCGCCGACCTGCTGCTCACGGGCGGGCGCGTGATCAACGTCTTCACCGGCGAGATCATCGAGACGGACGTCGCCATCACCGGTGATATTATCGTCGGGGTGGGGCCGGATTACGAGGCCAAAGAGGAACTAGACCTGGGCGGGCGCTACATCTGCCCCGGCCTGATCGACGCTCACGTGCACATTGAGTCCTCGATGGTTATCCCATCCCAGTTCGCCCGCGCCGTCGTGGTGCGTGGCACCACCACCGCCGTCACCGATCCCCACGAGATCGCCAACGTCGCCGGTGCTGAGGGCATCCGCTACATGCTGTCCGCTTCCGAGGGGTTACCGCTGACCGTCTACGTCAATCTCCCCTCTTGCGTCCCTGCCACGCACATGGGCACTGCCGGAGCGGCACTGACCGCCGACGATCTGCTCGGGCTGGCCGACTTACCCCGTGTCATCGGGCTGGCCGAGTTCATGAACGTGCCAGGGGCAGTTCTGGGACTGCCGGGCGCGCTGGAGAAGCTGGTCGCTTTCCAGGGCCGCGTGATCGACGGTCACGCTCCGGCCGTGAGCGGCAAGTGGCTGCAGGCCTACACCGGCGCCGGCCCCGGCTCCGATCATGAGTGCACGACGGCCGACGAGATGCTGGAGAAGCTGCGATTGGGGATGTACGTCTTCGTCCGCGAGTCCACCGGGGCCAGGAACCTGCGCACGCTCGTGCCGGCCATCAACCACTCCAACGCCCGTCGTTGCTGCTTCTGCAGCGACGACCGCCACCCGGCGGACCTGCTCGACGAGGGCCACCTGGATCATCTCATCCGGTTGGCCGTCGCCGAGGGACTCGACCCCATCACCGCTATTCGGATGGCGACGCTCAACGCGGCCGAGTGGTTCCGATTGCGCGACCGGGGGGCGGTTGCGCCGGGCAAGCGGGCCGACCTGGTCGTTTTCTCCAACCTGAAGGACTTTCGCGCCGAGATGGTCTTCGCCGGAGGGGTGCTCGTGGCGCAGGATGGCGCCCCCGTCGGCGACTGGCCCGCTCCCGCCGCAGACGACTCCCACGTGCGCGACAGTGTGCACGTGGAGTGGGAGCGTCTGGATTTCGCCATCCCGGCCCAGGGGGAGCGCGTGCGCGTCATCGGCGTCGTCCCCGACCAGGTAATCACCGAGCACCTGATTGAACCGGCGAGGATAGTGGATGGCCTCGCAGTAGCCGACCCAGAGCGGGACCTGCTCAAGATCGCCGTGATCGAGCGCCATCGGGGCACGGGCAACGTGGGGTTGGGGTTCGTGCGCGGGCTGGGGCTCAAGCGCGGTGCGCTGGCGGGGAGCGTGGGCCACGACGCCCACAACCTCATCGTCGCCGGCTGCGACGACGCCTCGATGCTGACCGCCGCCCGCACCGTCGGCGAGATGGGCGGGGGACTGGTCGCCGCCGCCGGGGGGGAGGTGCTGGGTTCCGTGCCGCTGCCCATCGCAGGCCTGATGTCCGACCAGCCGGTGGAAACCGTCCGCCGCCAGATGGACGAGCTGGTGGAGGTCGCCAGGTCCCTGGGCTCCCCCCTGCACGACCCCTTCATGGCGCTGGGCTTCCTGGCGCTGGAGGTCATCCCGGCGCTGAAACTAACCGACCAGGGGCTGGTGGACGTGGAAAAGTTTGACTTCGTGCCATTGTTCGTGGAAGGGGAAGAGTGAAGGACAGCTCAGAAAGACCCACCGACCTGCGTGCCCAACGGAAGCGCGAGCAGCGGCGGCTCTTCTGGATCGTCGTCGCCTTCCTGGTCGTCGTCGGCAGCATCACCATCGCGCTGGTTTACGGCCTGCCGGCTGCTGCACTGGGCCTAGTGTGCTTGCTGGCAGGCGCGGGCATCTTAGGCCTATTGTGGCTCATTCTGTTCCTCATAGAACGTTTGGCCAAGTAGCACTGGCAACCAGCATCCAGTTGCAGGCTGCGGTTGCCTAAACGCTGCGTTCATGCTACACTTGACAGGTGAACTTGTCCAAGCTGAAGGGAGGTGATGCACATCGGCGACATGTTTTCCCCTTGACGGCAGCGACTCTTAGCGACGTTCCTATTAGGAGGTGAAGAATGTCTAAGCATCTGTGGAGTCTGGTTAGCGTACTGGTCATCGTGGCCCTGATGCTGGCAGCCTGTGGCCCACCCGAGCAGCCCACACCGGAGGAGTTTGTATTCGGGGTGATCCTGGTAGGTCCCTACAACGATCATGGTTGGAGCGAGGCCCACTACACGGCTGCCGAGTACGTTACCGAGAAACTCCCCAACACTCGTTTCGTCTATCTGGACAAGTTGAACCCCGCCGACCGGCCCGAGACCACACTGGAGCAGGCGGTGGATGACATGGTCTCCCAGGGGGCCAAGGTCATCTTCACCACCTCCGATGACTTCATGGAGGACACTGACCTGGCAGCGGAGAAGTACCCAGACATCACCTTTGTCCACATCTCCGGTGACCACGTCCTGACCGGCGATGCTCCGCCCAATGTAGACAACTACATGGGCAAGATGCCGTACGGCAAGATGATGGCTGGCTGTGCTGCTGCGCTGGCGACCGACACTGGGACTATCGGGTACTTGGGGCCCCTGATCAATTACGAGACCCGCCGTCTGGCCTCCTCCGCGTATCTGGGCGCCCGCTACTGCTACGAGAACTACCGGGGGCAGGACCCGGACGACCTGCGCTTCATCGTCACCTGGATCGGCTTCTGGTTCAACATCCCCGGTGTGACCCTTGATCCCACCGAGGTCTCCAACGACCTGATCAATGAGGGGGCGGATGTCCTGATCTCCGGCATTGACACCACCGAGGCCCTGGTGGTCACTGGCCAGCGGGCTGCCGGGGGGGAACGGGTCTTCGCCATCCCCTACGATTACGAGGGCGCCTGCGGCGAGGCCCCAGACATCTGTCTGGGTGTGCCCTACTTCAACTGGGGTCCCGGCTACCTGGAGCGGATTCAGGCGGTGAAAGATGGAACCTGGAAGCAGCAGTTTGTTTGGGCCGGCCCTGATTGGAGCGACATCAACAACCGTGACACCAGCGCGGTCGGCTTCGTGAAGGGCCCCGCCCTCACCGACGAGTGGTCTGCCCAAGTGGATGAGTTCATCGCCGGGCTGGCCAATGGCTCCATCAACCTCTTCGTCGGGCCGCTCAACTATCAGGACGGCACGTCGTTCCTGGCCGATGGCGAGGTGGCCACCGATGATCAAATCTGGTACATGGAGCAACTGCTGGAGGGTATGGAAGGCCCCAGTGAGTAAACGAGCGTATCAGGTGCCAGGCACCTCCCATGTGCCTGGCACCTCCTCGGCAAATTCGGAGAGAACGATGAGCGACACGATGATCACTTTAGAGCGTATCCGGGAGATCACCCGGCAAATTGCAGCGCTTTTCCGTCCGCAGAAGGTGATTCTATTTGGATCGCATGCCTACGGCAAACCGACAGGGGACAGCGATGTGGACTTGCTGGTTCTAATGGAAACGGATGTGCGGTCCCTCCACGCTGCTGCTCGGATTGCTGCTGCTATTGATCACCCTTTTCCTCTGGACATCATCATATATACGCCGTCCCAATTTGAGGACTCTGAGACCCTTTCATAATCTGTCCAAAAGACGTCACTACTCAGCCTGAGCAGCGTA
>JBHIET010000146.1:0-4069 GCA_046760785.1 Anaerolineae bacterium | reverse complement strand
GTCTGGCAGACCAGCGATGACCGCGTTGGTCATCTCCTCGAATAGCCTTTCGTTTACCATCTGGTATCCTCCTTAATCTTTGTGAGACCCTTGGGGTCTTGTCGCAAAACAGTACGAGTTCTGTTGTGTTCTGCAACACTGTGAACGATCAGGGCTTCAATTTCGTATGGGAAACCCCAGGGTGAGCGCTCACGACTTCATAATATAAGCAATGTCCTCCCGCACGGCGTCCGGCAGCGGCTCCGGATGATGGCTTTCCATCAGACTAACTGTCTTCTCACGCAAGCGGTCGCCCAACCGCTTGCCGCCAGCCGCGTTCCAGGCGTCGGCCCGCTGCCGATCCCACAGCGTGGGCTGCCACAGTTCGCGGAAGTGGCGCAGGGTGTGCTGGGTGGTGAGGAAGTCGCCTTCCGGCCCCACCTGGTGGATCACCTCCAACGCCAGCGCTTCCGCATCCAGCGAGAAGCCTTCCACGAAGCGGCGCATCATCGAAATCATCTCAGCAGTGAAGACGATCATCTCCGGCGAAGTGGTCAGCCCTGCTTCCAGATAGCCCACGTCGTGCACTAGGTTCGTCCCCGTCAGCAGCGCCACCAGTACCGAGAAAGTGGCATCGGCGGCGGCTTGCTCGTCCATGACGCAGCTATCGGAGTGACCGGCGTAGCCCCAAGTGGGCAGCCCGTAGAAGCGCCCCATCTCGGCCACGGCGACCCGGGCCAGTTGAAACTCGGGCGCGCCATACACGCTGATGGTGGTCTTCATGTCCATGTGGTGCAGCCCGCTGCCGTAGACAAAGGGCGCGCCGGGGTGCTCGAGTTGGTGCATCACCAGGCTGGAGAGCACCTCGGCGTTGCCCAGGGCCAGGCCGCCGGCCAAGGTCACCGGCGCGGTGCCGCCCATCATCGGCGCTGGGGAGTGGACGATGGGCAGGGACTGTTCGGCCATGTAGAGCAGCTTGCCGGTAGCCGTCTCCGAGTGCTGGAGCGGCGTCGAAGGCTCGGAGTAGAGGAGCAGCGTGGGATTAAGCCGCAACTGCTCCATCCCCCCGGCGGCAGCCGCTGCCATGGCGGCGATGGCCTCGCAATCGGCGCGGTCGTCGGCCACAAAGACGACCGGCTTGGCCGTGTGCTCTAGCATCAGCGCGTACTGTTGCCGGTAGACGTTGGCCGCGCCCAGGTCGGCGGGGATGCCCATGCTCATCACGAAGGCGATCTCCGGCAGGGCGTCGCAGACGTGGATGCAATCCACCACGTCGGCGGCGGTGAAGGGGCGGCGCTTCCCCGTTCGGGGATCCAGGTAGTTGGGGCAATCGGAGCCGGTGCCAAAGTTGACCATCCGCCCTTCCAGCCGGGCGACGACTTGGTCGTTCCCCCGGCGGCAGAGGGCGATTCGCGAGGGGGCTTGGGCCAACGCCCATTCTACCAGCCCTGGCGGAAAACGAACCAGGTTCTCGTCGGTGATCAGGGCGTCGGTCTGTCGCAGCAGGTTCAGCGCCTCGTCGTGGTAGACCCGCACGCCGGTGCGCCGCAGGATCTCTAGCGAAGCGTAATGGACTGTCTCACATTGCTCGTGGCTCAACATTCCCAGCCGGGGAATAGCAACAGCATCTTGGGTCATACTAATCGTCCCCCCGAATAAATGATTCCAAATCGAGTTCCTTGAGTTTCTCCGGAGTGGGATAACCATCGTCGTCCCAGCTCATAGCATTGTAAAAGTCCTTGACCATCTGCTGGATGTCCACCGTCATGCCCTGGGTGGGGCCGGGGTCGAGGACGCGATCCTCGGTAAAGTGGTCCGGCAAGTCGTCGTCCTCCCGGCCCACTCCGTGGCGCACGTTGAACAGCTTTTCCACATCGATGATGCGCTCGCCAAGTCATCCGCCTTCACGTCCCAGCCGGTCAGGGCCGCCGTCAGCGCGGCCTCGTTCTCCAGGCTGTAATCGCCCACTACCAACAACACCGGCACCTTGCAGAGGCCCAGCGCGTCGAGGATGGCCGACACGATCATCGTCCGTTTGACCAACTGGCCCTTGCCTTCGATGGACAGGCGATCCACAGCCCGCTCCGTGCCGAACCACTCCTGGCCCTGCTCTGGCTCCCAGCGATATTCAGGCACGGCATACACACTAGTGAAATCGCCGCCCCGGGTGGAGACGGCGTAGCCCAAGGCCGTGCCCATCCCGCCGCGCGGGTCATAGGCTGTCAGTTCTAGCCCCTTGCAGTGGTAAGCGTAGGCCTCCGCCCCCCGGCCGATGGTCTGCGCCGCTCGCCGCACCCCTTCGGCTAGCACCGCGCCAAAGCCCTCCCGCCGGGCAATGCGGTGCATCATCGTCTCCATCGCCTCTGCATTGCCCCAGGTCAGTTTGATCCCACCAGTGTCCTCGGGCGAGAGGAGGCCGCGCTCATACAGTTCCATTTTCCCTCGCGTGCCTCAGCGGCCCGCAGGACGGTTTCGATCTTTTCTGCCGCGCCGTCGGGCAGAGGAGGCGGCTTGTGGGTGGCCAGGATCTCCCGCAGCTTCGCCCTGATGCGGTCGAGCATCGTTTGCGCGCCGGCTGCTTGCCAGTTGACCCACGGCTCCCGATCCATGAGCGTGGGCGTCCAAATCTCGGCCCGGCAGTGCCTGGCGGTGTGCCGCTCGGACATGAACTGTCCGCCCGGCCCGACTGTGTCTATCAAATCCAGCATCAGTGTATCGTCGCTGACCTCGACGCCGCGCAGGATGCACCGGGTCATGGCGATGGTCTCGTCGTTCATGACCAGCGATTCTAACGAGCCAACGTCGGCGCAGTCCAGGAAGCCCACGTCGTGCACCAGCGTGGCTCCGCTCAGGCCAGAGAGCACCACTTGGATCGTGGACTCGATGGCTGCCTGCAGATCCAGCCGTTTGGCCTCGGAAGCGCCAGCGGTGCCCATGAAGGGGGCGCCCAGCCAGCGAGAGATGTCGGCCATGGCAGCGCTGAGCAGGCTCATCTCCGGCGAGCCGTAAGCCGGCCAGCCACTGCGCAGGTCCATGGCCTGCGGCACGCCGCCGATGCACACCGCCGCCCCCCGCCGCTTGAGCTGGATGATCGCCAGTCCACTCAGCGCAGCGGCCAGGTAGACGACCAGCGCCGAGGCGCCGGTCACGGGAGAGGTCTCACCCAGGGTGGGACCACCCAGGTAAACGATGGGAATATCTCGCTCGGCGGCCCACAGCACCTTGGCCAGGTCCTCGTCGGTGTGTACCAACGGCGATTGGAAGGTGGCGAAGAGGGCGAAGTGGGGTCGCTGGCGAAAAGCCGCCTCGCTGCCGGAGACCGCCACCGCCATCTGGTAGATGTCGGAGACGTGGGCGGCGGAGTAGGCCCAGGGGAGGATCGGCTTGACGGTATTAGCCACCATCTCCGCGTACTCGTAGACGGGCGCCAGGGTGGGAGTCACGTCACTGATCAGCCCCAGCCCCATGACGTAGTCAATGTTCTCCAGCGCGTCGCAGACCAGAGCCGTGAGGCCGGGATCGCCGCGGCGAACCTTGCGCCGCTCGCCCGTCTCCGGATCCACGAAGTAAGTATTGGTGAGGCCGGGGCCGAAGTAGACCCGGTCAGGCACGACCTGGATACGGTGTTCGCCATCGCGTCCCCAGAGGGTGAAGGAGCGCGGCGCGGCGGCGACGGCATCCTGGATGATGTGCGGGGGGATGCGCACGCGGGTGCCGTCCACGTGGGCACCGGCGGCAGCCAGCATCTCACGGGCTTCGGCGTTCCGCACCTCGACGCCGGTGCGGTTCAGGCACTCTAGCGTCGCCAGGTACACTTTCTCGATTTGCCGATCCGACAGGACGCGGAACTGCGGGGTTTGATGGGGGTGATAGTTGGCGTCCATAATCCTCCTCCTCAGAAGTAGACTCTATCCATCCGAACCTTTCGCGGACGCGGCGGAACCCGGAGGTGACCAGAGCCACGGTGTATCGCTCAGGCGAGGGAATGGGACTGGACTGCAGGTCCGCCAGGTCACCGTAGTAGTAGGCACCCCTGGCCGGTACAGCCAGGACACGAGTGATCTGTGTCATCGAATCACACGTGCCCATA
>JBHIET010000145.1:0-4128 GCA_046760785.1 Anaerolineae bacterium | reverse complement strand
ACGGCAGCACCGGGCTGGTGTTTATGCACGCGCGGTATTACGACGCGCGGCTGGGCCGCTTCATCAGCGCGGATACGGTGGTGCCGGGGCCGGGGAATCCGCAGGACCTGAACCGGTACGCGTATGTGCGGAACAACCCGCTGAACTACACCGACCCCAGTGGGCACCGCGCGTGCCTGGATGAGGAGTGCAACTGGGTGGAAAACCCGGTCAGCGGGGAGATCATATGGCGCGGACCCGGCGCTCCCCCTTCCTCCGCGCTGCCAAAAGACCTCCTCGCTCCACTCGAACCCGACCATCCCACCGGACTACCGCCCGTCGTGGACTGGCTGGCGCAGCCCCTCCTGCACATCTGGCCAAGGGTCAAGTTCTACGAGAGCGGTGTGAGATTCTCGGGAATGCTCGGTGAGACCGAGATAGAATGTGGTATCAAGGATGATGCGAGACTTCTCACCGACAGTCCTTTCCTGGTTTCCCCCTCAGCGACGAGAGTGTACTTGCCGGGCGGGTTGTGGCTGGAAACTGAGAGTGATGGCTTCCTTCCTGGAAGGCTGACGTTGGGGGGAACATCAGCACGAGTGAGGGGGAGCTACAGGGGTGTGAGTGTGCAGGCTCGGAGCGTGAGCCGGGTGATGATGAGCGTGACGGACCCGCCGGGGGTGCTGAGAGTGGGCACAGGCGTGGAGTTGCCCATCGTTGCTCAAGGGGAAGGGATAGGCTCGGTGAGGGGGACGCCCTACATGCGCGTCAGTACCAACGTCTACGGGACTCGAGCCCTGGCGTTGGCGGTGGATGCAGCTGTGGTGTACGGGATTGTCACGTTCGGTCCGCCAGTTATTGGCATCGTTCCGGTTGCCGAACGCGTTGTGACTCTACCGTAGCCCATTGGGAGTGGGAGGACGTAAGAATGGGTATGATCTCGGAGCATCTGACAACTGCGTGGCGCTTACTTGAAATAGGAGAACATGAGGCTGCCCGAGCAGAGTTTGCAGAAGCAATAGCGGTAAATGCAGAGGACAGCGAAGCCTTAATAGGACTCGGCAAAGCATTAGCTCGTTTGGGACAGCCCAGCGAGGCACTGGGGGCTTTCAAGAAGGCTTTGGTTCTTGCTCCAAATAATCCCGAAGCCCATTATGGCGCAGGGTGGGCTCACTACCAGAGAAAGGAGTGGCATGAAGCCGAATCCTATCTTGATAAGGCAATCGCTCTGGCACCTAACACAGCCAAATACCACTTGATGGCGGCAGAGTGCGCAAGAAAGCGCAGACGCCTTGAGACTACCCTTAGGCATCTTGAAATTGCAAACCGCCTAGATTCTGAATCACTTGGAAAACGATCGCGGCTGGCCCTGGCATACTATCGGATCTTCGCTGGCGCGGAGAAAGCTGTTCCGCTCCTGGGGTGGGCCTTTCTAGCAACATTGTACTCTTGCACCCTGTCGACCGTTAGTCGGCGGTGGTGGTTTCTGGTGGCATCGCTTCCCTTCCTGGCAGCGAGCGGGTGGAACTTTAGGAAGCGCCGCTACCGCCGTGCGATCTGGGCGCTCGTGCTCTATGTGTTGTGGGCCGTGCCGGCCTACTTGCTCGTCGAGCGGCTGCTGAGCCAGTAAGCTAGCTTCAGCCATTACCGCCCTGCAGGCAATGCTCATAGACGCCATCCCCGCCGTGGGTGTGGCTGGGGGGTCCTGCCCCGCGTCACCAGCGCCACCATCCCCCTCACCTGGGGTGCCACGGATGAGCAGTCCGGCGTGGCCCGCTACGACGTACAAGTGCGGGTGGAGGACGGCGAGTGGACCGACTGGCTGACCGACACGCTGGCAACCGAAGCCACCTACGTGGCCCAAAGCGGCCAGCGGTTCACCTTCCGCGTCACTGCCACGGATAACGTAGGGAACGAGGCCAGTGCGGAGGCCACCTCCACCTGGCCGTCGTGCGCAAGTATTACTATCACGGCTCCACCCGCGTGGCGATGCGCGAGGTTAGCGCCAGCGCCGGGGACGTGGTATACTACCTGCACACAGATCACCTGGGCAGCGTGAGCCTGGTGACCGATGCGGACGGCGGTTTCCACTCGCGGCAACTCTTCCTGCCCTACGGCGATACGCGCTCCGAGACAGGCACCTTACCAACCGACTTTGGCTTCACCGGCCAGCGGCACGTGCCCGGCACGGGGCTGCTCTTTATGCACGCGCGGTATTACCACGCGCGGCTGGGCCGGTTCACACAGGCGGATACGGTTGTGCCGGAGCCGGCGGATCCGCAGGATTTGAACCGGTATGCGTATGCGGCGAACGATCCCGTGCTTTACACCGATCCTACCGGCCACCGAGAATGTGGCCCGGCTTGTCAATACGATGCTACCAGCCACAAATTGTTCCCCTGCCAGGGAACAGCCTGCCTGAATCAATCAGGGCCTGAATTGGTGGGAGTGGCGAGAGAACATCCTGCCGTAGCGTGGGGACTTGATGAAGACAGTATCAAGACCTTTATGATCGAGGACTGGCTTCTACAGAGACGTCGTTACTCAAGGGGCGAAGCACGATTTGGCCCTGATGACCCCACGACACGGCTCTTGAGGCAGGACCAGGGGGTAGTTGAAGCACGTGATAAGTACTATGCTACCGGGTGTCAGGGACATGTCAGACACCCATTCAGTCCAGGGAAATGGTGGTCCAAGCCTTTCTTGGAAGCCTTTTACCACTTCTGGGTAGCCGGAGAGGTGGTCTTGAAAACGCCGGATAGCCAAATGACACTGAGAGGAACTATTGGGAGCTATTCAGTGCAAATTGATAGGGAAGGAGACGAACTAAAGTACAAAGTGCGTAATACTACAAATTGGGAATCTGGCACGCGATTTCTCCACACCCCATGGGGTAGTTACTCGATACTTCCTTCCGGGGTCAGGAATTGGCTTGTTTCCCAGGGGATAGGAAGTGACATTACGGAGATCTTTTACTGGACGGAGCCGGTGCAGCGATCCCTCTGTGTGGATGTCGATGATTGATCTGCCAACGAGTAAGGGAGGTATAGAGTGATGCGAGAAGAAAAGCGAATCGTGTTGGTCATTGTGGCCATCGCTCTATTGGCTGCTGGTTTAAGTTGTAATCGGCCTCCTTCTGTGGAGGAGTATTACCGGTACAGCCTGGATGACAAAGTGCTGGCACCGTACGGTGCGATGTATCAAGTGGACCGGGAACAATGTTGCTTGACGGAGATAGATCCAGATTCCAGGGTAGTCATTGAGTATGGCTCTCTTACCAGCGAAGGGTTCAGTATCAAACTTCATATGATTAGCGACAATCAGATGACGTTCCGCACAGTTACTTTCGCCCGTGAGCACGACGAGTACGTTTGGATCGGAGAAGCAGAGACTCACTACAGTGGTTTGGTGTATGTTGATCCTGATGAGGGACATCTCAAGGAACACCTATCGATTTTGTGCAACGAAAGGGAGTTCGACAATAGCGGACCGTTGGGCCTTGATATTATGTATTGGGGTCCCGACGATAGTATCTGGTTAAGCCCCACTTGTGAGGAGGCACTATCCTTGATAGAAACTTGGAAGACGGAGAACGCAACGGGTGATAACGACTGAGTGTGCTCGCTCAGGCTGACCCTGCCGAGCACAGTTGCAATGCGGGCAGCTTCACCGTCACGGCCGCGCTCACGGACACGCTGGCCGGGCTGGCGCGGGTCGCGTTCCCGGATACCACCAGTCCCGGCACCAGCTATGCACTATCCGGCCTCACCAGCGCCACCCGCTTCTGCACCTACACCTTCACCGTCGCCAGCACCTTCAGCGCTACCACCTTCGTCACCGCCACCGACCGCGCCACCAACCTCACCACAGCCCCCTTCACCGTCACCCGCGATACCACCCCACCCACCCTCACTCTCACCCCGGCGGTGGAGGGCGGCGCGCTCCGCGTCACCTGGAGCGCTACGGATGCCGCCTCCGGCGTGGACGGGAGCACCTGTGAGTTGCGCGTGCGGGAGGACGAGGGCGCGTGGCAGCCCTTCTCCACGGCCTGCGCCGGGGACGAGGTTCACACCGCAGCGCAACCCGGCCACGTCTACACCTTCCGCGTCACTGCCACGGACAACGTGGGCAACTCCACCAGCACCGAAG
>JBHIET010000144.1:0-4290 GCA_046760785.1 Anaerolineae bacterium | reverse complement strand
GGAGGATGCTCACGCCGATGGCGATCAGGACCAGTGCCCCGACCACGTCCCATCTCGTCAGTTCTCCCAGCCCGATGCCCAGCAGGATGAACCCGAAGATGATACTGCCGGTCACCGGCCGCCGATAGGCTGGCACGAGCAGGCGAACGACGACCCCCAGGAGCACGATCACCCCAGCCCCAAGAAAGATGACGGGCCAGGCGTCCCAGCCCGTGCCGAAGATGTCCAGGTTGATGGCGATCAGCACCAGCCCGGCCCAGATGAGGACAATGGCCCACAGGGCGGCGTTGAGTGGATCACGGCGCCATTTCTCCTCCCAGCTCTCCTCTTTGCCTTTCTCTTCCTTTTCTTCCTTCTCGTTGCGCGGTCGCTCAGACATGATTTCCCCCTTTCAAAGATGTGCGGGCATTATATCATACATTTCCAGATAGTACAAATTGTATCAATTCCTCCAACCGACAGGTAGCCAATCCAATCACGTGATCGCCGCCGCCATAGTACACGTACACCGTGCCATTCACCACCGGGTTGGCACAGGAGAAGATGGCGTTAGGCACGTGGCCAAGCAGTTCCCACAATTCCTCCGGCCACAGGATGGGCTCCTTTGGCCGGTGGATCACCTGGGTTGGATCGTCCAGGCCGAGGAGCGCCACGCCCAGGCGATAGACGTGGTCGTGGTCGTAGGCGTGGTACAGCATCAACCAGCCGTGCTCGGTCTCGATGGGCACGCCCCCCGCCCCCACTCGCTTGCAGTCCCAGTTCCCCGGCTGGGGCTCCATCACCACCTGGAAGTCCCCCCACTCCCTGAGGTCATCGCTGTAGGCGATCCAGATCGAGGGCGGGCGGCGATGAAAAGACACGTACCGCCCACGAATCCGGCGCGGGAAGAGGACGTGATCCTTGTTGTCCTCGCCCGTCACCAGCGGGCCTATCCGCTCCCAGGTGATGAGGTTGGTGCTCTCGGCGAACATCGGCGTGATCCCCAGAGGCGAATAGGCGGTGTAGGCCATGATGAAGCGCCCCTCGTCGGCCAGGTAGGTGACACGGGGGTCCTCGACGCCGCGCGTCTCCCATTCGTCCCGCGGGGAGAGGATGGGGCGGCGCAGGCGGTTGAAATGGACGCCGTCCGCGCTGACAGCGTAGCCGATGCGGCTGACATAATCCAGCCCCTGGGCGCGGTAGAACAGGTGAAACAGTCCGTGGTGATAAATGACGCCAGGGTTAAAAACGTTGTAGCACTCCCAATCCGAAGTTGGGTCGGGGAGCAGGACGGGGTTAGCTGGATGACGTTGAAGTTTCATTGGTTGCCTCCATCAAACTTGTGCTCGCAGCGGACCCTAGTCCAGATGGAGCAGATGAAAAGTTGACACGTTTTCACAGTTCAACGATGACGCCCTCGTGGGGGCGGAGTTCAAAGCTAGCCAGGGAAACGCTTTCCTCGCGGTCCAGATGGGTGGAGATGACAATCTGGCCCGCGTCTTCGCCGGGAACCGAGACGCGGCGCTGGCCGTCGGCAAAGTTCAGCGCGACGAGGCGGCGCTCGTCTCCAGCCGCCCGCAGGTAGACGAAGCAGTCGTCGCCAGCGTCCAGCGGCCGATAGCTGCCCCCAAACAGGGCCGGGCTCCCGCGGCGATACCAGAGCAACCGCCGGTAGAGGTTCAGCATTGAGGTGGGATCGGCCGACTGGGCGGCGACGTTTCGCGTGGCGTAATCGTCGGAAACCGGCAGCCAGGGTTCAGCGGTGGAGAAGCCGGCATTGGGGCTGCTGTCCCACTGCATCGGCGTGCGACACACGTCGCGGCTGCGCTCCGCGCCCAGATTGATCCCCTGGGGATCCTGTACTTTTTCCAGTGGGATGACGCCGTTTTCCATGCCCAGTTCGTCACCATAGTACAGCGTCGGCGTGCCACGCAGGGTGAGCAGCATCATGGCCGCCACGCGCGCCTGGGCCGCGCCAAGACGCGAGGCTAACCGTGGGAAGTCGTGGTTGCCCAGCACGTAGTTGGGCCAGGCGAAGGCTGGCAACGCGGCCTCCAGCTCATCCACCGAGCGGCGCGTAGCCTGAGCTTGCCAGGGCAGCTTCATCAGGCGAAAGTTGAACGGCAGATGCAGGCCATCGTTGTTCTTGCCATAGTACCTGATCCAGCGCGGCAGTTCAAACCATATTTCACCGATGCCACACCGATCCCCGTACTCGTCGAGCAGCCGGCGAAAGTCGCGAATGATCTCGTGGACTTCGTCTTGATCCCGGTTATAGACTTGCAACTGTCGGCCAGAGATGTCGTTGGGTGGCAGGTTGGGGTCGGCGTTGGGGTTCGGTGGGTTGTCGCGCAGTTCCGCGTCTTTGATGAGCAGGCCGACCACGTCCATGCGAAAGCCGTCCACCCCCCGCTCCAGCCAGAAGCGGAGCACCTCCATCATCGCTTTCCGTACCTCTGGATTGCGCCAGTTGAGTTCGGGCTGCTCTTTCAGGAACTGGTGGAGGTAGTACTGGCCGGTCGCCTCGTCCCACGTCCCGGCCGGGCCGCCGAAGGCGCTGCCCCAGGTGTTCGGCGGACCCCCCTCCGGCTCCCCCCGCTCGCAGGGGGAGGGAACGGGCCTGGGATCGCGCCAGATGTACCAATCGCGCCTGGGGTTGTCTCGGCTGCTGCGAGACTCGATGAACCAGGGATGCTGGTCTGAGGAGTGATTGGGCACGTAGTCAAGGATGATCTTGATGCCCCGCCGGTGGGCTTCGGCCACCAGACGGTCAAAAGTTGCCAGGTCGCCGAAGAGGGGATGGATGTCGCAATAGTCAGCCACGTCGTAACCGAAGTCGGCCATAGGCGAGGGGTAGATGGGGCTCAGCCAGATGGCGTCAACGCCAAGGGAAGCTTCCGTGCCATCGTTCAGATAGTCGAGCTTTTCGATGATGCCGGGCAAATCGCCAATGCCGTTGCCGGTCGTATCTTTGAAGCTGCGCGGGTAGATCTGGTAAATCACGCCGCGCTGCCACCAGAGGAGTTCAGAGGTTTGGGTCATTTGATTGGGCTATCCGTTGACTGTGTGGGTCTCGCCAGGCTTCAGGGTAAAGGTGGTTTCGGCGCCGTCCGGAGCGCGGTAGGTGATGGAGAGGGGTGCCGGGCCACTGGTGTGAGTTATGGTGATACCGGTGTGCGTGGCGCGGACAGTGATGGTGTGCTCCCCGAAACGCAGGTTCTCCAGCTCGGCGAAATCCCAGGCCGCTGGTAGTTGTGGGGCGATAGTCACAGCGTGCAAGTCGGCCCGCACGGTGATGCCCATCAGGTCCTCCACCACACCGCGCACGAAGGTCGCCCCCGACCACAATTGCAAGAATGAGAATCCTTCTGGGATAAGCTCGTGAAACGTGCCGATGCTGCTGTGATCCAGGGTTTGGGCCAGGTGTTGCAGCATCTCCAGCCCCATCTCCGCGTCGCCGTAGCGATACGCGCCCCGGCTGAGGGTGGCGGTGGGCAGGGTCCACACCCGCTGGTCGTCACCCTGGGTGTGCATCAGCCCCCACTCATTCAGGTAATCGCTCTTGATACGGGTCAGGGAGATGCGTCCGTGCTCGGCCGGGGCGATGCCCACCTCCAGGGGCACAGCCACCGTCCAGTGACCGTCGTGTCGGGGCTTGTTCTTGTAGCGCAGCAGCGAGTCGGCGTAGACCTCCTCCTCGGGCAGCCACCAGTCGGCGTCGAAACTGGCCTGCAAGGCGTCGGCCGCAGACCGGGCCCGGCTGGCCGTGTCCGCGTCGTCCAGGATTTCGGCCATCTGCGCCAGGTCGCCCAGGGCTGCCCACAGGTAACAGGCCGCGTCCAGCTTCTCCGGGCCCATGCCCGCTTTCTCAACCATCGCCGGCCCCTCCGGATAATTGTCGTCGTCCCGGTCGGCCGTATCCAACGTGTAGTCGAGCAATCCTTCAACGGCCGTGGGGTACGCAGCCGCCAGAAAATCGCGGTCAGCGGTCCAGCGGTAAACGTCCCAAACTGCCATCACCCATTGCGGCGTTTCCTGAGCATTCCCGTCCGCCACGATGCTGCCGGAAGGGGAGATCTGGTGCGGGATGCGGCCGTTTTGGTCAAACCGCGTGCCGACGAGCAGGTGGTTTTGCGCGGCCGCTACCAGGTTGTTGGCCAGCAGGCCCGGCATGCTGTAGAAGCCATCGTTGCTAAACCAAAATGGAAAGGTCTCCAGGCCGGCGTAGAAGTAGCGGCCCAGGGCTGGCGATTCTGCTTCCAGCAGTTGCATGTTGGCGCGGGCGATATCGAACGCGGCGTCGAAATCGGC
>JBHIET010000143.1:0-4441 GCA_046760785.1 Anaerolineae bacterium | reverse complement strand
CGTGGGTCGGCATACGACGCCCCCGAGACGGGGGCTGCGAGCAAGGGAACAGGGGGACGGCGTGGGTCGGCATACGACGCCCCCAGCGCGCGAAAGAGATCGGCCACCTGCCGCTCCAATATCCTGCCGGGTTTATCCTTTCCCATTGTCTTCCTCCTCACTCGCTGATTCGCCCCCTCGCTACCTCACCACCCCCACCCGCCGCAATTCGTACAGCACCACGCGGTCGAAAGGGGTATCCGTCTCGACGGGGAGGTAGTGCACGTCGCGGGCGCGGCAGGTGGCGCGGATCTCGTCCCGCCAACCGGCCAACCGCCGCCGGTAGAGCGTCCGCATCCCGCCGTCAATCGTCACCTCCTGGGGGTCGCCGGTTTCCACGTCCAGCAGCCGCAGGTCACCCCCCAGCACCGGTTCCACCTCGTCGGGCGAGAGCAGGTGGATGACCGTCACCTCGTGCCCGCGAGCCGCGAGCGCCGTCAGTCCCTCGACGTAGCCCGCCGGGGAGAAAAGGTCGGAGATGAGCACCGCCAGCCCTGGCCGTCCGCCGCTGATGGCGTAAGAGCGGAGGCTATCGTTCAGATCGGTCGTGCCCGCCGCTTCCAGCCCCTCCAACCACTCGAACAGACGGAGGGTGTGACCGCGCCCGCGCACCGGGCCGAAGATTGGGTGATTTGGTGATTGGAGATTGGCAACGGTGAGGCGGTCGCCCGAAACCAGGGCGATGTAGCCCAACGCCGCCGCCAGTCGCCGCGCATAAACCCACTTGTTCGATTCGCTGACTCGCTGACTCGCTGATTCGCTTCCCCAATCCATCGAGCCGCTGCCATCAAGCAGCAAATGCACCGCCAGGTCCTCCTCCTCCTCGAACAGTTTGACGTAGGGACGTTCCAGGCGGGCGTAGATGTTCCAGTCCACGCGGCGCAAGTCGTCGCCGCGGGTGTAGTCGCGGTAGTCGGCGAACTCGACCGAGGTGCCGCGCTTGGTGGAGCGCCGCTCGCCCGCAGACTGTCCAGCGCGGACATGGCGCGCAACCAGGGAAAGCTGTTCCAGTTGGCGCAAGGTGACTTCGTCGAGAATCATTGCATTGTCAGACGTGGTGCCTCGAGCGACGCGGCACGGAGCGCACTAACTCGCGCACATATTTGATCAACATCGCTTCAAACATCGGTCGCCCCCTGGGTAAATCTGGATTCAGCATCATACCCTGCCGGTTCCTCGAACAACTGCCGCCACTGACGATAGGTGCGCTCTGAGCGTCGGCAGACCCGGCCAATGACGACGAGACGCTCGTCGTCCAGCACCCGGTAGATGACGCGATAGTTGCCCACGCGCAACCGATAGATGCCGGGCGACAGTTGCTTGATGCCGTAGGGCCGGGGCGCGTCAGCCAGGGAGCGGAGAGTCTCGGCGATTCTGTCCCGGTCCGGTTGGGGAATGCGGGCCAACTCTCGTTTGACCCGGCTGCCCACGAACTTGACGTGGTAGCGACTAGACATGGCCGGCCTCAATGTCGGCTAACGCGGTCTCCAAATCAATTCCACCGCCAGCCCGGTACTCGGCCATCCCCTCGTGCATCCAGTAGAGATCTTCCAGATCTTCCAGACGGTCTAGCAGTTGGTTCAGGGCCTCGTAGCCGATGAGGTAGCCGGCCGGTCGGCCGTGGCGGGTGATCATCACCGGCTCGCCTTCGGCCGCCTCGTCCAGCAGGCGGGAGATATTCCGGCGCACCTCACGCACGGGTAATATGGTTCTGGTTGTCATCTCTGCACCTCCTCAGCGTACGATTTTGCGTATTAATTGTGTACATTTTAGCGTATCTCGGCCGGCGTGTCAAGAATCGAAGTTAAGCCGTCTCTACGCTCTGCGGACGATGAGCCGTCGCACCTCCACGTCCTGCCCACCAAACTGGTACTTGTAACGCTCGGCACCTTGCATAAAGTCGAACACCTTGCACCCCCGCTCGATGGCGTGACGGATGCAGTAGGCAGTGAGGACGATGCCCGCCCCCAACTTGGGGAACGCCCGCCAATCGAGACCCGAGTTGTAGACCAGCACGCGATTGTTATAGATGAAGTTGAGATAGGCCGCTGCCTTCCGGCCCTCGATCTCGAGGAACGCCAGTTGCAGCCAGCCTGCATCGTAGGCCACGCGCGCCAACTCGCGAAAGAAGCTGCGCATACGGGGGGTCAGGAACTCGGCCTTGTCCGGCGTGCTGGTCGCCATCAGATCCATAAAGTGCTCGACCTCGGCCCCCAGGTCGCGCTTCGGGCCGACGATGTACCAATCCACTTCAGCCTGGGCCTCGAGGCGGCGCATCTTGCGCCGGACCTCGTGCCGTTGCTTCTTGCCCAGCATCTGCAGGTACTCTTCCCAGGTAGCGGGCAACTGCACGATCGGGCAGACGTCATCCCGGGTCGTCTCGACGGCCCAACCGCGCGCCTCCGCTAAAGCGGGCAGCAGTTCCAACGTGGGCGAATCCTGGTGGATGTTGCACAGGTCGAGCAGGTCCCAGGCGGGTGCGCTCGGGCCGGCCAGGTAATCCACCAGCGCGGCGTAGACCTCTTTCTCCCGCTCCTGCGCCACGATCAGGTCGAGATAGTCGGAAACCTCCACGCAGCCGACGGTCGCCAGCACCCGCTCCGCGGCAGAGAAGGGAGCGATGCCCACCAGCGCCCCCCCCTGCTCGTCGTCGCGCACGGCCATGATGAGCAGTTCTCCCTCACCCAGGTTTCGCCACCAGGTGCGCTGGTACTCCAGCGTGAGAAAGATCGTGTCGGCGGGCGAACGGTGCAGCAGATCGTTCCACTCTCCCGCCAGGGCGTCAAAGCCGCCGGTATCGTGGTAGGAATGTACAGATAGCGTCATTGGGGGACCTCCAGGAGATATGTCGGAGGGTATGATAGCACGGCTGCGCGAGACTGACAAATGGGGTATCTCGAAACAGGGCGCTCAGCGTCGTGCCCGCAGGCCGCGCAATCCCTCGACGCCGTACAGTACCCCGCCGACGAGGCCCGTCGCCAGGGTGACGCCCCCCAGCGATGCCCCCAGCGCCGCCGAGACGTTCGCGCCCGCGCCCGTTGGCGTGAAGACCGCCGTGCTCACCGCCTCCCGCACCCCCCACCCACCGATGGAGGGAATGAGCCCCGAGACGGAGAGGAGCGGTGTGACGACGAAAAAGTATCCCAGGCCGATGCTGGCCCCCACCGCCTGTCCGCACAGCCAGTTGACGACGACGTTGACGAGGTTGAACACGAGCGAGATTGCAAAGGCGCTCAGCACTGCCCGCCCGCCACAGCCGGTGACCGCTGCATACACCTTGGCCAGCGGCCCTTGCCCCGCCAGAGATAGCCCGAACGGAAGACGGCCAGTGAGCCAGCGCAAAAAGCGACCCTCTATCAGGAGCGCTCCACCAACCAGTATCCCGACGGTCACGCCCAGCATCAACCAGACCAGCCAGGGCTCCATTCGAGCCGCCTGGAAAGGTAGCACGACCAACCCCATAGGGGCGAGCATCATCAAACCCGTCAGCCGGTCGAGCAGGACCGTGCCGATAGCGGCCGAGGAGTCGGTATCCTGGGCCAGCTCCAGCGCCCGCACCACGTCGCCGCCATAGGTGGTGGGCAGGAAGGCGTTGAAGAAAGCGCCGACGAAGTAGAGGCGCAGCAGGCGGTCAAAGGGAACCGTCGGGTCGAGGCCGCGCAGGAGGACGAGCCAGCGATACGCGCGGATGACCAAGCTGAAGAGGAAAAGCAGGAAGGCGGCCAGGAGGTAGCGCAGATCGGCCCGGTGCAGCACGGCCAGTATCTCGCCCAAGCCAATCTTCCAGAACAGGAAGGCCAGCGCCCCAGCACTGATCAGCACCCGCAGCACGCTCATCCAACGTTTCTTCATTCGCCCACTACCCGGATCTTGCTCAACCTGTAGCCGTCCTCAAGGGGCTATCAAACTCGACATCGCAGCATTCCAATAAGGTTACTACCTTGACAATGTCAGATTAACATAAAGCAGGGTGCACTTGCTCGCCGGTGCTCGTAGCCCCTGTCCCTTCGGGCTGAGCCTCAGGACGAAGCCTCGGGGGCGTCTCAAACGAGATTTGCCCGCAGAACACGCCCTTGGGGACAAGGGCTGAGAGCCTTTGGCCAAATGTGACATTGTCAAGCTACTCAGGCTGCGCCGGGCGAGCGGTGTCCTGAGCGGAGCCGAGGGGTCGAAGGGTAGGCGCGACTTGTGTTGAGCTTGTCGAAACCAGACCAGGCAGGTTATGCCAAGCCGCTCGCTTGGCTTCGGCGTGAGCTCAGCCGAACGGTTTCGATATGCTGTTCTCTTCGGTCACAGCTACTCAACCAGCGCTCGCTCAACACTGCATCCGGCCTGAGTAGTAACCCAATAAGCCTAGATTTCGCACTCCGCTAGCAGCTAAATCAGGCCAGTCGTCCTGAGT
>JBHIET010000142.1:0-4509 GCA_046760785.1 Anaerolineae bacterium | reverse complement strand
TACAGAACCCCGCGTGAGCCTTTCAGTCTCACGGGGCTCCTGAGCACCAGGGCCTCTGTCATAGGCACTACTAGCGGTGATTACTCAACCGCGTTCGCTTGGTCAATGCACCTTTAGAAGTAGATACCAAAGGTATCCGGCTTTCAGTACCTCCCGAAGGACACCTGTCTAAAGCTGGACTTCTGCCAGCACCCTGACCTTCCCGGTCACCCGTCCCACGTCAGCGTATCCCTTCGACAAGCTCAGGACGAGCCTGGGCATTGCGCCAGGCATTAGCTTCCTTCGGCTGCGCTCAGGGCAAGCCTTGGGACATCCTACTCCGTCACGGCTTGCGGCCTGGTCGCCTGCTCCAGCGTTACCTGAGAGAGCACGTGACGGGTTCGCCGTTCCGTGTGTCCACTTTGCGCGACCTTAGCCTGTTTTTCGCACCCCTGGAAATCGTAACAGTGATTGTACAGATCATAGCTGAATCGCATCCTGAGCTACGTCCTGAGCGTAGACGAAGGGTAGGCCGAAGGTCGTATCGAAGGGGCGATTTAGCGGCCCGTCGCCCCCTTCGGCCAGCTCAGGACAGGCTTCGATACGCCGCTTCGCGGCACTCAGGACGACTGGCCTGATTTAGCTGCTAGCGGAGTGCGAAATCTAGGCTTAGGTCTGTCCTGAGCTTGTCGAAGGGTCGGTGCTTTACGCCGGGTCTTCTGTGGTGATCTTCTTTGCATCATAGCGATTGATGCTCGTTCAAGCCTGAAAATTGCCGATGTCCGGGATTATTATTGGACTGTCAAGGTACGACTTTACAGGCCTCTACAACGCCATGTGCATTGGAGTTAGATTATGGAACTTGGCACCGTCCGACAGGTAGATATTGACAACGAAATGCGAGTGGCATATCTGGACTACGCAATGAGTGTGATCGTCGCGCGCGCCCTGCCCGACGCCCGTGACGGCCTCAAGCCGGTCCAGCGTCGTATCCTCTACGCCATGCACGACTTGGGCTTGCGGCCCGACACGCCGTATAAGAAATCGGCCCGTATCGTCGGCGAGGTGCTGGGCAAGTACCATCCTCACGGCGACGCGGCGGTGTACGACGCGATGGCGCGAATGGCCCAGGACTTCAGCCTGCGCTGCCCGCTGGTGGATGGACAGGGGAACTTCGGCTCAGTGGACGGCGACAGCCCTGCCGCGATGCGTTACACCGAGGCGCGCCTGGCCCCCACTGCTATTGAGCTCCTTGCTGACCTGGACAAGGACACAGTGGACTTTGTCCCTAACTTCGATGATACTCTCCAGGAACCCGCCGTTCTTCCCTCCGCCATTCCCAACCTGCTGGTCAACGGAGCCTCTGGCATCGCCGTGGGGATGGCCACCTCCATCCCGCCCCACAACCTGGGTGAGGTATGCGACGCGCTGATCTATATGCTCAACCATTGGCGCGAACTGGATAGCGTCACCATTGAGGACTTGATGCGCTTCATCCAGGGGCCGGATTTTCCCACCGGCGGCGTGGTCTACCGGCGAATGGAGGAGGATAGCGATGACATCATCGCCCAAGCCTACGGGAAGGGTCGTGGCAAGATCACGGTACGCGCCCGTGCCCACGTCGAGGAGATGACCCGCTCCCGCCACCGCATCGTCGTCACTGAACTACCCTACCAGATCAACAAGAGCGGCTTAACTGAGCGCATTGCTCAGTTGGTGCGCGATGGCCGCATCGAGGGCATCACCGATCTGCGCGACGAATCGGACCGGCGGGGTATGCGGTTGGTGATCGAGTTGACTCGCACCGTCAATCCTGAGGAAGTGCTCGCCGACCTCTTCCAGCGTACCCCGATGGAGAGCACCTTCAGTCTGATTATGCTGGCGCTGGTGGATGGCGAGCCCCGCCTGCTGACGCTCAAGAAGGTGTTGCTGACCTATCTGGAACACCGGCAGGTCATCGTCACCCGCCGCAGCCAGTACGAATTGGCCCGCGCCAAGGAGCGCGCCCACATCCTGGAAGGGCTGCTCACTGCGCTCGACAATTTGGATGAGGTGATCGTCATCATCCGCCGCTCCCGCACGACCGACAGCGCGCGCACCAATCTGCGTCGCAGGTTCAAACTGAGCCAGGTCCAGGCCCAGGCGATCCTTGACATGCCACTCAAGCGGTTGGCCGCCCTGGAGCGACGGAGAATCCAGGACGAGTACAGGGAAAAGAAGCGGTTGATCAAGTACCTCGAGGGGTTGTTGCGCAGCCCGAAGAAAATCCGGGGCGTGGTGCGGGATGAACTCCTGTCCGTCAAACAGCGCTACGCCGATGCTCGCCGCACACAGGTGATAGACGCGGGGAGAGTGAAGCTGACCGCCGACGATTTGATCCCCGACGAGCCAGTGTGGGTGGCGGTGGGCCGAGGCGGGCTGATGGCTCGCATGCCGGATGAGGGGGCATTCCCCCGGGTGCCGTCCCGGCCTCAGGATGTGCCAGTCGCCGTGCTGGCAGCCTCCACCCGGGATACGCTCTATCTTCTCGCCGCCAACGGTAAAGCTGCTGCCTTCCCTGTACACCAACTGCCGGAGGGAGTGGCCTGGGAGGGTGCGGGCACCCACTACGCCGATCTGACACCGCTGACGCGCCGTGACACCGTCGTGGCTGCGTTGGCGCTCCCCCCCTCACTGTCGGGCGGCTACCTGTTCTTCGCCACGCGTCAGGGCGTCGTCAAACGGGTGGCACTGACCGATCTGCCCGGCGTGAGCAGCGAGCCGTTCATCGTCATCGGGGTAGAGCAGGGGGATGCGCTTGGCTGGACAGCGGTGACAACAGGGGAGGATCAGGTGATATTGGTCACCGCTGCCGGCCGGGCCATCCGCTTCGAGGAAAAGGAAGTGCGTCCGATGGGGTTGCCTGCCGGTGGCGTGATGGGAGTCAAACTGGGCGGTGTGGAAGATCGCGTGGTGGCGTTGGCTGTCGTGCGCCCCCGCTCCGATCTCTTTGTCATCGCCAGCGATGGCAAGGCAAAGCGCACACCCCTATCCGAATATCCCACTCAAGGACGCTACGGGCAAGGAGTGCTCACCACTCGCATCACCGCATCCAGCGCGAGTCTGGCCGGGGGCTGTGTGGTGCAGGCCCGCGATCCGGTGGTGCTGGTCACAGAGAAGGGCGCGGCGAAAACCGTCCGCGCCCAAAGTGCACCCCGCAAAAGTCGGGCTACGGCCGGACAGAAAATCATCGCCTTGCGGAAACAGGACGTGGTGGTGGATGCCTCTGTGCCGCTCCCCCGAGCGAGTCACGAATAACGGAGGGATGAGGAGGATTTCAGATGGTTTACCAGGATACATGGGCGACTTGCACAAGGTGTGGCGGGCAATTCGTCTTTAGAATCGAGGAGCAGCGCCAGCAGGCGGAACGGGGTGAAGAGATCGCACCGCCGGATTTGTGTCCCTCCTGCCGGGCCTTAGCCCGTGCAGTGCGTCGCTCGAAGCCACGGCGTGCGCCCCGGTCGAGACCAGCGGCCGAGCAGAAGCTAAAGACACCGGTGATACTGGGACCCGGCCCCCACGAGGGCAACGTGAAGTGGTACGACCCGGAGAAAGGCTACGGTTTCATCGTCCATCCCAGCGGTGAAGAGCTTTTCTTCCACCGTACTGGCATCGCGCCGGGGGAGGCGCCACACTTTCCCGACGGCACGCGGGTAACTTACCTGGTTGAACGAACTAAGAGGGGACTCCAAGCGGTAGATGTAGCACGGATGGACGTGGAGGGTGGGGTGTAGGGTACTACTTGCCTGGGCAGCCCCCTCTGGCGATTCCGTTGCACTCAACCCTCACTTGCCGCAATGATGTGCTTATGTTACAATAACGCTGCGTGGCTCGTATTCATGGTTGAGGGATGCATTCTTGTCTCGCAGCCTAAGCCTGCATTTCGCACTCTGCTAGAAGCTAAATCAGGCCGGTCATCCTGAGTGCCGCGAAGCGGTGTATCGAAGCCTGTCCTGAGCTGGCCGAAGGGGGTGACTGGCCGCCAAATCGCCCCTTCGATACGGCCTTCGGCCTACCCTTCGTCTACGCTCAGGACGTAGCTCAGGATGCGATTTGGCTATGAGCTGTGCTACTGTTGTTACGATTCCCAGGGGTGCGAAATATAGGCGAAGCGGGGCCCGCTAGCTCAATATGGCAGAGCAGGGGACTCTTAATCCCTTGGTTGCAGGTTCGAGTCCTGCGCGGGTCACCTAGCCCGTTTTGTTTTGTTAAATTCAGGTTACTACTCAGGCTGCGCCGGTCGAGCGGTGTCCTGAGCCTGTCGAAGGGTAGGCGCTTTAGGTCGAGTAGCGAAGCGTACCGAGACCAAGCGCCGTATCGAGACCAAGCAGCCTATGCTGAGCCGCCCGCTTGGTTTCGATATGCTACTCCCTCTGGTCGCAGCTACTCGACCAGCGCTCGCTCGCCCAATATTGCATCCAGCCTGAGTAGCTTGACAATGTCACATTTGGCCAAAGGCTCTCAGCCCTTGTCCCCAAGGGCGTGTTCTCC
>JBHIET010000141.1:0-4538 GCA_046760785.1 Anaerolineae bacterium | reverse complement strand
CCACCGAGTACAACTTCGTCGTGGCGGAGCACCACACCCCCACAGACCACTACGGCATGTCGCTGGACCAGGGGTTATACATCGCCGACATGCTGCGTCACCTGATCGAACTGCAGATCCCCCTGGCGAACCTGCACACACTGATCGCCTACGCCGAAGTGGAAGGGTGGCCGAACACGGCCGCCCTCAGCCCGTCCCCGCACTTCGTCCGCCGGCCGGAGTCCTACGTGCTGGAGCTGTTCACGCACCACTTCGCCCCCGTGCCGGTGGAGAGCGAGATGCAGGACGCACCGCTGCTCACCGGCTCCGTGCCCGCGCTGGAGGTGATCGCCAGCACCGATGAGGCGGGCGAGCGGCTGACCCTGCTGGCGGTCAACAAGGAGACGACGGCGACCATCACGGCCACCGTCGTCATCAGCGGCTTCACGCCCGCAGCGACGGCCACGGTCTGGACCCTGAACGGGCCCGACATCGCCGCCTTCAACGACGCCGGCCACCCGACCGACGTGGTAACCACCGAGTCGGCTATCACCGACGCCGGCGAGCGCTTTGTCTACCCCTTCCCGGCCCACTCGGTGACGGTGATCGAACTGCGGAGGGTGCGGCAGATATGGCTGCCGCTGCTGATTCACGACTCAGAGCCTATCCGAAGAAATGGCGCATATCTATGAGTAGGCCAAGGCAGTGCCTTCACCTACCCGCTGGACTTCTGGGATAGGTTCTTAGGAGGAGCTCATCATGTCTCATCTGTGAAAGCTGTCATCCTCATCGCCCTTCTCTTTGGCACCGGGGTTATGCTGAGCGGTTGCGGCGCTCGGAACGTCACCCCAGCTCAAGATAGGTCTCTCAAGTCGGCCATCCTGCGAGATGTGCATCCCCTGTGGGGCGGGCGCAACGTCTATCTCTTCGGGGATGGGAGGCTCTTCGTGCAGATGGTAGCCCGCGGGGCGCAGGAGAGCCGCTACGCGCTTCAAGTGGAACCGGCCAGGGTCGAGGAACTGGCACGATTGCTGCGCGAACATCGGTTCATGCAGATCGAGATCGAGGACCGCCCCGGCATGCCCGACGAGGCCCGACCGGAGATCGAGGTAGTCTGGCAGTCAGGAGCGCGCAAGGCCGTCGCCAGATGGGCCAACGACACCCATCCTGACTTCGATGCCATCTACTCCTGGCTGGTCGAACTCGCCGAAAGCGCAACCGGCCAGACGCCGGTCTACGTCGGGCCGTATGAGGAGGACTGGCGGCCCGAATAGACACCGCGGCCGATGACTGTTCCAGAGCCCAGATCGGGAGGTGACTGCCAGTGCATATAGTGAAAAGGATGTCCGCAACATCGCCGTGGCTGGATTTGCTCTCCTTCCTGATCACGGTGATGGTGGCGACGGTAGAGCGGTGGTCGGCCCAGGACCTGGCCTGGAGCTTCTGGCTGGCCGGGCTGCTGCTGGGCCTGATCTACCTGATCGTCTACCAGGTAGCGCAGGGAAGCCGAGAGACGCTGGTCTACCCGTTGGTGTTGCTCTTCTTCTACCTGGTGTTCGCCGGCTTCCTGGACACCGTCTTCGCCATAACTGTCTGGGATGTGACGGGGGATATGCCGGGGCTGTTCGCTGGCATGCCGGCAGCCATCGCCAATGCCGCCCGTCGGCGCTGTCCCTTCCTCATCACCAGCGGCCTGGCGACGCTGCCCCACTATATCCTGGACGCCCGTACCGTCAACTTCACCGACTTGAGCAAGCCCCTGTTCGCCAGGGACGCATTGCGCATGATCGTGCTGGCCTTCATCCTGGTGCCGCTGACACTGATGCAGGCCGGCGTATTCGCCCTGTATGCGATCCTGCTCGTCTACTTCCTGCCCTGGAGGAGCTTGCGTCACCTGGCCCGCGTGGTCCGTGCGCTGCTGTCATCCCGCTGAACCGATGCGATTGGAGGAAGTACAAGATGCTGAACAGAACACCATCCCCCAAGGAGCTGGCGGTGTTGTTGCTCCTCGCCTTAGCTCTTGCGGCCTGCCGAGGGTCCAGACCGCCGGTCCCGCCGGCTTCGACGCCGACCTCCGGCTCCCAGCCCGCCCCGATGGCCCCCGCAACCCGGCCATCCTCAACGCCCACCCCCCACCCTGTCTCAATGCCGTCGCCCACTCCTCCGCCCGTCAGTCCAGAGCTCGTCGCCGGACTGGAAGAGTCCACAACCGATATCCTGGGGTTCCACAAGACCTCTCCAGACTACCAGAAGGCGATAGACGCCGGCCTGCGGGTGGTCAACGTCCCGGAACTGGGCTCCTTCTTTGCCCTCTGGGTTCCCGACGAGTACAACCAGCAGGAGTTACGCCGGGTGATGGCCGTCGTCCCGGGGACGAAGGGAGTGGTGTACAAGACCCTGGGACTGCGCCTTCCCCATGCCCGGGCCCACGGCTATGCCCTGGTGATCGTCCAGTGGTGGCTGGGCGAAGGCGACGACTACCTCCCGGCCAGCGTGGTCTACTCGCTGCTGGCCGCCGGGCTGGAGTACGTGGGGGCGGAGTACGGGGCCGACGTACACCGGGCAGCGCTCGAAGGGTTCAGCCGCGGGTCGGCGATCTCCTGGGAGATAGCCTACTGGGACCGGGCGCTGGGCAACGACTACTTCGCCCTGTTCATCTGCCACTCAGGCGGCATGCACGACCCCGGACCGCCTTTCATCGCTGGTTTGCGAGCGGGGGCCTGGGGCGATGACGTGTACGCGGGACAGCATTTCTACATGTACTGCGGGATGAAGGATCGCCAGTGGGGGCCGGCACAATGCGAGTACATGCACAACGCCGAGCAGATGGTGATCGAGTACGGCGGAACGGTGGAGCGGTTCATCGAAGACCCGACAGGCGACCATGCGGACTTCCTGCTGAAGGATGACTACTACGAGGATGCCGTTCGGGCCTGGTTCGAGTTGACCGGGTAGGGTGACAGAGCAATGGGCGACGCACAGAACAGTTGCAATAACTTGCCATTTATGGCATAATATGCGCATGGAATTCACACACCTGATCGAGATTGTTGGTGATGAACCGGTGTTCGAAACCGGACTGCTTATGGCAGGGGACGCGGACCCGGCCGATGTACGTCGGCAGTTGTCACGCTGGGTCAAAGCCGCACGCCTCTACCGGTTGCGCCGCGGCCTCTACGCCCTGGCTCCGCCTTTCCAGAAGGTCAAGCCCCACCCATTCCTCGTTGCCAACCGCATGGTGCGCGGCTCCTACGTCAGCTTGCAGTCCGCCCTGGCTTACTACGGCCTGATCCCTGAGGTCGTGCCGGTGATCACCAGTGTCACCACAGCACGGCCCGGCCGGTGGGAGACGCCCCTGGGTGTCTATGCGTTTCGCCACATCAAGGTCGAACTGTTCTTCGGCTATCGGCTGGTTGAAGTGAGCCCTGGCCAACAGGCTTTCGTGGCCACGCCGGAGAAGGCATTGCTCGATCTCGCTTATTTGCAACCCGGCGGTGACAACCCGGCGTACCTGCGGGAACTGCGGTTGCAGAACCTGGATCGCCTGGATCTGGATGAACTGCAGCGACTGGCCGAGCGGACCGGAAGCCCTAAGCTGCGGCGCGTGGCCGCTTATGTGACGGAACTGGCCCACGCAGAGGCAGAGGAGTATGAACTGCTATGAAAGCGTACCTGATGGAATTGGTCCGTGCCGCGCCCACACCTGCCTACGGCCGCAATGTGGTGCGTGAATACCTGCAAGCTCGAATCCTGGGCGCACTGCAACGGGCCGGGGCGATGATCCCACTGGCCTTTCACGGCGGCACGGCTCTCCGTTTCCTGTACGCCAGCCCCCGCCACTCGGAAGACCTGGACTTCGCCCTGGAGCGGGCCAAAGAGTGGTACAACTTCCGCGCCTACCTGCACGCCATTCGGTCCACATTCGAAGCTGAGGGCTACACCGTGACCCTCAAAGTCAGCGACCGAAAGACGGTGCATAGCGCATTCATCCGCTTCCCTGGCCTGCTCTACGAGCTGGGCCTGTCCCCTCATCGGGGCGAGGTGCTGGCGGTCAAGGTCGAGGTAGATACGAACCCGCCGGCCGGGGCAACGCTGACCACCACCGTCATCCGACGTCACGTGATATTGCAGCTTCAGCACCACGATCGCGCCTCGTTGTTCGCCGGCAAATTGCATGCCCTCCTCCAACGACCATACACCAAGGGCCGGGACCTCTACGACCTGCTGTGGTATCTCAGTGACCCGAACTGGCCGCCCCCTAACCTGACTTTGCTGAACAACGCGCTGCGCCAGACAGATTGGACCGGCCCCCGTCTGACCGAGCAAAACTGGCGCGTCGTCCTGAGCGAGCGACTCCAAAAGCTGGACTGGGCTCAGGTGGTAGACGATGTACGTCCACTACTGGAACCTGGGGCCAACCTGGATTTGCTCACCCCGGATAATCTGAGGCAAGCCCTTGGCGAGTGACACCTCGCCCTGCCTCTGACAAACACGATCACGGAGAACAACGTGAAGGAACAACTCAGCTACAGAGCGCTAGCCTGGCTCCTCGTGTTGGC
>JBHIET010000140.1:0-4548 GCA_046760785.1 Anaerolineae bacterium | reverse complement strand
GAGCACCTTCGAGACTTCCGCAGTCTGGCAGTTTGAATTGCGAAAGGCTCTCCGAAACGATGTAGTTGTGGAAATCGGGGAGTAGTTCCTCGTAATCGTAGTACTCCCACTCGTGGGTGGGGCCGAGGGTGAACATCGCCGCGCCGATGACGTAGTCATCCTCGCGCAGCTTGGTGTCGTACCAGATCATCTCTTCCACGAATCGCTCCAGCCGGCCGTCTGTGGGCTGGCCTGGCTCCCACAGCACCGGGTCGAGGCCGCACTCGGTGAATGCCACAGGGATGACCTCGTCGCGCGGGATGAGGAAATCGCGATAGAGATAACGATAGCGGCCGGTCAGGACACCTCGATCCTCATAAGGAGGCTGATCCTCCACGGGCTCGCCCCAGCGATGGCTCGACACCGGCCAGTTGCCCTCGTGCAGTGCCAGGATGTGCCCTCCCTCCTTGGCCCGTGCAAAGACCCCCGTCTCCACGATAGCCTCCCACTCATGCCACTTGGGCACGCCGGTGGGGTAGGTAAAGATCGCCAGCTTGTAGCCGCTTTTCTCGGCGATATCCATCGCTTCGATAAAGAAGTGTGCCAGCCAGACGTGCCCTTCCACAGTGGGTGGATCGTTCTCGTTCAGCACCTCCCAATAGTCGGTGAAATCCCTGTTCCACTGCCAGTGCCACATGTGCTCGGCCAGGACCTCAGCGGCCTTCTGCGCCGGGTCGCCGCTGGGGTCCACATTCTCCACGCAGGTCGAGCGACCGATGGTGACCGTCTCAGGCGAGACGTCCTTGATCGCCTGCAACGTCCCGAGGCCGTCGAGCGCTTTCACCAGCGCCACGTGTGCGCCAGCGTCGTGCACGCCCTGCACGAAGGGCAATGATTGGTTGGGATTTATCGTGTGCAGGCCGAGTTTGGAGGGGCCGTGGGACGAGGACCACTGGTTGGCGACAAAGGGCAGGTAGGTGTGATGATCAAGGTCGCCAGGGGTCATCGTGCCAGGCTCTGCCGGCGGTTGAGGCTCGGCGACCTGTTCTGACCGGTTCACGCCTCTCAGGAAGTGTTGGGCCAGGCCAGTGATACCGAGCGTCGCTGCCCCTTTCAGGAATTCACGCCGGTTGATAATTTTCCTACGTCTGTTGGGATTCATCAGACACTCCATACAGCGGTTTGACCCGCCGAGTCTTGATTTCGATACGGCCTCGCTCCGCTCGGCCTGCCCAATCGGCGCCTCGGCTCATCGTTAAGCGAGACTGTCAAGTGGCAGGGCTTACGCAGTTGAGGTGCCCGGCACTTCTCATCCTGCTTTGCCAGGTGAACTCCGACCTTCTGAACGCGCTTTCAGCGTGTCCGGGTACCCGGAAGCAAGTGCCGGGCACCTCCTCTCCTAAACTGAGTTTTCTCGGAAAGTCTTCGGAAACGCTCACAGCCCCGTCCTCGGGGCGTCTTCGGTGCAGTAGGGCCACAAAGTGCCGGGCACCTCCTCCTAAACTGCGTAAGTTCTGTCAAGTGACCAGCATTCTACTCACTGGCGAAGCCCCCGCCCGCGCAGCAGGCCGTCTATCCAGGCGGCCTCCTCAGGCGTGAGAAGCACCGGCGGTGGCTGGCGGTAGTCCACCAAATCGCCGTATCCGCCGTTGTCGTAGCATTGTGTAAAAATGACTGGCAGGTCGAGCGTCACATCGGGATCGGGCGGACGCAGCGGGATGCCTACCTGCGGCAATCGCTGAGAGAGGGCGATGGGGTACACCTCGGCCTGGTCGCGCTCCCGTGCCCGCCGCACGTTGATCAGGTAGCGATGCGGGGGCAGACCAGCGAGCGCTTCCGGAGGAAGCGCCAGCGTCGGTTGCCCGATCGAGAGCAAGTCGATTTCCACCAGGTTCACGTCGCTGCTCAGGATTTCCCCTTGTTTGCGGCGATACAAATCCCGTCCGGCCCCCACCGCTTTGTTGGCCGGGCTGAGCACTTCGATGACGGTGACGACTTCGTCCCCGGCGGCGTGGACGATCTCCACGTAAGGTTCGCGGTGTTCCGCCGGTGCGATGTGGATGATGAGTGGGGTCGGAGCAGCGTCTATCGTCACGGTGGTATCGGTCGTCGCAGCCGGGGCCGGGGCGTACGGCGCCGACGGTTCTCGCACCGACCGCTCGATCACCAACACGTCGGGGTAGAAGGCGTGGGGCGGGGTGAGGACGTACACACGTTCCCCCATGCGGGCGTAGTAGCGCGGACGCATCTGCGGCTGAAGCGCATCGCGGATGTAGGTGATCAGACTTTGATGCACGTCGGGCCAGCGTTCCACAGCCTCGAGATACGGATCCATACCTGGAAATGGACTGGGCATCACAATTCTCCTGAACACAGATAACACAAATGTCGTCTCGCGTGTTATGTGGCGGCTCGCTGCAATATTCCGCTCACCCACGCCACGGCCGGGTGGGCCGCCCGCTCCAACTCGGCGATCACGGTCTCCCGGTCATAGTCCACGCGGCGGATGGCGACGCTACATTCGCCGCCCTCGAAGTCGAGGAAAGCATAGGCAAGGCGCGGGTCTCCGTCCAGCGGCAACCCCACGCTACCGCCGTTGACCAGCCGGACGCCGTCCACTGTGCGGTCCACGGGACAGTGGGTGTGGCCGTAGAGCAGCAGGCGGGCGTCCAGTCCAGCCAGGTGGGGGAGCACTTGCTCGTCGGGGGTGTCGGGGTAGAGGTTGGTTTCGTCGTCTATACCCCCGCCCCGCCCCTCCCCCTGCAAGGGAGAGGGGGTAGCGTGGACGGCGACGACGCGGCCATAGCCGGGCACTTCCATCTCCAACCAGGTGGGCAGATCGCGCAGGAACTCATAGTCGGCGTATGAGAGCCGCTCCACCGTCCAGCAGAAGCTGGCTTCGCGGCCGGTCAGCATAGCGGGCATGCGCGCCCAGTCGTCGGCGGAGCGGACCGGCATGGCGGGCCGTCGGCTGGTGACCAGGTAGCGATCGGTGTTGCCCTGCAAGAAGGCGACGTTGGGCAGCGCCCGCAGCCGGGCCAGCGTCTCGGCCGGCCTGGGGCAGAAGACAGCCAGGTCGCCCAGCACCCAGTAGGCGTCCGGCGTGCCCTGGGCCTCGAGGTCGGCCAGGGCGGCCTCCAGCGCCAGCAGGTTGCCGTGGATGTCGGAGAGGACAGCCAATCGGGCCATGAGATCGCTCCTTGATTACAAAGTATTTTCTCGATAATGTGGGGCAATGTAGCCGAGGTTTCCATACCTCGCGGGGTGGCGCGATATGGAAATCGCGGCTACGGCGCAATCGCCCCGGAATATTGGGATGATGCGATTACAAAGATTCTTCCAACATCAGTTCTGGATGCCGGTCCCGAATCCAGGATCGGGCCATTGCGGCGAATTTACGCGCTTCCTCCAACAGATATTCGGCCTCGGCAAAGGAGACATAACCGACGCCAACGTAATCCGCCTTGTTCCGCTTGCGTCTACAATCATCGAAATAGGCTGCCAAGTCACCGAACTCTGCTGCTGAGATGGCACCGAGAAAGTCGAAGGTTGTACGATGATGGCCAGGGCCGGTCGTACGGTAGCCCTCCGCATACATCAGTGCCGTAGCGGCTTGAAGCACCGCGTTGTAAGCAGTGGCGAACCTCCGATCTGCCGAGAGTGTTTCAATGGCAGCGTCGGCTAAGTCTCGCCCGACTACGGCGAACAGGCCGTCAATCTCGGCCGAGTTCGTGTGATGGGGACGAACACGTCCTTCACGCACCAAACGTGCGTAGGGTTTCTTCATCGCCGATTACAAAGATTCTGGGGCTATCGAGTACGTTGCGCAAGAAACCGGTATTCCGAGCCAGCCGCTCTCGAAATTCTTCAGGAGTGACCAGGTGATAATTTATCTCCCGCTGAATCTCAGCCTGCACGGGACGAAGTGTCGCAGATAGTCGGCGGGCAGTAACCAAGCCGACGACAAACAGGTCAATGTCACTGGTGGCGGTCTCCTTGTTGGCGGCATAGGAACCGTATATAAAAGCGAGTTCAATCTGCCCTTCCTCAGCCAAAGCGTTGCTTAGAAGAGCGTCAAGTGCAACGGTCTTCAGCAGAATATGCCTCAACTCGGGGAATAGAGGGTGCTCAGGATTGGCCTGGAAGTAAACTCTGTTGCCATCTTTAGTACGGCGCAGCAATCCGATTCCGTCCAGATTAGCACATTCTCTTTGCACTGCCCGCACGGGCAATCCTGTCAGATCAGCGATCTCTCTCTGGTAGTAGCGCCTGGCCTCATTTAACAATAACAACTTCAAGAGCTTGACCCGTGCCGAGGAAGTGATTAATTTATCCAGCATCCGATCTCCACCCCACTTCTTGACTACCATTTGTAGTCAAGTGTATACAATCTGTAGTCAAAAGTCAAGTCCACCCGATCCGCTTACCTCTGCTCTTCAAACGCCTGGTGGATGCCTGGTCAGTTGGATTTTTTCTTTCACCGTCTTCTAGGCATTTCCGAGGTGCGACGCACGTTCAAATTGCGGCGCACCAGGGGGTCGGTCAAAACAACCCACACCAGGGCCCGCC
>JBHIET010000139.1:0-4562 GCA_046760785.1 Anaerolineae bacterium | reverse complement strand
CCCGGTGTCCACGTAGTTGACCGGTTGGGTCAGGTCGGGGCAGATCGGTGCCTCCGGCGGCGGGGCGGCTTCCTGCACCACCACGTTGTCCACGTACCAGCCGGCCGCTACCTGGTCCGCTGCCGGGGCCGCGAGATGGGAGGCCAGGAGCAGTTGCGCCGTGCCAGGTGCGCGGCTCTCGCCAGAAGGGGTGGACACCGGTATGGGCGTACCGCGCGGCGTGGCCCCCGGCACCAGCCACTTGTAGATGGGATGGTAGGGGTTGGCCGCACCTTCGTCTACCGTCGCGCCAAAGTAGATGACGTAGACGCCGCTGGAGTCGTAGGCCCAGCCCAGTGCCCCGCCACGCCACATCCGTTTGTAGGCGTAGGTCACGATCTCGTCCGTCTGCGCGTCGTAGATCGCCGTCCGGTCACTAATGGGAGTGTAGACATAGTACCGCCCGTCGGGGGAGTAGGTGCGCTCGTACGAGTCCACGTAGGTGGTGCCGCGCACGATTTCGTGCGGGGTATCGCTCAACTGCTCGTCGATCCTCAATGACCCCCAGCCTGTGAGAACCGCATAAGGATACCTCGGGTCAGCCGTGACGAGAGTAGGCCCCCCCCCCCAAAACTCGGTAAGGCGTAGAGCAGGTCGGCACCGTCGAGCACCTCAAGCGTGTCGTGCCTCTCCAGCCGGACCACCTCCACCTCCGGCAGCCGTACCAGGCGAGGGGACGAAGCATAATATATGATGAACAGGTCATCTTTGAGCCAGCGCACGGCCTTGCCTGCTATAGAGCCCAGCGGCAGTACTTGCTCCGTGTTGTGCTCCAGGTCAATCAATGTGCCTGGTATATCCCCTTGGTAGTGCACGACCATCCACCGTCCGTCGGGAGAAAGTTCGGCGCCGCGTGGCTGCCGCTCGGCGCCCACCACCAGCTCTACCTCGCCCAGCACGTCGGTCAGTTCGTTGATCCGCCTGTACCGCGTTGCGTCGGACATGTAGCCACAGGCCAGCAGGGCCCCGCTCGCGCCCAGCACGGCCAGCAACACGGCTGCCCGGCGGCGCTCCCGCCTACCGGTTACCAATACCACACCACAGGCCAGCGTGCCCAGCGCCAGTGGCAGCAGGGCCGTCACGCCATGCATACCCGGCCGTTCATTTCCTCGCTGCTGGCCGGTCGGCAGGTACGTTCCACGCCCGGAGCTGGCGACCGCTCTCGCGCCCCCGGCTGTGCCCCCCGTCACCGCCTCTTTCAGGTAAAAGTTCAGTCCGATCTCCTGCCCGGCGTAAGCGCTCAGGTCCACTCCAATCTGCGTCCAGTCGGAGATGGGGTCGGTGACGGTCAGCACCGGCTGCCAGGTCAAACCATCGTCGGTGGTGGCCTCGACGTGGCCCACGCTCCCTTCAGGCAGGGCAAACTGATGCCAGAAAGTGAGAGTCGGCGACACAGCACCGGTCAGGTCGAGCCGGTCCACCAGCACCAGCGCCGAATCGCTCGCGTCCCCGCGCCAGGCGGTCGTACCACTGTGAGCCGTCTCGGTGACGGTTTCCCAACCGCCGAACGGCCGCCAGTTGCCCGGCGTCTCCATATCGTCGCTAAAGGGTAGCGTGTGCACCACCGGTGGGACGACGTTGCGCACGACGAAATCGTCCACCGCCCAGGTGGCTCCTGCCTGTCCCGTGTGCCGCAGTCGCAGCGTGGGTGTCAGTCCTGCCCAACCGCTCAGGTCCACCCCAGCCTGCGTCCAGTACGCTGTCTCCGTGACCGTCGCAGCGGGCTGCCAGTTTGTGCCGTCGGTGGAAACCTCGATATTGCCTGTCCCGTTCGCCGTCATCGTGTACCACAAGGTCAACATGGGCGAGACGGCCTCCCGCAGGTCCAGCGAGTCGGCCAGGGTGAGCGTGCTCCCGTCCTGGTCTGCCGCCCAACTGCGCTGCCCGCTGTGTACCGTACCGGTCACCACCGCCCAGTCGCCCGCGACGTCCCAGCGACGCCAGCCCTCCACGTCATCCTCAAAGGGCAGAGCGAAGAGGGAGGGCGCCTCCAGGATCTCTACGCCCACGTCGTCAATTTGCCAACGGTCGCCGGCGCGAGTCGGCAAGAGCCGGAAGCGCAACCGGAGCGGGGGATAGTCCGGGCCGGTGAAGGGAGTCAGGTCTATTTCGACCGGCATCCAACTGTTGGCGCTGTTCCGGGCCGAGAGCGTCCCCCAGGTCGCGCCGCCGTCCAGCGAGAGCTCCACCCGCGCCTGGGCCTCGCTCGAAAGCGTGTAGGTGTGCCAGAAGGTGAGGCGGGCCATGCGCGCCGTGGAGAGGTCCAGGCCCGCTTGCAGGGTGAGGGTGAGCGGCTGCCCCGGCGTGACCACGCCGCTGCCCCAGGCGGTGACCGGGCTGTGGGCGGTGCCGGTGGTCAGCGACCAGCCCGCCTCGGCCGACCAGTTGCCGGGGCCGGATTCCATATCGTCGAAGAAGAACGGCGTGGTGGGCACGGTATAGGCCAGTGTGTGGGTGACCACTTCTCCCACGCTGGCCGTGCCGGTGATGGCGCCCGTCCAACGCACCCCGCTCGTATCCACGCGGTGCATGGTGACCAGATAGTCGCCGCTGCCGGTGCCGACAGTGGTGATGGTGTACTCTCCCTCCAGGCCGCCGGGCAGCAGGAAGAACTCCTCCTCGCCCGCGTTGCCGCTGTAGTACGCGCCGGGGATTTCGTTGACCACTTCCCCTGCAACCGGGTCATAGCCAATGCGACGCCCCAGCGGGTCGGTGACCATTTGATCCACCGGCGACCAGCCGAGGATGGCGACGATCACGTCGGCGTTGTTGAAGAAAAAGTTGGCCGGGTTGTAAGGAGTGGAGAAGGGGAAACTATCCTTGTCACCGACGCCGGTCAGGATGCCGCCGACGGCCCTCTGTGCATCTTCGTGGTACACGATGCCCTTGTGCTCTGCACGGGGGATTTCGATTTCGTGATCTTCCGGCATATCCGGCAACAATCCTTGTTCATCGTCCCACAGCCGGGTGCTGTAGGAGGGGATGAGGTCGTCGCCTTCGTCGGTAAAGTCTGTCCGCGCGTCGGCCGAAGGGACGGCGCCGTTGGGCCAGGGCAAGGGCGGATCAGGCCAAAGCGGTACGCCGGCGCTCCCAGGGGGTTCGACCTGGTATCGGAGCGCCGTGGCCAACGGCACATCGGTGCCATAGATGACGTAGAGGTTGTCCAACCCAATCGCCGCATCCAAGGTCGTTTGGACCCCCGGTGCATTGAGTCCCCGCTCCTCCAACAGAGGGTTGACCTGGTAGCCGTATGGGTAGTCCCCACCACTGTCGTAAAGATAGGGGGGAATAGAACGTGAGGCTGCTTCTGGATACTCGCCGTCCGAGACCGGCGGCAGCATCTCTGGCAGCGAGCCGATGCCAGGATGGTCGGGGTCGGTGCTGTGACTGTACGCTTGCAGTATGTCCGGGCGACAAGGATAGCAGGTGTCATAGTGCAAGTTTAGCATCCCGAGCAAGCCAAAACCACGAATGGTCATCCACCAACATGGCTGCCCAGCATCGGGGTCATATTGTTTCAGAATAAAGTATGGCCACAGCAACTCGTCCATCAACTGCCGCAACGACCAATAATTGAAGAACTGGAAAGGCAGCACGAGGTCAGCTTGCCAGTCTACTTCTCGGCCCAGATATTCCTCCCAGGTCAGCCCCTCCCAGGTGCGGTAGGTGACAGGGAAGCCCCGGTGGGGCGTGGCGATGAAAACGACCTTGTTGACGTCGCCCTGGTATGGCCGGTCCGTTGCCAGCCCCTGCACGTAGGCCCGGGTGACCAGCCCGCCCATGCTGTGCACCACCACGTCGGCCTTGCCATCGGACACCACGTAGGGCACGGCTTGTGAACCGGGCATGACCGTCTCGGCCAGCGTCTCCCCCAGCCAGGCGCCCGAGTCGCGGTTGGACTGCCGCCAATCGTACAGTACGGGGAAGAGCGTCTCGTCGAGTTCGTAGCCCATGTGCATCAGGTTCTCGATCAGCGGGCTGTAGGAATCGATCCACGGGTCCAGTTGCGCGGATTCAAAGTGCTGGGGCCATTCGTCAACTATTTTGTTCTTGGGCGGCATCGAACCCAGGATGCCGTGCACGAAGACGACGGGGTGGATCTGGGCCAGGGGAACACTTACTTCCTCGGCGTCCTCGCCCAGCGGCCCAGCGAGCAAATCAACCAGTTGCGCGGAGATGGTCAGCGTGGTGGCCTCGGAGGGCTGCACCCACACCCGCCAGGTGGTGCTGAGGGTCTCTCCCGGCGCCAGAACGAGGGGGGCCTCGCCGGCGTAATAGTCCTCAAAGTACTGATCTAATCCCCCATACATACCCTCACCATGCCCGTTCTCCTCCAGCACGTAGAACCGCGCCAGGTCATCCGTAGAGTTGAGGGTGAAAAGCACAGCCCCGTCCTCAATGGTCTCGGTGGTGACGTTGTTCACCGTCACCGTGACGGTGAGCGGGTTGGGCGTGGGCCAGCCTTCGTCGTTCAGCGTCAGCGTGTGGGTTGGTACCGCCACGTCAATCGGGGAGAGATAGAC
>JBHIET010000138.1:0-4630 GCA_046760785.1 Anaerolineae bacterium | reverse complement strand
TTTTTCATTTGAGGGAACGAGCTGCTTTCGGTGATATTTTACGTGAGGGAATACGATTAGTTGCTCGTGTCGTAAAACTGTGGTAGAATCAGATTGTGTAATACGAGACACTGATCAATTGGGAGGATGTATGGAAGCAGTCACAGTGTCACCCAAGTTTCAGGTAGTGATTCCTCGCGCCATTCGTGACTCGCTTGACCTTCGGCCGGGCCAAAAAGTTCAAGTCATTCGGTACGAAGGCCGCATTGAGTTGATCCTTTTGCGACCCATTCAGGAGACACGGGGATTCCTGAAAGGCATTGACACGACTGTGGAGCGGGAGACGGATCGCGTATGAATGTCGTAGATTCTTCTGGGTGGCTGGAATACTTTGCTGATGGGCCGAATGCGGATTTCTTTGCAGCGGCGGTAGAGAACACAGCCGACTTGGTTGTACCAACGATCAGCATATACGAAGTATTCAAGAGAGTGCTACAACAGCGTGATGAGGGTGACGCACTACAAGCCGTAGCGGTGATGCAACAGGGAACGGTGGCAGATTTGGATGCTGCGATAGCTCTGAGCGCTGCCAAGGTATCGGTGGGGTTGAAGCTGCCGATGGCGGACAGTGTGATGCTGGCGACGGCGCGTACGTACGACGCGACGCTATGGACACAGGACGCGGACTTTAAGAATATGGAGGGCGTGGAATACGTTGAGAAGCCATAGGCGGTAAACAAGTGCCCCTGGACGTTGTGTGGCACATTGTCACCAGTGAATTGCCCAAAGCTGCGTTGCAAATAGAGGAAATTATGCAGAGAGAGTGATCCACCCTCTTTGTCTGCGTGAATCGTTCGACTGAGACTTCGTCGAGCTCAGCCGAGACGCGCTCACGACGAAGTCTGCGTCTCGTTTCCGGGAGGGGGTAGAGGATGAAAGAGCAATTCGTGCGCGACCTGCGGCCCGGCGACCGTGTCCTGGGCTTTTTCCTGGTGCGCCGCAAGCAACTGGAGCCTTTCCGCGACCGCACGCGCGGCGAGTTCCTCACGCTCGTCCTGACCGACCGCACCGGCGAGATCCTGGCGCGGGTGTGGGAGGATGCGCCCGCCGTGGCCGAGACCTTTGAGCAGGGACAGGTAGTCAAGGTGCTGGGCGAGGTAGAGGAGTACCTGGGCCGCTGGCAGGTCATCGTCGAAAAGATCCGCCCCGCCGAGCCTGACGAGTACGACCTGGCCGACATGCTCCCCGCCACCGAGCGAGACGTGGACGAGATGCTGGCCTCGTTGCGGGCGACGATGGAGGAGATCGAGAACCCGCACCTGCGGGCGCTGGTAGCCTGTTTCTTCGACGACGAGGAGTTCGTGGCTCGCTTCTCCCGCGCCCCGGCCGCCCGCCGCGTCCATCACGCCTACCTGGGTGGCCTGCTGGAGCACACTGTCGAGGTGGTGGCGCTCTGCCGGGCGGTGATGGAGCTTTACCCCCAGATTCACCGCGACCTACTCTTGACCGGCGCGCTGCTGCACGACGTGGGCAAGGTGGCCGAGTTCGAGTACGAGGCCGACATCGGCTACTCCGACAAGGGGCGGCTGCTGGGCCACGTCGTGATGTCGGATCGCTTAGTGAGCGACGCGATAGCCACGCTCCCCGATTTGCCTGCCGACCTGGCGCTGCGGCTGCGCCACATGATCCTCAGCCACCACGGGCGCTACGAGTGGGGCTCGCCTCGCCGGCCCAAAACGCTGGAGGCGGTGGCGCTGCACCACGTCGAGAACCTGGACGCGCAGGTGAACCGCTTCTACCGCATCCTGGCCACCCGCCGTGATCTGGAGAAGCCCTGGACCGAGTACGACACACTGCTGCGCCGCTACCTCTACGCTGGCCGCGACGAAGAGCTTTCCATCGAGGAGGAAGGCCCTTCGGAGTGAGGCGTCGCTTGATGACTTTTCGGAGGCACACGATGCGCACCGTTCGCTTCTTGCTCGTCGGCCTGGGGAACCTGGGCCGCCGTTTTTGTGAGGTCCTGGTGGAGAAAGACGTGCTCCTGCGCCGTCGCTATGGGCTTGACCTGCGGCTGGTGGGGGCCGCCGATAGTCGGGGGGCGGCTTACGAGCCGGTGATGGGACTGGATTCGGCGAAGGTGGCGGAACTCAAGCGAGCGGGGGGAACCGTCGCCGACTACCCCGGCGCGGGGCAACGGGGGTGGCCGGCCGCCGAGCTGGTCGCCACCGCCAAGGCCGACCTGCTGTTGGAGGCCTCGCCGGTCAATTTGGAGCAGGGGGCCGAGCCTGGGTTGACCTGCATCCGCACGGCGCTAAAGCGCGGGATGCACGTCGCCACGCCCAACAAGGGGCCGCTGGTCGTGGCCTACCGGGAGCTGCACGACCTGGCGGCTGCCCAAGGGGTGCAGTTGCGCTTCGATGGGACGGTGGCCGGAGGCCTGCCCGCGATCAACATCGGCCAGCGCGACCTGCGCGGGGCGGTGATCCACCGGCTGGAGGCGGTGCCCAACCTGAGCACTGGTTACTTTATGGACCTGCTGGCGGATGGGCTTTCTTGGGACGAGGCCCTGGCCCGCGCCCGCGAGACCGGAGCGCTGGAGGGAGATGGCTCGTGGGACCTGGAAGGGTGGGACGCTGCTGCCAAGCTGGTCATCCTGGCCAACAGTGTGCTCGATTTCCCGGCCCGGATGGAGGACGTGGCGCTGACCGGCGTGGTGGGCCTCAACACCGACGCGCTCCAGGCGGCGCGGGAGCAGGGGGAGCGCTACCGGCTCCTGACGCGGGCGGAGCGAGGCCCCGACGGAGCCTACACGCTCTCCGTGGTTCCCACACCACTGTCGCCAGACCATCCCCTGGGCCGCCTGGGCCGCAAGCAGATGGGCGTCTTGTTCCAGACCGACATCTACGGCACCATCACCGCTATCATTGATGAGCCTGATCCGGTTCCTTCCGCCTCGACGATGCTGCGGGACGTACTGGACATCTATACCTGAGGCGTGGAACGTGAGACGTAGTGCGTGTTGCGTGTTGCGTGTCGCGTGTTGCGTATTACTGTGGCTCGTCGCTGCGTGCAGCCCTGTGCCCTCCCCGACCGAAGCCCCAGTCATCCCCCAGATTGCCTCCGCCACGCCGACCGCACTCCCGACCGAAGCGCCATCCCCATCTCCCCGGCCGCCCATCAGCACACCGCGCTCGGTGATCAGCTCCCCCATCCCCACCGCTACCCCGACCGTCGAGCTGGCTATTCAGTCAACCGACCAGCCGACTACCCTACCAACCGACCAACCGACCAACCGACCGACTGGCCAACCGACTACATCCGGCCCCGCCGTCTGGGAGCAGGACGTCACGCTCGACACCTACGGCTGGCAAGAGGCGCTGGTTCCTACCGGCCCCGACGACGAGAGCTACCCCTACCCACGCCTCAACTTTGACGCGGTGACCGGCCCCGTGCCCCGCACCTACCGCGGTGTCGTCGTCCAGAACGGCTACGTGCAACTGGTCGTCGTGCCGGAGCTGGGCGGGCGCATCCTGCGCTGGACCAACCGCACGACCGGCCGCCAACTCTTTTATGCCAACCCGGTGATCAAGCCCACCCACTGGGGCTACCGCGGCTGGTGGCTGGCGACCGGCGGGATGGAGTGGGCCTTCCCCACCGAGGAGCACGGGCTGAACGAGTACCGGCCCTGGCAGTACGAGTTGTTGCGGAACGGCGTCCGCGTGTGGGATACCGACGACCGCACCGGCATGACCGTCGAGGTGACGATCCAGGTAGACGGCGAACACAGCTATTTCACCCTCACTCCGCGCATCACCAACGGGACCAGCGAGCCGCAGTCCTACCAGTTCTGGATCAACGCGATGTTGGCTCTCTCCGACGCCAACGCTCCCTCGCCTGACCTGATTTTCATCCTGCCCGACGACGCGGTCACCGTCCACTCCACCGGCGATGGGGGACTCCCCGGCCCCGGCGGCCAGATGGGTTGGCCGGTGCACGGCGGGCGGGATTTCAGCCGCTACAGCGAGTGGCATCAGTACCTGGGAATCTTCGCCAACCCGGCGCAGGCCGGCTTCGTCGGCGCCTACGATCTGGGGAGTGACCAGGGTGTAGTGCGCATCTTTCCCCACACCACCGCCACGGGGGTCAAGCTCTTCTGTCTAGGTGATCTCCCCTCCAGCCTGTGGACCGACGATGGTAGCCGCTACTTTGAGCTATGGGGCGGGCTGACGCCGACCTTTTGGGACTATTGGACGTTGCAGCCCGGCGCGAGCGTGGCCTGGACCGAACGCTGGTATCCGGTCGGCGGCATCGGCGGCTACGACTGGGCCAACGAGGAGACTACCATCCGGCTCACGTCCTCCGCCGATAGCGCCGAGGTGGCGGTGGCGACCAGCCGGGCGCTGAACGGAACGGTCGTGCTGCTCCGGGGTGGGGTGGAGGTGCAGCGGTGGGACGCGCTCATCGCGCCGGGTCAGCCCTTCCGTGCCACGGGCGGCCCGGCCTCCACCGGCGGCGACTGGGGGGCGCAGGTGCTCGAAGGGGACATCATCGTCGCGCAGATGGGACCCTAAGGGTTTTCTGAAGCCCTTAGCCTAGCTTTCGCACTCCGCTAGCAGCTAAATCAGGCCAGTCGTCCTGAGTGCCGCGAAGC
>JBHIET010000137.1:0-4693 GCA_046760785.1 Anaerolineae bacterium | reverse complement strand
TGGCGGGCGTCCTCACCCCGGAGTCGCCGGTCTACCTGCTGCGGCTGCCGGATACCGTGCCGGTGTCCGCCCCTTCGGGCGAGAGCCGCGCACCGGGCACGGCACACTTGCTGCCGGTCTCCTACTGCCCGGCTCCCCTGGCGCAGACGGGAGCAGAGCCTGGCTGGTACGTGGACGACGTGGTGGTGCAGGAAGCCACCCCGCCGCCGCTGGCACCAATCTGTGATGACCTGACCCAGGCGGTCAACTACGCGGACGGCGGGTATGCACCGCCGTGCTCTGGAATCAGCCCTGTGTCCAGGACTCTCAAGCTGGTGGATAGCCGTTGCAATCCCATCGCCGACGCGCGGGTCAACCTGCGCAAAGAGAACGGCGGTTACGTCACCTACAGGAGGACGGACGCGGACGGCGTCGCCGACTTCAGCGACTACAGTGGCAGCGCTGTCCCCAGTCTGTTCGAGGTGGACTGTCACGGCGGCAGGTACAGGACGGCCGTGGGCAGCTACGACACCGGCGCGGTCGTGCAGACGCGGGAGTACCACCTCCAGTTCATCGGCAGCGACTGTGCTCCCCTAGAGAACGCCCGCGTCAACCTGCGCAAGTCGAACGACGGTTACGTGACCTACGTCAGGACGGACGGTGAGGGGGTGGCCTCCTTCCAGGTGGTGCCGGAGGCGCAGATGAAACTGGAGCTGGACTACCACGGCGCCAGGTGGCGGTCCGAGGCCCACACGGCCAACCTGGACGTCGTCCTGGGAGCCGAATCGTTCCGCCTGCTCTTGCTAGACAGCGGCGGCGGCCCGATAGAGAACGCGCGGGTCAACCTGCGCAAAGCGAACGACGGTTACGTGACGTACACCAGAACCGGTGATGATGGCCTGGCCTCGTTCGACGTCGCGCCGGGCGGGGAACTGAAGCTGGAGGTGGACTACCACGGCGCCAAATACGCGACGCCCGCGTCCACCTCACACGCGCAGGAGAGCGTGCAGACGTTGGCCTTCAGCCTGCGGTTGACCGATAGTACCGGCCAACCCATCGAGAATGCGCGGGTCAACCTGCGCAAGGCCAGCGGCGGCTACGTCACCTACGCCCGCACCGGCGCGGACGGCGTGGCCAGCTTTGAGGTCGTGCCGCAGGCGCAGATGAAGCTGCAGGTGGACTACCACGGGGCGACCTACGCCACGGAGGTGACCGAGGTGAGCGAGGACACGCAACTGGAGGTGCAGACATTGGCCTTCGGCCTGCGCTTGGTGGACAACACCGGCCAGCCCATTGAGGACGCACGGGTCAACCTACGGAAGGCGAACGACGGTTACGTCACCTACGCCCGCACCGGCGCCGATGGCGTCGCCAGCTTCGAGGTGGTGCCGGGTGCCCGGATGAGGCTGGAGGTGGACTATCACGGCGCGACCTACGCCACGCCGGTGACGGAAGTGAGCGAGGACATGCAGCTCGAGGTGCAGACGGTACTGTTGACCGCGCACCTGACTGTGCAAGGCACCGACCTGGCCAATCAGCGCGTCGACCTGTTGAAATCCAACGAAGCTTACGTGACATACACCAGGACAGGCAGCGATGGAAGCGCGTCGTTCGAGGTCTTGCCGGGGGCCGCACACAAGCTGCGCTCCACCTACGACGGTGAGACGTGGGTTTCGGAGGGCGTCGTGGGGCCGGCAGAAGTGGAGCACGACTTTGATTGAATGGAGGCTGACTGTTTGCGCGATATGGGAATCGCGGCTACGGCGCTGAAAAGCTACACCAAAAAGCGCCGGGTGCGATACAGCACCCGGCACTTGTTTTACAGTCGCTTCTTCTACGTCATTTTGGCTGCCCAGCTTCGTCGTAGCCGCGCCCCATGCCCCGGTAGGTGAAGCCCAGTTTGCGTAAGCGTAGCGGGTCGTAGATGTTGCGGCCGTCCATCAGCACCGGTTGGCGCATCAACCCCTTGATGCGCTCCATGTCCAGTTGCTTGAACTCGTTCCACTCGGCGACCAGCATGAGCGCGTCGGCTCCTTCGGCTGCCTCATAGGGGTCCTCGCAGTAGGTGATGCTGTCGCCCAGGACGCGGCGTGCGTTCTCCATCGCCACCGGGTCGTAGCCCTTGACCTGCGCCCCTTCGTACAGCAGCAGGTTGATGATCTCAACCGAGGGGGCATCCCGCATGTCGTCGGTGTTGGGCTTGAACGAGAGACCCAGCACGCCCACGGTCTTGCCCCGGAAGCCGCCCAGGATGCGGCGCAGTTTGGTCACGAACCGCTTGCGTTGATCGTAGTTGATCTCCATCACGGCCCGCAGCATCTGCGGGTGGGTGCCGTGCGTGGCAGCCATGTGTGCCAGGGCCTTGACGTCCTTGGGGAAGCAGGAGCCGCCCCAGCCGATGCCGGCCCCCAGGAATTGCGGGCTGATGCGGCCATCGGTACCCATGCCCCGCGCTACCTCTTTCACATCGGCCCCCAGCGCCTCGCAGATGTTGGCCATCTCGTTGATGAACGAAATCTTGGTCGCCAGGAAGGCGTTGGAGGCATATTTGATCATCTCGGCCGTGCGCAGGTCGGTGATGATCATCTCGGCGTGCAACGGGTAGTAGAGTTCGGACACCCGTTCGGCTGCCTCCCGGCTGGTGGAGCCGAGCACGACGCGGTCGGGGTTCATGCAGTCGTAGACGGCGGACCCCTCGCGCAGGAACTCGGGGTTGGAGACGACCCAGAAGGGGATGCCGGGATCGGGCATGGCGGCACGCACGATGTCGGCGACCCAGTCGCCGGTGCCGATGGGCACGGTGGATTTGTTGACGATGATGATGGGCTGGTGGATGCGCTTGGCGACGTCGGTTGCGGCGGCCTCGACGTGAGCCAGGTCCGCCTCGCCGCCCTCGCCTGAGGGCGTGCCCACGGCGATGAAGACGAACTCCGCATCCTGCATCGCCTCATCGTAGGAGGTGGTGAAGCCCAGCCGGCCGGCCTCGTAGTTGCGCCGCACAATCTCTTCCAGGCCCGGCTCGTAGATGGGCAGGATGCCCTTCTTCAAATTGTCGGACTTTTGCTGGTTGCGGTTCAGGCAGACAACGCGGTTGCCCAGGTCGGCCAGGCAGGCGCCGGTGACCAGGCCCACATAGCCAACGCCGATGACACAGATATTCTTCATAATGACTGTTTCCTCCTAATTCTGCTTCTGTTAAATGTGCTGATTGACAGATCTGTCAGGGGACGCAGATTCTCACAGATAGAATTGAAAATCAGCGCGGATCAGCGTTCATCTGCGTCCTATTTCTTGCTCTCAGAGCTGGTTGCCGGTTAGATTTTATCACGAACGACGCGAGAACGCGAATTCGCACTTAATCCAGGCTGCGGCTCAAGTTGCGGGCGGCGACGGCGGTGACCAGTAAACCCATCAGCAGCATCGCCGCTGCGTGGGGCCACAGCGTGTCTAGACCTGTTCCCTTCAGCGTCACTCCCCGGATAATGGTCAGATAGTGGTGGAAAGGGACCACCTGTGCAATAGCCTGCAGTGCGACGGGCAGGTTCTTGACTCGCACCATGTAGCCGGAGAAGGCCATATCCACCATCGCCAGGACGAAGACGAAGAGGATGGCCTGCTGCTGTGTGCGAGCGACGCCGGAGATGAGGATGCCGTAGCCGATCTCAGCGACGATGAACAGCAGTGTCAGGGCGAAGAGCAGCGGCAGAGAGCCACGCAACGGCACCTGAAGGGTGAAGACCGCGACGGCCAGCATAAGCAAGAAGTTGAGCGCTCCGATGATCAGGGCGGGGATCGCCTTGCCGATGACCAGCTCGACGCGACGCAACGGCATGACCATCAACTGCTCCAGCGTACCCAGTTCTCGCTCACGCGCCAGGCCGATGGAGGCGACGGTGAGCGTCACCTGGTAGACGATGAAGCCCACCTGTGCCGGTATGGAGAAGAATCGGAAGTTGAACGTCTGGTTGTAGTACACCGAGGTACGCAGTTCGATGGGAGAAGCCAGGTCGGCGACGAAGGTGGCGACGGCCTCATGGGCCGCTCCGAGAGCGATGCGGCCTGGGAGGTTGTTGCTACCATCGGCGATGAGTTGGACGCTCGGCGTCCGTGAGATATCGGCCAAGTCAGCCGCGAAGCCGGCGGGGATGATGACAGCGAGTGTGGCTTCTCCCTGATCGAGTAGACGGTGGGTGTCCGCCAGAGCCGCAGGATGTTGGTAGACGTTCAACTCCCGTCTGTTGTCGAGCGTAGTGATCAACTGGCGGCTGGCGCTGGAGCGGTCGAGATCGAGCACGGCCACAGGCAGGTCAGAGACGCGGGAACTGGTGGCATGGGCCAGCAGGATCAGTTGAAGAACGGGCATCGTGAGGATGAAAGTCATCATCAACCGGTCGCGGAAGAATTGGATGAACTCTTTCAGCACCAGATTCCAGATGCGCAGGAGCATAGCAGCACTACTCTCTTATCTGGCTACCCGACAGTTTGATAATCGGCAAGCTGTTCGCTGGTTGAGTAGCCCCCGAAAGGGGGCATATCGAAACCAAGAACAGCGGTTTGGCCCGCCGAGGCTTGATTTCGATACGGCCTCGCTCCGCTCGGCCTACTCAATCGGCGCCTCGGCTCATCGCTAAGCGAAACTGTCAGGTGGCTAGCTCTCTTAGCCTAGATTTCGCACTCCGCTAGCAGCTAAATCAGGCCCGTCGTCCTGAGTGCC
>JBHIET010000136.1:0-4793 GCA_046760785.1 Anaerolineae bacterium | reverse complement strand
CCATCGCCCAGGGGCTGGACTGCTCGCCCATCGTGGTCCATCCCACCAACGCCCGGCTGAGCGAGGTGGAGGGCAAGATCGCCAGTGTGGTGGACCCGCTGCTGGCAGAAGCCGGAGTGACGCTGTGCTGGGAGACCTTCAGCGGCCGACGGCGCTTCCTGTCGAGCATCGAGGGCATCGCCGCCTTCTGCCGGGGACACGAACACCATGCCGCCTGCTACGACACGGCCCATCTGCACAAACCACAGGCAGAACTACTGGCCGACATCGCTGCCTACATGCCGGTCATTCGCTGCTTCCACCTGTCCAACCGGAGCGGGAAAGGCAGAGAGCAGCATCTACCGCTGCGGCACCGGGAGGGGGTTCTTGACTTCGAGGAGATCATCGGAGCTATCGTGGCCAATGGGTTCGAGGGGCCGCTGACGCTGGAGTACCTGCCCCAGTATCACGGCCAACTATTGGAGGATGCCTTGTGGACAGGGGAAATGCTGGTCAGGCAGCAAGTTGCTGGGGGACACAGGCTACCGGCACAGGCTTCTTAGCTCTTGGGGATGGGCGGTAGGAAAAGACCTGCAGCACACTGCTAATGGGAGGGGCAGTGATGATCTTTGCCACTGCACGGCGGAGGTCTTCGGGTAGGCTCTCCAGACCGTCCAGACGCAAGGCCGGTGGTCCGAATTCCCCCGATTGGGTCAAAGGGGTGAAGGACACAAAACCCAGACTGAGGGGGCGGGGCTTCTCCAAATCAAGACGCAGGAAGACACCGTCGGCCAACTCAACCGTACAGGTGGCCTGGCCTTCTGCAAAGAATATTTCCAGCATGTCGCCCTCGGTGTCGTAACTCCACCGAGCGACGCTGCCGTCGTCGAGAGTGATTTCTTTTTCAACCAACCAGTCAGGTTTTGTCATGAGCCGGTTCACCTTTTCGGGGAGACGTACTTGCCCCACGCTGAAACCACAAAGTTGTTCGGGACTGTGGTACCATCCAGCAAATGCTGCCACCGGAAGGACACAGCCACCACGATATGGTTATAGGGCGGTCTCAAACGTTCACAGCGATGGCGATAGGTGTAAGTCTGCGGATCACGACGATCCTGCTTCCGCCTGCCGAAACGTAATGTGGTCAACACATCATCGAGGTGACCGTCCAGTTCTGGATGCTTGGCGATAATGTACTCCCAGCGCTCCAGGGTCATGTAGATGGTACACCATCCCGATCGTTGACGGTCCAACGTTTCATGCTGCCCCCTGGGCAGGGCTGCAGCGATTGGATTATACCCCATATTTGCTCCCAAGGCTAATCGAATGAGCGTGGCCAAAATCTGTGGAGGAGTGGAGCCTTTAGGCGGATAAAACCGGCTGAAGCCTCGACTCCCACAAGTTTTGGCCAGACTCTAATCGAATTATGATGTCTCGATCCGCTTCCAGGATACTCAAGAGGAGTTGAACCATGGAAAACTTTACCGCTCACCAACTGCACTTCACCTGTGAGGTGCACACGCCCATCCTGCTCAACGAGCACCAGGGCTCAGCCATCCGTGGGGCGCTGTTCCACGCCCTGCGAGGGCAGTTCTGCTTCAACAAGGAGGTCAAAAGCTGCGGCCATTGCCCGCTGTCCGCCACCTGCCCTATCTGCTTCCTGGTGGCTACTCGCGACCCGCAGAGCAAGCGTGGGGTGGAGGTGCCACGGCCGTACACCATTGAGCCGCCGTTAGAACGAATGGACGAGTCAACGAGTCAGCGAATGGGCGAGTCAGCGAGTCAGCGAATGGGCGAGCGTAAATTCGTAAATTCGCCAATCCGCCGCTACGAGCCTGGCGAGATCCTGGAGTTCGGCCTGAGCATGTTCGCCCAGGCGCTCAACCTGTTTCCCTACGTGGTGCTGGGCAGCCAGGCCCTGGAACGAGGCGGGGTGGGGAAGCGAATCAACGAATCAGCGAATCGGCGACGGGGGAGGGGACGACGAAGGGGGACGTTTGTGATCCGTGAGATCGCGGCCGTGAATTCGTTGACCGGGGAGCGGCAGCCCGTGCTGCGCCAGGGAGACTCTCTGGTGCAGGTGCCCGACGTGCCGATCACTCACCAGCAGGTCTTGCAACGCGCCAATGAGCTGGCTGCACGGATCACCGACCGCCTGACGATAGAGTTTCGGACACCGATGCGCCTGATCCAGCGCAAGCACCTGGTGAAGGAGATTTCGTTCTCGCCCCTCTTCCACCGCCTGATGGAGCGGCTGAGCAGCCTGGCGGGCCAATACTGCGACACACCCCTCGACCTCGACTGGCGGGGCACCTTGCTCCCTCTGGCCGACAAAGTGGAGACAGTGGAAGACCACACCCGCTGGGTGGAACTGGAGAGCTACTCCACCCGCAAGCGGGGCCGAACCCCCACCAGCGGCCTGCTGGGTTGGGTCACTTTCCGGGCCGACGACTGGACGCCCTTCCTGCCCTGGCTGGTATGGGGGGAGGTGGTGCATGTGGGGAAAGATGCGGTGAAGGGGAATGGGTGGTACGTGATGCGTGAGGCGTAGAACGGTATAGTTATTTTTTCACGTTACGTTTTAGGGGGTTGTCATGGCAGTGGTACGGCATCTGGTGGTTGAGGAGTTTGGGGCATTCATCGGCAAACACAGCCAGCGGCTGAGGGTGACTCTGAAGGACGAGACGCTGGTCGAGGCGCCCTTGCTGTGGCTGGAGAGCGTGCTCGTGGCCTCGCGTGGGGTCAGCCTGTCGGCCGATGCGGTGGAGGCCTGCTGCCAGCGCGGCATCCCCATCCACTTCCTCAATGGGCGGGGACAGCCTTACGCCGGCCTGTATTCGGCCGGGCTGACGGGCACGGTGCTGACCCGTCGGGCGCAACTTATGGCCTACAGCGATGGGCGGGGGCTGGCGCTGGCCCGGGCCTTCGCAGCGGGCAAGATCCGCAACCAGGCCAGCCTGCTCAAGTACATGGCCAAGTACCGCAAGGAGGCCGACCCCGAGCTCTACAAAGAGCTTCGCTGGTCGGCCGGCGAGGTGCTGGACCATCTGGAGGAACTGCGGCGGCTGGAGGGCGAGTCGGTGGATCAGGTGCGGGCGCAGATCCTCTCGGCCGAGGGTCGGGCGGCCAAGGTGTATTGGGCGGCGGTCAAACGGGTGCTGCCCGAGCGCTACGGCTGGCCCGGCCGTGAGGGGCGTGGGGCCAGGGACCCGGTCAACGCGTCGCTGAACTACGGCTACGGCATCCTCTACGGCCAGGTGGAGCGGGCAGTCGTGCTGGCCGGCCTCGATCCCTACGCTGGCTTCATTCACGTAGACCGGCCAGGCAAGCCCAGCCTGGTGCTGGACCTGATCGAGGAGTTTCGGCAGGCGGTGGTGGACCGCACGGTGTTCGGGCTGGTCAACAAGGGAGTAGCGCTGAAGCAGGATGATCGGGGGCTGTTGGTGCAGGACTCGCGGCGCACGCTGGCCGACAAAGTGCTGGCCCGGCTGGAGAGCACCGCACGCTATGAGAGGAAGCGCCATGCGCTGCGGGTCATCATCCAGACCCAGGCGCGGCACGTGGCAACCTTCCTGCGCGGCGATCGGGCGACGTATGAGCCTTTTGTGGCGACGTGGTAATGCAGTGCCTGGTTGTCTACGACATCTCTGACGACAGGATACGGGGCAAGGTAGCTGACACCTGCCTGGACTACGGCCTGGACCGGATTCAGTACTCGGCCTTCCTGGGCGATCTCGAGCCGACACACCAGGAGGAGCTGCTGCTGAAGATCACGCACCAGTTGGGCAAGAAGGCTGGCAACGTGCAGCTCTTCCCCATCTGCGAGAAGGACTGGCGAGGGCGTCTGGTGGTCATTCAGGAGGAGGGGGCCACGTGACGGTGTTTCAGGTGACGGACCTGAAGCAGTATGCCTACTGCCCCCGGATTGTCTTCTACCGCTACTGTCTGCCGTTGATCCGGCCGATGACCTACAAGATGGAAGCCGGCATCGCCGCCCATGATCGGGCCGGGGGGCTGGAGCAGCGGCGGACGCTGCGGGCCTATGGGCTGGACCGGGGCGAGCGCCACTTCGATGTAGAGCTGGCCTCGGAGGAGCTGGGCCTGCGGGGTCGGGTGGACCTGGTCATCGAGGTAGCCAGGGATGGAGGCGACAGCGAGTTGATCCCGGTGGACTACAAGCACTCGCGGGGCAAAGCGGGGCGGCACTTTGAGCGTCAGTTGGCGGCCTACGGCGAGATGTTGGAGGCTACGTGGGGACACCCGGTGCGGCGTGGGTTTCTGTATTTTATCCCGCTGCGGCGGGTGCGGGAGGTGGCTATCACCGAGCGGCTGCGTAGGGAGATGCGCGAACTGGTGGCCGAGATGCGGGCCATGGTAGAGGGAGAGCGGATGCCGGGCCCGACGCGCTATCGGCGTCGCTGCGTAGCTTGTGAATTCCGTCGTTTCTGCAACGACGTATAGCTGGCGGCTTCGGTGAGAGATGGGGAGACGGTCTTCTTTTTTGCGCCCAGATGCTGTCGCAAATCGAAGGGGTTTGGGTGCAGAATCTGGTTTGCGGTCAGGGGAGGGAGCGAAGAGATGAAATCATCGGGAGGTGGTGGAGATGGAGCTCACAGGAGCGGTTCTAAGCACCGAAACGCGGTTCATCCATCATTTTAGCCATCTGCTGGCCAGCAACAGGTTTGGGTTGCAGACACTTCGATCCGAGAGAGGATACTGAAAGATGCCTTCGGCAGTAGTTACCAGGGTGCGCTAGCAGGGTTGCAGACACTTCGATCCGAGAGAGGATACTGAAAGCTGCCAGGTACAAAAAC
>JBHIET010000135.1:0-4810 GCA_046760785.1 Anaerolineae bacterium | reverse complement strand
CAGGCCAAGTTGCTCCTGGGTGAACCATTTGACCTTGCGAAAGCCGATCACCTGGGTGGTCACGGCGATTTCGCCGTGGGCCTTGGTCGCACCGCGCACTTCAACCTCATCAAACTTCTCCAGGAGCCGCACCGTCGTCTCGCGGCGCGGCTGGGTGTAGTAATCCACCTCCGCCGCCCGCAGCCGCGCGACGTGCTGCTCCAGGTCCAACTCCTCCACCAAATACGGCCACCCCTCGTGCAGGTAGACCGCGCCCGGGTGCACCATCCAATGCGCGCTGGCCTGGTCCACCTGGCCGATGGTGGTCCACTCGTTACCATCTCGCGCCTGGAGCAACACCGTCTCAGGCGAAGCGCTGCGCAGCGAGATATCCTGAGCCGGGTATTGGTCCGCCATCCAGAAGTATCTGTCGCCGGATTGGTGCAGCACACCGGCCTCGTGCAGGAACTGGAGAATTTCCGCCACCCGCGCCCTCTCGACGCGGCCAAAACTTTCCCCCGCCTGGAACGGCAGTTCGAAAGCCGCGCAGCGCAGATGTCCCAGCAGGATAAGGAGATTATCGGGATTGATGAGAGCCTGCTCAGGCGAGCGGTCGAAGAAATAGTCGGGGTGACGGGCCAGGAACTGATCCAGCGGATTGGCCGAGGCGACCAGGGCCGCCAGCGACACCTCATTCTTGCGCCCGGCCCGTCCGGCCTGCTGCCACGTGCCGGCGATGGTGCCCGGATACCCGGTCAGCACGGCCGCGCCCAGGCCGCCGATGTCTATCCCCAGTTCGAGGGCGTTGGTAGCGACCACGGCGCGCACCCTCCCCTGGCGCAGCCCGCGCTCGATCTCGCGGCGTTGGCGCGGCAGGTAGCCGCTGCGATAGCCACGGACTTGACCCTCACCCCCGGCCCCTCTCCCGGTCGCAGGAGAGGGGAGGCTGCGTCGCAGGTAGCTGAGGATCAATTCGACCGTCCGTCGCGCCCGCGCGAAGACGATGGTCTGCACGCCGTGCTGCAACAGGTCTCCCGCCAGGCGGACGCTCTCCAGCAGTGCGCTGCGCCGCAAGCCGAGGTCGCGATTCACCACGGGAGGATTGTAGATCAAAAAGTGCCTGGCTCCCTGGGCCGCCCCGTCGTCGTCCACCAGCGCCACCGGCTCCTCGATCAACCGCTCGGCCAGCTCAACCGGGTTGGCAATCGTCGCCGAGGTCAAGATGAATTGAGGTGACGAGCCGTAGAAGCGGGCGATCCGTTTCAGCCGGCGCAGGACATTGGCCACGTGCGAGCCGAACACCCCACGGTAGGTGTGCATCTCGTCTATCACCACAAATTGTAAATGCCCGAAGAAATCGGCCCACAGGGTATGATGCGGCAGCACCCCGAAGTGCAGCATGTCGGGATTGCTGATCACCAGCCGCGCCGTGGCGCGAATGGCGGGGCGCGCCTCGGCCGGCGTGTCGCCATCGTAGGTAGCGATGGGAATAGCTGAAGACAGACCACCGATCGCTGACAACTGATCCTGGGCCAGGGCTTTGGTGGGGAAAAGGTAGAGAGCCCGCGCTTGCGGATGGCGCAGCAGGCGGTCGAGGACAGGCAGGTTGTAGCAGAGCGTCTTGCCGCTGGCCGTGCCGGTGACGACCACCGGGTGCTGGCCGGCTTGTGCCCGCTGCCACGCCGTCGCCTGATGGGTGTAAAGTGCGCCGATGCCGCGAGCGCGCAGGGCATCCACCAGCGCGGGATGGAGGTCGTCTGGGAACGGCACAAACTGGGCTTGCCGCGCGGCGAAGGTCCGCCACGCGGCGATGTTCGAGACGATGTTCGGATCGGTTTGCCAGGCGTTCAAAAGCTCCGAGAGGGCCATTGATGATCCTGACCATGCTCTGGTGTGGAGCACGTCGTTGCTATCCTTGAGCACATGGCCGGAAGAGCATTGCCGACACCATGCCTGCCACGAGAGGGAGAGAGCCGTGCCTAGACCCAGGGGAAACAACACCCGGCGCGGGTGAATGGAAGTTACGCCGTTGCTCATCTTGACTAAAGAGGCTTCTCGTAGACGCGGTAAACCAGATAGGGCTGCGCGCCTACATGCTGGACAAAACGGTTGATCAAGGTGTTCTTTTCCTGCAGCAACGAAATCTCCACCCGTTCATAACCTTTCCTCAGAACATGCCGGCCAAGCTCCAGGGCCAGCAAGATCTCCAGACCCCGGATCCGGTACTCAGGCAGGATGCCGAGCATCTTGCCACAGGCGGTACGAATACGCCCCATGTGCCATTTTAGCCTGATCAGGTCCCAGAGGTAAAGCTTGCCACTCCTGAAATGGCACAGCGCTTCGTTGACGTCCATCAGGGCCACGGCAAAGCCCACCGGCTCACCATCAACTTCGGCGATGACCACCAGATTGGGGTCAAGGAAGGGGCGCAGGGAAGCGGCCATATTGGCGAACTTCTCCAGACTCATATCAATGTGGCCTGGTATGGTGCGAAAGGCCACGTTGTAGAGGTAGTGAACCTTGGCCACCTCCGCATCCCACTGGCTCACATCAATCTTGCGGATAGTCACCCCCGTCCTGTCACGTGCCTTTTCAGCCACCCGCCATATCTTTGGCGGCAAGTTGCGCAAATCCCAATCGAGGTCCTTGAACCATACCTCATAAGCAAGATAATCGTCATATTTTCGAAAGCCCAGGCGCTCGATCAGCTCTCGATAATAAGGGGGGGTATGTCCCTCCCAGATAGATGGCCGCCGGTCAAAGCCAGCTATCTGCACCCCCACCTCGTCGGTCGGCGCCCCGTTGACAGGGCCTCGTATAAGATCCATCCCCCGCTCCCGCAGCCAGTCGGAGGCGGCGGCGATCAAGGCCTCGGCCACCTCATGATCGTTGATGGCCTCGAAGAAGCCGAAGAAGCCCGTCCGGTCGTTTAGTTGGCGATTGTGCTGGTGGTTGACAATGGCAGCCACGGTGCCGACCACCCCGCCGTTCCGACGGGCCAGGAATAGCTCTCGCTCGGCGTACTCCCAGAAGGGATTGCGCTGGGTGTCCAGCCTTTTCTCTATCTGACTGATGATAGGCGGCACCCAATACGGATCATGGGCGTAGATACGCCACGGGAACCGCACAAAGTGCTTGAGGTCCTCTGCGGTGGCGACCGGTTGCACCTCTACGGTAGTCTGCGTTTTAGTCATGGTCTTCTCCTTTGCTGGTAGACTGGTAGATTCGGGATTCGTAAATTCGTGATCAATTCCGAATGTGCCAATCTACGAGTGTACGAGTTTACGAGGGTACGAATCTACGGGTTTACCAGTTTTCCAATCCTGGTTCAGTTGCCGATAGATGCCTTTCAGCGCTCGATACACTTTTTTGTAAACGTCGAAGAGTTCGTCATAGAGCGGGGCGCTCTCAGCCCTGGGCTCGAAGCTGTGGGGCACCTGTACTACCTCTTTCAGAGCCTGGAAATCAGGGTAGACGCCCAGTCCGACGGCGGCGATCAGGGCTGCGCCAATAGCTCCGGCTTGCAGGGGATGGGCTACCGTCTCCACTCGCTTGCCCGTCACGTTGGCGATGATCTGCAGCCAGGCATGGCTTCTCGCGCCACCACCGATGATGCGGATGACATCCTGGTGCCAGCCGAACTTGCGGTTCATGATCTCCAGAATCCAGCGCAGATTGTACGCTACGCCCTCGTACACGGCCCGCAACATGTGCTCGCGTTGGTGATCTACGCTTAGATTTAAGAAGGTGGAACGCACGTAGACATCTGACACTGGGCTCCGCTCCCCGTACATCCAGGGGGTGAAAATGGTGCGCCCCGCGCCGGCTTGGACCTCCTGTACGGCTGCGTCCATCAGGGCGAAGACATTCTCCACCGTTGGGTCACTCTGTTCTCCACGGTAGAATTGGTCGGCGATCCATTGCAGGCATATCCCGGCCGTCTCCGTCTCGGCGATGAGGAAACACTTGGTTGGGTCGGCCGCCTGGATGGTAGCGACGCCGTGTCGGCCGGTGGGCGACTTCTCCGTGACCACTCCCACCCAGCCGGAGGTGCCCAGGTAGATGTGCCCTTCGCCTTCGCCCACGGCGCCTGAGCCTACGGCCGCCGCCGGAGCATCGCCGGCCCCGCAAATAATGGGCGTGCCTTCTAACAGGCCGAAATCGCGAGCTGCGCTGGCTGTCAAACCGCCCACTTTCTCGGTGGAGGGCAGAAGGGTGGGAAGCTTGTCTTTTGGCACCCCCAGGAACCAGATTAGAAAATCGTCCCACTTCTTGCTCTTGAGATTGAACACGCCGATGACGGAGGCCGCCGTCCAGTCAGCCACCATGCGGCCTGTGGAGCGATAAACCAGGTAGCCATTCACATCGAGAAACTTATGAGTTCGCGCTACCAGGTCGGGCTCGTTCTGCTGGAGCCACATCAGCTTGGGCAACACGTCTTTGCCCGTGGCCTCGGCTCCAACAATGGCGGCGAATATGCGGGGATTTATGAGCTTGCGCATGAGTTGCTGGGCCTGCGGGCCTGCCCGCCCATCCAGCCAGATGATCCCTGGGCGCAGAGGGGTGCCCTTGGCGTCCACAGGAACGATCCCCAGCATCTGGGTGGAGAAGATCATACACAGGACGTCCTCAGGCGCCACATTGCAGTCGGCCAAAAGGCGCTGCGTGCTCCTGGTGACGGCCTGCCACCAACCTTCTGGTTCCTGCTCGGCCCAGTGGGGCTGAGGATACTGCACCCCGTAGCCTTCAAAGGCGCTGCCAAAGATCCGGCCCTCTGGGTCTGTTAAGATCGCCTTGCTGCCTCGCGTGCCCACATCGTGGGCGATGATGT
>JBHIET010000134.1:0-4838 GCA_046760785.1 Anaerolineae bacterium | reverse complement strand
GTAGAGCAACTGCCTTCTAAGCAGTGGGTCGGGGGTTCGAATCCCTCCAGGGGTGCCATTTATAACTACTTTTTGACCGAGGCCAATTGCGGCCTCGGTCCTCCATTTTAGACCAGGGGGTTGGCCTTGTCAATATGCCTTCTAAAGCTGACAAAAAGGGTCTTGACATTTGGGCCAGCATAGTGTATTATTGATGCAGTCAGAGACAGCATAGGTCTAATCCGATAGGCACTGCTCAGATATAGGTGGGGGGCTCAACTCAATAGGAACTTGTCAGACTGAAATCGGCTTGGCCCCGTAGCAGGAAGGGTACCGATGAGCAGACGCAGATTGTTTGCATTGGGATGCTTTGGCGTGGGCATCCTTGCAGTGCTGGCAATTGGGCTCGGCGTGGTCGCGTCCCGCTACATGCGCTATCGGGACGCCGGTGGGGCCGAGGCCATTGATCCCACACTCCCCCAGATCGCCATCAGCAGCCCGGCGGGGGGCGCTGCGCTCCCCGTTGGCTCGCCCGTAAACGTCCAGGCTGTGGCAATTGGATACGACCCCTTCCTCTCTACCGAACTGTGGGTGGACGGCGTGCTGGCCGGCGTGGAAGCCGGCCCTTCGGGCGGCGTCACGCCTTTCAACGCCGATTTCACCTGGTTTCCCATTGAGCCGGGAGTACACCAGCTCGTCGCGCGCGCCATGGACGCCGGGCGCAATGTAGCCAGCTCCGCCGGGGTGCTGGTCGTCGTATTGCCTGACGAGACGCTCGCGGAGGCGGCTCCAGAGGGTGAGGGCGCGCAGCCTGTGGCAGAGGGACCGCCGAGCGCCGAAGAGGGCGAAACAGGCCAGGCTGCGGGAGAGGCAGCGACCACCGGCGGCAGCCCCGCCCCGGTCGTCTTCCCCCAGGCCGCCCCGGAGGCCGCGCAGCCGCCCGCGCCCCCGGGTCCGGACGCCTCCGTTGGGCCGAGCCAGCCCTGGAGCGGCACCCCCGGCAACTGGATCACCAGCCTGACGGCGCAGGCCGCCCCCAACGCGCCGCAACTCGTCGGCGGCCCCGCCGCGTGCGGCGCGAACCTGACCATCCAGGACACTTCAGACAACGAAGAAGGTTTCCTCGTCTTCCGCCTGGGACTCAACGCGCCCGGCTGGACGCAGATCGCTGCCCTCGCCTCGCAGTCCCAAAACGACTGGATCACGTTCAGCGACAGCGATATATCCGGCCCGATCTCGTATTACGTTTCGGCCTTCAACAGCCAGGGTGAGTCCGCCAGCAACATCGTGCTGGTGAACGTGGACCCGGCCGGGTGTCCGCCACCCTCCGAGGAGCTGCCCGTGCTCACCGTGGAGCTGAGCAGCCTGATCCCGAAGCTGGACGTGGAGCAGGCGTACTGCTACCAGTCCCTCGGCGGCCTGCACTGGACACGCCTGCCCGAGTTCGGTTTCTTCACCCCCGGCGAAGACGGTCTCGATATCGAGGGGCAGATTGAGAAGCTGCTGCTCACCGACTTTGACGGCGAACCACTTTTCGAGACCCTGGAGCTCAAACTGGAATGTTGGGGCTGGGACGGCGGCGCCCTGACCTTTCTGGGCGAGTTCGCGGAAGTGCTCGACCTGGCGAACCCGACGGACCTGCTCGTCGAAGGAGAGGGCCTCTCAGCCGAGGTGCTGGTGCGCGAGGGTGATTGGCCAGAGCCAGCCTACTTCGATGTAACGAGTTCAGCGCTATTGTCCAAAGACTGGGCTCAATTCTTTTTCCCGCCGAAGGCTGCCCAAATGCCCTGGATCTCGGCCTGGCTTACCTACGACCCCGAGGTGTGTAAGGCTCATGCCAGCCTGTGGCCGTACATGTGCTTCAATCCGCTCAAAGGTTTCAATCTCGGCCCCGGTGGAGTCAACCCCCAACCCTACCTGGTCTGGTTAGTGCACCCCCCACCCGGCTGCCCGGCGCAATCTTGGGAAGATTGTCTGCCGTTTTCCTGGTGGGTGGCCTACGCCCAGGCGAAGGGTTATGAACTGATATGGTGGATCGAACTCGCCCCCTACGAGCACTTTTGGGGATTCGTCGAGCCGTCTCGCACCGTCTGGAGGTACAACTGTTATGCCGGCTCCGTTGCGGCGCGCGTCAAAATGCAGATCGGCAAGCTCGGGCTCCTCAACGCGTTTGAAAGCACCCCAAGTAATTGGGTGGATATCCCCTGCGGAACGCCGATCGGGGACACCGTACTCATCGAGGTGACCTTTCAAACGCTGCACCTGGACAATGTGGACGACGATGATTGGCCTGAGGAGGAAGACGTTGAGGTGTACGGGCGATTCGAAGCCCGCCAATCGAGCTGGACCACTGCCGCCGGCCGGGTGGTGGTTGCGAGTGCTCCGCAATTCTGCAGCCTTTGCCAACCTCCGTTCACCGATGGCGACTACCCACTTTCCGCACGAAGCCTGTGCGTTGCACCTGCCGAAGAAGTAAAGAAATTCTCCTCGGGGGACCCCAACCTTTGCCCCTATAAATGGCACAAGAAGAACAACAAGCTCGTGCTGGCCGTACAGGACGGCGACGCGATCAAGCTGGCCGTCGACCTGACCGACCACGACGAATGGTCCGGGGATGATCCGGTGTGCATCACCAGCCTGTGGACGGAGTCGAAGACGCTACTGCAGTGGGCTGTTACGTCGAACGAAACCTACCAACTATCGGCCGACCACAACAACGCCGACTGCAAGGTGGACATTGTACTGAACGCGGTGGCGCCATGAATAGAACACAATTAAAACTCTTCCTCGTCCTGGGCGGCATCGGCCTGATCGCCGCCGCTTGCCCGGCTGAAGAGCCACTCAAATCGGCAGCCGAGGTCGTCGGCCTACAAGCATGGATCGGCCCACAAACATGGATCGACGCGCCGGTGGATGGCGCGACCATCCCCAATAAGGCCTCCACAATCGTCGTCCACACTGCGGTTGGCGTTTGCGCGATCGAGATACGGGTAGAAGGCAAGGACCCCTCGATATCTCATTGGGAGACCTCATGCCAGGCCTCCGGCTGCGGCATCGGGGGGACGATCGGCAATCCCGTACCTGAGAAGTTTGTATGGACGCCGCTCGGCCCCGGGACCTATACGGTCAAGGCGCGGGGCTTCTTGTACGGGCAGCAGTATGGCCCCTGGGCCACCGCGAAAGTCACCGTATCGGACGAGGCACCGACACTCGCCGAGGTCCCGGTGGAAGTGTTCGGCCCCCAGGCGTGGATCGACGCGCCGCTCGACGGAGACGAGATTCCGCTTGCGCCCTATGAGATCGTCGCGCACGCCAGCAGCCCGCACGGCGTGGCCTCCTTCGAGTTTAGCGTCAACGGCATGGTGGAGAACCCCACGCTCGTGAACCCGGAACAGAGCGGGGAGACCCTGGCCTATATCATGTTCGAGTGGACGCCGCCCGCGCCGGGCACGTACCTGCTCTCCGTGCGCGCTGCCGATGCCAATGGCGAATATGGCCCCATGACAGAAGCCCGCGTCACAGTCGGAGGTGAAGCGCCCGGTGAGAAACCACCGGAAAAGAAGGCCACCCCTACTGACACGCCTACACCCCGACAGGAGCAGCCACAGCCTCAAGAGACGCCCGAGCCGGGAGAGCCTTCCCCGACCCCGAGCTTAACGCCGACTATCACGCCTACACCTACTTTCACGCCCACGCCCACCGCCACGTTCACACCTACACCCGGCGTACCTCTGATCGTGTCGTTCGCCGCACAGCCGCCGGAGATTGATCCCGGCGGCAGTTCCAACCTGACTTGTCAAATCCAGGGCGCCATCCGCGCCGACATCTACGGCAACCCCGTGAATCCCAGCACTTGCGACTTCCCCGTCTGGCCGGACCAGACGACGGACTACGTGTTGCGCGCCTGCAGCACCGAGTCGGACGATTCATGTGCATTCGCGAACACCACCGTGACCGTGCGAGAGCCGAGCGATACCGCCGGGCCGTCCCTTAACCGTGTGGCGGCCTCGCCCGGTGTCTTCTACCAGGGCAGCACACGCTGCGGGCCGCTCAGCGTCACCATCACGGCCAACATCACCGACCCGTCGGGGGTCCAGGATACAACGCTGTTCTACCGCATGGTCATCCCAGGCGTAGACCCGAACCCAGGCTGGCAGACCACGGCCATGGGCGCGGTTGGCGGCGACAACTATCAGGCGGCGCTGCAATCCGCCAACCTGACCGCACTGCCCTCTACCAGCCGAAGCGGCGCAACGCCAGAAGGGATGCTAGAGTTCTACGTCGTCGCCACGGACACGGTGGGCAACCTGAGCCAGAGCGCTACCGACTCGTCGGTGAGGATGCGGAGGTGTTGAACAGTCTGGCGGATGTCCGAAAAAAAGGGTCTTGACATTTGGGCCAGCATAGTGTATTATTGATGCAGTCAGAGACAGCATAGGTCTAATCCGATAAGCACCGCTCAGATATAGGTGGGGGGCTCAACTCAATAGGAACTTGTCTGACAGTTGTTCGCCTGACATGTCGTACTTCCCTTTAAGACAACTGTTGAGTGAGTTCAATGTAGGGCCGATGATGACACCTATAGTTGAGCGGTGCTTTTTTGGGGAAGGTCTGTAATTTGGTGATTATCTCTAATCCTGGGATATGGGGAGGCACCAGTCAAAGAGGACACGGACCTTCAGACGTATCAGGCTGTGCCTTGAAAGGAGGGTGCTACTGCTTAAACTTGGTGGAGAATTGAGAATCCTACAAGTCACACAGGGAGGAGGAGAAAATGGCAACCACTATCCCAGAGCGGTTCCTTGTATGGGCCAGGAAGGACAGAAGGAACATGGCCGCAGCTATCGGTGGCGTCGTGG
>JBHIET010000133.1:0-4945 GCA_046760785.1 Anaerolineae bacterium | reverse complement strand
TCTATGCAGCCGTCAAACGTCGTCTGGGAGGTGTCTCCTCCGGCCGGGTTGCGGCAGCGGACCTGGAGCGCGACCTGCAGGCCGACGACACGCGGGTGCGCGTAGCCTTGAGCCTGCTGGAGGAGGTGGGGCTCTTGCGACGCGGCCCCGACGTGCCCCGCGCGGCCATCGTCTGCCTGACGACTAGCGACGTGCCCGCCTCCGCGCCTGAACTGTCCGCCTTCTGCCAGGCCGCCCGGCTGCGGCCCGGCCAACCGTTGACCCTGGACCTGGTGGACGTGGCGCAGCAGGCTGGTCTGTCCCTCGATGACATCGAACGGCGGATGCTGGACTGGGCCGACGCCGGTTGGCTGACCTATCGCCCCGCTGGACGCGACTTGCTGCTGGAATTGCTACCGCCACCGCCGGACGCTGCCGAGCGAATCGCCATCCTGCTGGAGCGGTACGAGACCATCCAGGCCCAGCGTGTGGACGAGATCACCGCCTACGCCCGAACTGTACGCTGCCGTCACGGCCATCTCAACGCCTACCTGGGAGGCCGCACCATTGAGCGGTGCACCGCCTGCGACAACTGCCTTGAAATCCAGCCCCCGCCGGAGCAAGACAACTTACTTGATGAACGAGAGCAGTTAGCGGTCATCCTGCGCTGCGTGGCTCAACTGCGCTGGAGTTGGGGGCGCCGCAACCTGGTTCGTATCCTGCGCGGCGATCCGCAAGCGCCGGCCAAGGCCCGTCACCAGGAAGGCTTTGGTGCATTGGCCTTCCGCTCAGCAACCGCCGTCGGCCGCCTGCTGGAGCGACTGGAGAGCGGCGGGTTCCTGCAAGCGCGTCAACTCGAGCACGGCGGCGTGGTGCTCGACCTCACATCCGATGGCCAGGCCGCGCTGCGAGACCCGGCCAGGTTGGACAGCCTGATCGGCCCGGCGAAGAAACCATCACGTAAGTCACTCCAAAAGGACGAGGCCGGGCTGGACGTGGATGAGGCCCTGTTCCAGACGCTGCGCGCGTGGCGGCTGGAGCAAGCTCGCGAGCAGGAAGTGCCCCCCTACGTTATCTTTCACGACAGTCACCTGCGTGCCATCGCCGCGCATCAGCCCGTCACGTTGGAGGCTTTATCGGAGTTGAAGGGCGTCGGTCCGCGCAAGCTGGAACAGTATGGGAACGAGGTGATCGAGCTGGTGCGCAAGCACCTGCGCGGAGGTACAGATGACTCGCCAACTGAAGATTGATACTTGACAAGGAAAACGTTTTCTGATATAATATGATCAACTTCGGAAAACGTTTTCAGCATAGCACGGGCGCTACCCGCCTAGGTTCTCATCGCGGAGGAGGCCTTGATGAGTGTGACCATCAAAGACCTGGCCGAGCAACTGGATCTGTCTGTCTCTACTGTTTCCAAGGCCCTCAATGACTACCCCCACGTGGCCGAGGAAACCCGACAACGCGTGTTGGCCCTGGCGGAGGAGTTGGGTTACCGCCCCAGCATCACCGCCCGTGGCTTGCAGGCGCAGCGCACTCATCTCATCGCCTACAGTTGGCGCCTGCTCCCCCCTGAGCAGTTCAGCCCCATTCTCAATCGCTTTATTGATGTCATGGGTACCGCAGCCGTGGCTGCTGGTTACCACTTGCTGGCCTTCCCCACTTCTTCTGATCAAGCTGAGTTGGATGCTTATCAAGACTTGGTGCGCACCGGCCGCGTGGATGGCATCGTCCTCAGCGCCACCAGCGAGAACGACCCCCGCGTTGCCTACCTGAGCAAAGCCGACTTCCCCTTCGTTGCTTTCGGACAAGCCGGTGCGGGATGGGACTATCCCTGGGTGGACGTGGACGGCCGAGCCGGGATCGGCATGGCCGTGGATCATCTGGTGCAACTCGGCCACCGCCGCATCGGCTTCATCGCCTGGCCGCCGGCCTACCTCACCTGCGGAAAGAATCGCTACCAAGGATATGTCGAAGCCCTAGATAGAGCTGGTCTATCTTTCGATCCGGCATTGGCGATCCGCGCTGAACATGCTGAGCCGGCGGGGCGCCACGCCTTGATCTCCCTGCTCGACCTTCCTGCCCCACAACGACCCACGGCCGTTGTCGCCATCAGCGACCTCCTGGCCATCGGAGCCATGAACGAGGCGCAAGATCGCGGCCTGGTGGTGGGGCGAGACCTCTCCATCGTTGGCTTCGACGACGCGCCGATGTCGAAATACCTGCGTCCTCCCCTGACCACCATTCGCCAGCCCATAGACGAGGTTGGTGAGCTTGTCGTACAGCAACTGCTGGCAGTTGTGGCAGACACTCCGCTGGACGAGAACGAGCGTCACATACTCTTGAAACCCAAACTCATCGTGCGTGACTCGACAGGCCCCGCCCCGCTGTGAGGTACTGCCTGACTTGCTCATACATGCGGACAATGGAACACGCAACACGCAACACGCAGCACGTTTGGCTCATCCGTGAAACCGAATTCGCCCCCGACAAGCTCCACCACCAGGAAACTGTCTTCACCATCGGCAACGGCTACCTGGGGACGCGAGGGGCCTTCGAGGAGGGGTATCCCGGCGCCCGACCAACTACCCTGATCCACGGCGTGTTCGACGATGTACCCATCGTGTACACCGAACTAGCCAACGCGCCCGATTGGCTGCCCTTTGCCCTGCTGGTGAACGGAGAGCGCTTCGGGATGGATCGCGGAGAGGTGCTGGACTACGAGCGGACACTGGACATGCGTCGCGGCCTGTTGACCCGCCGCGTGCGCTGGCGGAGTCCCGCCGGGCATACGGTGGACATCCACATTGAGCGCTTCGCCAGCCTGGCCGACCCGCACGTGCTGGCCATTCGCTATCAAGTGACCCCGCTGGACTTCGACGGCTTACTGGAGTTCCGGGCGGGCATCAATGGCCACGTGGACAACGACGGTTACGTGCATTGGGACTGGGTGGACCAGGGCGGTGAGCGGGGTAAGGTGTGGCTGCACAGCCGCACGCGGCGCTCAGGCATCGAGCTGGGCCAGGCAGCGATCTTGTCGGTGTCTGGCAGCGATGAGGTTGCTGAGCGGGTGATGGACTGCCAGAATTCTCCCACCGTCGTAGCTCAATGCAAAGCGCAGCAGGGACGCACCATCACCGCCGAGAAGCTGGTGACCATCTACAGCTCGCGGGAAGTCGAAGACGTGTGCCAGGCGGCAGTGGACAAGCTGGATGCCCTGGTTGATGCTGACTTGCGCTACGCAGAGCTGCTTGCCGCGCACGAGGCGGCCTGGGCCGAGGTGTGGGACGCCTCAGACGTGATCATCGAGGGGGATGACGCCGCGCAGCGGGCGGTGCGCTACAATTTGTTCCAGTTGCTCATCGCCGCACCCTGCTACGACGACCGGGTCAGCATCCCCGGCAGGACGCTGAGCGGCTTTGGCTATCGGGGGCACGTCTTCTGGGATACCGACATCTTTGTCGTCCCTTTCTTTGCGTACACCCAGCCGGAGATCGCCCGCAACCTGTTGATGTACCGTTACCACACGCTGGCCGGCGCGCGGAGGAAAGCACAGGAGAATGGCTACGAAGGCGCGCAATACGCCTGGGAGAGTGCGCTGACCGGCGATGAGACGACGCCCCGCTGGGTGCCTGGTCCCACGGGAGATTTGATTCGCATCTGGACCGGTGATATTCAGCTTCACATCACGGCCGACGTGGCCTACGCGGTCTGGCGCTACTGGCAGGTCACCGGTGACGACGAGTTCATGCGGGACTACGGCGCGGAGATCTTGCTCGACACCGCCGTCTTCTGGGGCAGCCGCGCTGAGTACAACGCCCAGCGGGATCGCTACGAGATCAACGACGTCATCGGCCCCGATGAGTACCACGTTCACGTGGACAACAACGTCTTCACCAACCGCATGGCGCAGTGGCACCTGGAAACTGCGCTGGAGACGTTGGCCTGGCTGCGGCGCGAGCATCCCGCCAAAGCAGCCGAACTGGAGGAGCGGCTGGACCTGACCCCGGAGCGTCTGGCCCATTGGGCCGACATCATCGGCTGCCTGCGCATCCTGCACGACCCGGAGACGGGGCTGATGGAGCAGTTCGAGGGATTCTTCGAGCTAGAGAACATTGACTGGCAGGCTCTGGAGCCTCGCAGTCAGTCGGTCCAGGCCCTGCTGGGGATCGAGCGCACCGATCAGGTGCAGGCGCTCAAGCAGCCGGACGTGCTGATGCTCCTGTACCTGCTGGGCGATCAATATGATCTGGAAACCAAGCAGGTCAACTGGGATTACTACGCCCCCCGCACGGATCACACTTATGGCTCCTCGCTGGGGCCGGCTATCCACGCCATTTTGGCCTGTGAACTGGACATGGCCGAGGTAGCCTACGAGCACTTCATGCGGGCCGCGCTGGTGGACCTGGAGGATGTGCGGGGAAACGCAGCCGACGGCATCCACGCCGCTTCGGCTGGCGGGGTGTGGCAGGCGGTGGTCTTTGGCTTCGCAGGGCTGCGGATCACGGACGAGGGCTATACCCTGAATCCACGACTGCCGGGCTCCTGGCGGCGATTGGCCTTCAACTTTCGGCACTGCGGCTCAGAGGTGCGCGTTGAGCTGCCGGGCGATGCCATTTGAAGGGCAATGAGGCAACGAGGCAACCAGTGGCTCGTCAACACATTACTCGTTGACTCGTTAACTCTTTCCGAGAGGAGGTGATGGAAGCGAATAGAACCTGTCTTAACCGAAGGCAGCTAGAGCTGTCCAATCCTGCAAAACAAAGTAAAGGAGAAGAAAAAATGAAAGGGAAAATGCTTTTGAGCCTGGTTCTGGTGACCATCCTACTTGTGGCCTGCGCTGCCCCCACTCCAGAGGTGGTTGAGAAGGAGGTGGTGGTCGAGAAAGAGGTTCCGGTCACCGTCGAAGTGGAGAAAGAGAAGGTGGTGGAGAAGGAGGTCGTCAAGACCGTCGAGGTCGAGAAGG
>JBHIET010000132.1:0-5058 GCA_046760785.1 Anaerolineae bacterium | reverse complement strand
GGAGCACCTTCGAGACTTCCGCAGTCTGGCAGTTTGAATTGCGAAAGGCTCTCTAGCTTCGCAACAAAGTGGAGAAGCGTATCGAAACCAAGCGTTTTCTGCCTGCAAAAGCACTCTGAATAAGCCGCTTGGTTTCGATGCGTCGCCTGGTTTCGGTACGCTGGCTTCGATACGCTTCGCTACTCAGCCCAAGCCGCTACTCAACCTGAAGCTCCTACTCAACCGGCGCTCCCGCTCGACACCTAACTGTGGAAGGATTTCCGCCCACGTGTACTAGTACAGAAACCATTCGGCGATGGGGTAGCCCCACAGAAGGGTGATGACAGCACCGGCGACGATGAACGGCCCGTAGGGGATGTGGTCGCGCAGGCCGCGCACGTGGGTGACAAGCAAGAGCAGACTGACGAGTGCCGCGATGAGGATACCCAACACCAGTGCCTCGATGATCAGCGGAAATCCGGTGATCAGCCCGACGAACGTCGCCAGTTTAACGTCGCCGCCGCCCAACGCCCCGCTGCCAAATAGGGCACTCCCCGCCAGCGCAGCGCCAAGGAAAAAGACAAGGCCAATCACGCCACCGGCCAGCGCGCTCTGCCAGGTCATATCCGGCATAAAGAAGCTGGCGGCGACGGCGAGGAGAATGGCCGGATACGTGACCGCGTTGAGGATCAATCGCCGCTCAATGTCGATGATGAGGATGAGGGCGAAGATCGCGCTGTATACAAGGTATAGCGCCAGTTTTACAGAGGGGTTGAGTACGACCCAGAGGTAGCCGTAGGCTACCGCCAGCCCGATTTCGGTCAGTGGATGACGCAGGCTGATCGGCGCACCGCAGGAGGGGCATTGGATGCGCCCGACCAGGTAAGCGGGTAGGGAAAGCCACTGCCACCAGGACCGGTCCCGCCCGCAGTAGGGGCAGTGAGGACGGGTAGGGCTTCGCCGGGCGGGGAGATCAGAGCTAAGTTGATTGACCAGGCCTCCGACGAGGAGGCCGAGGAGTACAAACAGGACGACAACCATCCTACGGCCCCACCGTGGTGAGATCCTTAAGCCCTTCGAAGGTCGCCGGGCCGATGCCCGGCACGTTCTGGATGTTCTCGATGGTCTCAAACGGGCCGTTGGCCTCACGGTATTCCACGATGCGCTGCGCCGTCGTCGGGCCGATACGCGGTAGGGTCTCCAATTCCGTCATCGTAGCTGTGTTGATGTTGATCAGCGTCATCGCTGGTCCCCCACCGCTTGGCTCGTTGCCAGAAATCGGCGGCGGCGGATTCGCCTCCCCCTGACGCGGCACGTAAACCTGTTGTTGGTCTCGCACTTCCACGGCCAGGTTGATGTGATCCAGGTCGGCGTCGGGGGCCGGGCCACCGGCGGCCTCGACCGCGTCCTGGACGATGCTGCTCGGGGGCAATTCGTAGACGTCGGGGTTTCGCACCGCGCCGGTGACGTGGACCCGGATGGGGGCCGGGGTGGGGGTGGGGAGCGGTGTCGTGGTCGGGAGAGGGGTAGAGACAGCGATGGGCGCGCTGGGCTGAGGATGTGGGGTAAAGTATCCAACCGCACCACCGACGATGAGACTGAGCGCCGAGCAAACGATGATGTAACCCCGGTACCGTGTTGTTCCCTCCCGATCCATCGTCCCCCTCCTCCAAGGTACGACGCATCTCCAGATCACGTCGTCCGCAGTACCTCCAGCAACAACCGCACGCTGTTCTCCACGTCCCTCTCGTCTACCATCTCTGAGGGAGTATGGACATAGCGGCAGGGAATGGAGAGGCATCCCGAAGGCACACCGGCCCGCACCAGTTGCATCGCCGCCGCGTCAGTCGTGCCTCGTTCCAACACCTCCAGTTGGTAGGGGATGTTTGCCTCCTGCGCCCGCTGCACCAGTAGATCCCGCACCGCCGGGTGGGCGATCATCCCCCGGTCTTGCACCTTCACCGCTGGCCCCTTGCCCAACTCCACTGCCATTGGCTGACATTCCGGTGTGTCGCCGGTCCCCGTTACGTCCACCGCGATGGCCACGTCCGGGTCTATGCCATAAGCAGAGGTACGCGCGCCGCGCAGTCCCACTTCCTCTTGTACGGCGAAGACGAAGTAGACCTCGTGCGGTGTGCGTTCCAGCCGGCGCAGCGTCTCGATCAGCACCGCGCAGCCGATGCGGTCGTCCATCGCCTTGGCGATCAGCCGCGTGGACTGCACAGTGAAGGGCCGCACGAACACAGCCGCGTCGCCTACGTGGACGGGGCAATCGTCGCGGCTCGTGCCCCCCACGTCAAGGTACAGTTGCTCAAACTTGGGGACCTTGCTGGTGTCGTCCCGTTTCTGCTCGACGCCGATGACGCCTGCCGTCCCGTCGGCGAAGGCTACCCGTGTGCCCACGCAGGTGAGCGGGTGCACCCCACCGATGCGCGTGAGGCGGGCAAACCCTTTCTCGTCTATGTACGTCACCATCACGCCAATCTCGTCCATGTGGGCGTCCAAGACGATGCGTTGGCCCTCGCGGGTCTGTCCTGAGCTTGTCGAAGGGTCTGCCGAAGGGCTGCCCTGCTTGCGGACGACCAGGCTCCCCAGTGGGTCCACCCGAATTTCATCGGCGAAGGGCTCGACCTCGGCGCGGATAACGGATCGAATCTGTTCCTCGACCCCTGAAGGGCCGAAGGTCTGCACCAGTTTGCGAATCAATTCCTTCATCAATCCCTCCTCTTTAAGGTACGCCGTGTGAGACGCGAGAGGGACTCACGCATCAGCCGTACCGTGTTATTGAAATCGTCTACGTTCATAAGTGCCACCGGACTGTGGATGTAGCGGCATGGTACGGACACCGTCGCCGAGGGCACTCCCTCACGGGCCAGGTGAATGCCTCCTGCGTCGGTCCCGCCGACGCCCGGCTGCTTGAACTGGTAGGGGATGCCCAACTCTGCGGCCGTGTTGGTAAGCAGCCGCACCAGCCGCCGGTCGGCGATGAAGGCACGGTCCATCACTGTGATCGCCGGCCCCTTGCCCAGCTCCGTCGTAGGGCTGACGTCTTTGTCCTTGGGTGTATCGTCGGCGATGGTACCTTCCAGCGCAAAGGCGCAGTCGGGCTCGATGGCGTAGGCCGCCACCCGCGCCCCGCGCAACCCAACCTCCTCTTGCACGCTGAAGGCCGCGTGAAGGTCGAAGCGAAAGCGCTCGCCGCGCAGCAGTTCCACCAGCACCGCGCATCCGACCCGGTCATCGAATGCCTTGCCGCTGACGGTGGGACCCAGTTCGCGGAACTGCGTGGCGAAGGTGGCGTAGGTGCCCAGCGGGGCCAGTTTCTTGGCCTCGTCCTTGTCCTTGGCCCCAACGTCCACGACCAGGTCTTCGATTTTGGGTACCTTCTCGCCTTCGTCCTCCTTGAGCAGGTGGATCGGTTTGACACCGATGACGCCGGGGATGCGTTTGGAGCCGACCTGGAGGAGGGTGCCAGGTAGCAGACGGGGGTCAATACCGCCAACGGTTCTCACCCGCAGGAAGCCGTCGTTGTCGTGCCCCACGACCATCAGGCCGACCTCGTCCATGTGGGCGTCCAGCATCACGCGCTGTCGCTTGCGTCCCGTGCCGCGCTTGAAAGCCAGGACGCTGCCCATTGTATCCACTCTGACCTCGTCCACGTGCTCCCGCACCGCGTCCAGCACGACGGCGCGCACGGCCTCTTCGTCCCCCGAAACGCCAACCGCTTCCGAAAGCTCTTTTAGTATCATAAATCCTCCTGAGAACCCAGTCTCAGAAAACGGGGTTCCTCAACCTCTCCAAGAAATCCGATTCCAGCCCGGCGATGAACGCCGCCACCAGCCGCCCGGCCCGCTCGACGTCCTGCACAGCCAGCGTCTCCACCGGCTGGTGCATATAGCAGATCGGGACGGATACGAGGGCTGTAGGCACCCCTTCGCGTGTGACCTGGATGGCCCAGGCATCGGTGCCGCTGCGGCCTGGGATGGGGTCAATGTGGTGCGGGATCTCGCGGGCCTTGGCCACCTCCTTCAAGCGCGCCACGAGCCCGGGATGGAAGTTGGGGCCGACCCCGATGGTGGGGCCCTCGCCCAATGGGAAGGCATCCGTCTCCGGGACACCCGGGTGCTTGCCGAAGGTCACGTCCAGTACCACGGCCAGGTCTGGCGCGACGCCGTAGGCGGCGGTGATGGCTCCTTTCAGCCCTGTCTCCTCTTGCGTCGTCGCCACGGCGAAGACGTCCCAGGCGTGACGTACGCCAGAAAGTTGCTCCAGCGCAAGCGTCACAGCGGCCACACAGGCCCGGTCGTCCATCGCCTTACCTGCTACGCGACGGTTCTTCAGCTCTGCCATCTTGCGTCGGATCGAGATCAGGTCGCCAACCGCGACCAGTCGCTCGACCTCCTCCACCGGTAACCCTACGTCCACGAAGAGCTTGTCCCAGGGCACGGTCTTCTTGCGTTCGTCCTCAGGCAGGACGTGGGGCGGGCGAGTGGCGACGATGCCGGGTAGGTCGCGTCGCCCGTGGACGGTGACTTCAAGCCCCAACAGCACACGCCGGTCTGTCCCTCCAACCCGGGTAATGCGCAGGAAGCCTTTCTCGACGCCGGTCACCATCAACCCGATTTCGTCCACGTGGGTCGCCAGCATCAACTTGGGGCGAGGGCCTTCGGCAAGCCCCTCGGCCAGAGACTTCGTCGAGCTCAGTCGAGACGCTCGGGACGAGGGCTCAGACGAACCTCCAGACCCTGTGCCCCGCTTGAGAGCGATCAGGCTCCCCAGTTTGCCCTCGCGCATCTCGTCCACGAAGGGCTGCCAGGTTTGGCGCAACAGTTCGCGCACGGGCCCCTCGAATCCGGCGATACCATCGGTTTCTGAAAGCTGTTTTAGTAAAGGTATGATTTCCACGCGAGGCTCCTTTGTAGTTGCAGTAGGCTGTTGCTCATGGCTCCACCGTTGGAGTAATGGTCACCGTGGACGTAACCGTAGGCGTTGCGGTGAAGGTGGGTGTGCTGGTAGTTGGCGTCGCCGTAGGTGTGGCTGTATTGGTGGGGGTGGGTGTGAGCGTGGGCGTCGCGGTAG
>JBHIET010000131.1:0-5278 GCA_046760785.1 Anaerolineae bacterium | reverse complement strand
AGATTGTCCTTCAGGGTGTCGCGGTTGGTGTCAGGATCCAGGGGGCTGGTGGCCCAGTGTTTCCCGTTGTAGTCGAAGCCTTCCACTTCCAGCGTGTCGGTGATCAGGTCGAAGTCGCTGTCTATGGTGTCGGTGAAGGTGCCCAGCACCATTTCGTAGGCATCGCTGAGGCCGTCGCCGTCGGAGTCCTGGCCCTGGTATTTGAGTGCCACATCCTCATAGTAGGCCGTGATGCCCAACTGGTCACGCCACGTCGCAGCCAGGGCGTCCAGCCGCGCCGCCTCCGGGGAGCCGGGCGGGGCCGCGCCGGGGGTGGCCGCCATGTCCAGGCCCCTAAGAAGCTCCTTCAGGGGATGGGGGGATGGGGGTGTGGGAGGATGGGAGGACGGGCTCTCCGTCTCCGTGTCTCCTTCGCCGGGTCCCTGTTCAGCGGGGGCTGCTTCCGCCGCCGGGGGGCCGTAGCGGGCCTGGAAGCGTGCCAGCTTCCAGGCGGGGATCAGGGGTTGGGCCAGCAGGGCGATGATAACGAGCAGCGCGACGCTGACATAGACTCGGCGACGCCGACGGTAGGCCAGCAGCAGAACGATACTGATCAAGGCCATCACGGCGGTCAGCCCTTTGAGTAAGATGGGGAGATGGGGAGATAGGGAGAGGGGGAGAGAAGATTGTTCGTAGTCAGGCGCGGAATGGAGTGGAGTGCCGTCCGACGCCACTCCGCTAGCGCTGCATGGCTGACTACGAGCGGCTTCGTGTAGCCCAAAGTCGGAGAAATCGGTGACGATCCGGGCTTCAGCGGCGTAGTCGTTGCTGGCGTCGGGCAGGGTCAACTCCAGGATCTGACGACGGGGCAGGCCGTCGGGCCCCATCCACAGCTCGCCTTCTCCGTTTAGGGTCTCTAGTGGGCGCGGCGGCTGCAGATGAGCACCCTCGGGCAGGTCGGCCGCGACCTGCTCTTCCATCCGACGCCGGACGTGGTCGGCGAAAGCCGGGCCGTCTATGGTGAAGGCCAGGCGCTCATAGCGCAGGCCATCGACCGTCGCCGGCTCCAGCTCGCGCACGTCACGGGCGGCACCCAGGTAGGCCAGGTAGTCACCTGTGGGCGCAGCGACGCCAGCGGGGTCGTCCATGCGCTCCCGCTTGCCGTCCATCGTCACCCACGTCTCAGCCCCGATGCGCTCCACCTCGATGGGCGTCAGGTCAGCGCCGGGGGGTGCCAGCACTGGCAGCAGGCGCAGATAGCTGTAGTCGGGCAGGCGCACCTGTCCCTCGGCGCGCAGTGCCACGTGCTCGTCACTGCGCCCGACGTTGTAGACCGTCGGCCGGGGGATGAGCGTCTGCTCAATGTCGGCGCTGAGGGCGTAGCTACCGGCCTTCTGGGCCTGCCTCCAGGCCGCACGCAACTGGTCGGCCGGGCTGGGTGGCGCGGCGGCGCGGGCCAGGCTGGCGACAGTGAGGGTGAGTAAAAGGATCCCGAGCAGCAGGGAGCCCAGCACGGGCCAGGCCCTGCGGGAACGAGATGTGAAGGCATGCATCGTCTTCATGGCAGACTCCTTTCGATGCCTATAGTATAGTAATAGCCGCCAGCTAGAACCCGCGTCGTTTAGACGCCGGGAACCGTTCTCGCTGGCCTAGGCCGCCTTTATGACAATGTCAAGATGTGTGTATACTCAACACCTTGAACTTATCGTCCGGTCGGTCCGCGCAGATGGTGCGGGTCAGATCGGAGTTGTAGCCGTCAATCATCGCCCCCAGGTCCATCACAATGGGCTCGCCAGCTCGAATCACCCGCTCGGAGACAGTGGCGTGGGGCATGGCCCCGTTGGGTCCCGAGGCCACAATCAGGTCGAAGGACACCTTCGCCGCGCCGTGGGTGCGCATGAAGACTTCCAGCTCCCAGGCCACCTCTTTCTCCGTCATGCCCGGCTCGATGAAGCTCACGATGTGAGCGAAGGCTTCGTCGGCCAGGGCGATGGCTTTCCTGATCTTACTCAGTTCGTTCTCGTCCTTGACGGCGCGGATTCCCTCCACCAGCTCCTTGGTGGGCACCAACTCGAAACCCTCGGCGACCTCCTGCCACTCCTGGTGCTGATCAACGGTGAGATGAGCGCTCTCGAAGCCGACCCTCTTCGCCCCCACCTCATGGACCAGCTCAGGAAGGAGCGTCTTGAACTTGTCCGTAACCTTTGCCAGGCGGAAGTCGGGAGCCTGCTGCGTATTCCGATGAAATCGTCCACGAGTTCCGGCCATGCCGTCCACCTGTCGGAGCGAAGCGACGCTAGCGAGATCATTATACCATATTAAGCGGGTAACTACTCAGCCTATGCTCGCAGCGGACCTTAGTCCGCTGCCAAATGGCGCCAGAATGCGGTCATCAACTACCGAACAAGCGACATGAGGCGTTGCAGGGGCCGCCGGACTAAGGTCCGGCGGGAGCGACTGAGTAGTTACTTAAGCGGATTGACAAGGTTGGCGACGGAACATTGTAGCCCCTTACGCCCATTGTTGGCCTTAAAACCCTCAAAAACCACGCAGCTTTCCAAAAATTTGCTTCGGAGAATTCTTCTTTTCGACGTACATTGGGATTACTTCTTTGCCGATCAGGCGGCAGCAATCTCTCGGAGATGTTTTTTATATACCACCAGACCAATAACAGGTAGCACCAAATTCACGCCTAATCCAATAAAAAAGTGAGAGTTCAGAAAAATGTTCGGGAGAAAACCCTGATTCACAAGATAAAGCACCGCCCAAGCCCCCACTGGAATATTCAGCAAAAGACTGACAACTAAACCGGGGTTGTAGCGTCTACGGGCTTTGATGCCCAATCCGATATGTGAAGCACCGGCAAAAAATGAGAAGTAAGGCAACCAAAGACCATATTGATAATTTTTAGCAGCAAGTAAGCCAAATACCGGTAGGATGATCCAGATCAAAATGATATTGAGATAAAAAATAAAATTCTCGTCGAGGGGCTTGTCTTCTGTCTCGAAATTCATAATATCCATATTGAAAAACTTGCCAAAGCCGCCGGGGAAGATATATTCTTCGGTTTCGTGGAGCATATAGAGGGGCGTTTGCAGAAGAAGCAGGAAGAGGACAAAGTCGGTGTCCTTGACGGTGGCGAAGAGAAAGACAAAGAGAAAGATGGAGATGAGAAAGCCTGCCTTTGCCCAATCTCGTTTGAACCAAGCGAAGTATTGTTGAATGGTCATTTTATTTTCCTTTCTTACTGTGCAGATGGTGGAATCACTGCTAACGGGTAAGCTCACCCGCGCGGGGTATTGGCGTCAACGTCCGTCTTGCCCTCGACGATCATTGGAGCCTCAGTTTCCCGCGTCGGGTGCAGCGGTTTGTTGCACGGCGCCATGGCCACAGAGGATGCGCCCGAAGCAGACAGCCCACCGCTGCCCCCAGGCCTTGCCCGCTGACAGCCACGCCGCTGGCTCTATCACCGCCCGCCTGAGAACGCCAAAGGGGAAAAGTCGCACACCAGGTCACGACGGCAGTTGCAGGCGGGCAATCTCAGCCGCTCGTGCTTCGAGTTCCGCCAAGTACTTGGGCGACTGACGGCGAAAGCGCCGATCATCGGTGAAGGTGGCTCGATGTGTCCGCATGCGCTGTCGCTCGGCGCGCCAGTCTTTCAAGGACACGCGCTGTAGGCGTCGAAGTTGTTCAGGTTCATGGGCCACGGCTTCGAAGAGCAACCAGGCGCCCTGCTCATGCAGGCGTTGCTGGGCGTGATAGGGACCGGCGGTGAGCAGGGTTTGCCGCCGCACGCGACCGAAGAGGGATTCCAGGTCGTTGTTAGTGCGGGGCAGGCCGGGGATGTCGTAGCAATGAAAGAGCCCGGGGGCATAGCGTTTCGTCAGGGCCCGCAGATGTTTGCGGAAGGCCGGCAAGGGGGCGTCGAGATCAGTGCGCTGGTCCAACCGTTCCAGGTAGGCCTCCAATCGAGCGTGCACGGTGGACGAGAGGGGCGTATCCGGCTTCTCCGCCTCGGGCTGGGGTAGGGGAATGTCCAGGATGGCACTGATATCCAGGACCCAGGTGTAGCCTTCGGCGATCCAGGTGTACTCGCTTTCAAACTCCAGCAGCGCATCGCGGATAGCATCGGCGAAACAGGTCAGGCGGGGCTCGTCGGGCAGATAGGTCAGGCTGGTTTCCAGCGAGCCCAGCAGGGTCAACAAGTCGGCGTAGAGGTGCAAGCCGGCCAAGCGAAAGGGTTTGCGCCCACTGCGAGACAGCACGTTGCGCAAGCGGGCCGCATAGGCCGCCACCAGTTCTTCCACCAGTTGTCGCCAGTCGGGGGCGGCGGGCGGCGTGTCAGGGCCTGGGCGGGCCGGCTGGGGGCTGGCATGGTGGCCGCGCTCGTAGAGCACCACGTTGCTGCCTCGTAGCGCGTCGCGCATGCTCGTACTGAGTGCGCCGATTGTGCCCCTGAGGGGACACATTCGGCTCGAAGTATCGGCGACGGTTGGGGGGGACGCGGACGGTGGGGCTGGGGCTGGAGCCGGGAGCGCGTCCTGCGCGCCGGTGGCTTCGCTCCGGCCGGTCTGGGCCGCTTGGGCGGCCGCTTTGACCTCGTCCAGCCCGTCCGGGGGTCGGACGGCCAACCCGGTGGCCATGAGGGATGGGGCATCATCGGTGGCCTGCTGCTTGGCCTGGGCCTGCACCTGGCGCATGGTCGAGCCCGCGGCGGCCCGCACTCGTTTGCGCATTAAGGTGAGGAGCACATCCAGGCCGGTGATGGCGAAGTCGATCCCCTCAGAATACAGAGCCCTGTGGATCTTCCGGCCGGTCTCCGACAGGGGAACGGCCAGTTTGGACTGGGAGCCATCGAGGGCGTAGATCCCCCTGCCCAGGCGGGTGAGATATCCCCCCTGGACCAGCTCATGCAGGATCTTGAACAGGAAGGGCCGGGATACGGGGAGGGTCTTTTTGGCCTCCTGGACGGTGAAAGGCTCGTCTCCGAAGGTCTCCTGGAGTCTCTGCAGGTTGTCGGCGAGATAGGGCGGCAACAAGGCGTCCACCTCCCCAGTCGGTATGGACTGTCGTATCAACCACTTGGATGACAATCGTTACCCTGGATTGTACTCGTTGTCCCACAAAAGTCAAACAGGTGGGGGCAAATCACCGCCTGTGAGAGGGGTAGCTTCAGATTGTAGCATGATTGGCGTCCCTGCGCAAGGGTGGGGGGCAGGGGGCTTGCGCAGCGATTCGCTGGCAGTGGGGAATCCGCCCTGATCTCGCGGAGTTGTACTCCGCGAGCTGTCTCGCGGTG
>JBHIET010000130.1:0-5438 GCA_046760785.1 Anaerolineae bacterium | reverse complement strand
CCTCGGGCCGCATTCCGCCCACGTCCACGCCCCAGACGTGCACGCCCGGGTAGATACGGTCGGCGTGGTACCACTCGAACGCCAGCACCAAGCCGAGCGAGATGGCAGCAAGAGCGAGCAGGGAAGAGCCTAAAACACTGACTTTCATTGAATTTGTCGGCAGTTTACTCCTGGCCTCCACCCTTCTCCCCGCTGGGATGGTAGGGCACCGGGATGTACTGCACCGAGGGGCGGCGTTGGCCCCGCTGGCGGTAGAGCGTCATCAATTTGTAGACTTCCTCGGGCATCTCGGTGCTGATCGGGAGGCCCAGTTTCTGTCCCTCCTCGACGGTGATCGGATAATCGTGGGTCCAGCGCCCTTCGGAGAGCGTTTCGGCCAGCGCCTCTGCCCGTTCCCCAGGTATGTGCTCGGCCAAGATCGTCTGTGCTCGATCTTTGACCTGGGCGATGGCCTTGCGTGCCACATCGGCCAGGATGAGCGTCTTGTCGTCTACCTCGTTGACGTCCTTCTGCGCCACCGCCCTGAGAATAGACGCCGCCGGGTACTCCCCCAGTTGGGGGTCCACCGGTCCCAGGACGGCGTTCTCATCCATCACGATCTCGTCGGCGGCCAGCGCCAGCAGCGTGCCGCCCGACATAGCGTAGTGAGGCACGAAGACGGTCACTCTGGCCGGATGGCGGCAGAGCGCGTGGGCGATCTGCTCCGAGGCCAGCACCAGGCCGCCCGGCGTGTGCAGGATCAGGTCAATCGGCACCGTGTCATCGGTCAGCTTGATGGCCCGCAGCACCTCCTCGCTATCCTCGATGTCAATGTAGCGAAAGAGAGGAAAGCCCAGCAGCGCCATCGTCTCCTGCCGGTGGATGAGGGCGATGACGCGGCTGTTGCGCTGCTTTTCTAGCTCGCGCATCAACTTCAGGCGCGCCGCCTCCAGCATGCGTTTCTGGATGGCCGGCAAGAGGCTGGTGAACATGAAGAAGATCCAGAACAGGTCGAAGATGGACATCGGAACCTCCTTGCTCTGAGTTCTCGTTATGTTACCAGGGCCAGTACTCGTCAGCATAAGTGCGAGGGCGACGAGGCGAGATGAGTCGGATGATCGCTAGCCCGAAGACGAAGCCTCCAATGTGCGCCCACCAGGCCACACCGCCAGCCTGCATGGCATCGGCCGCGGCGGCCAGGGCAAAGAGGCCGTTGAACAATTGGGAGATGAACCAGAAGCCCAGGTAGATCAAGGCGGGAATTTCGACGATGCGCATGAAGTAGAACATAAACACGAGGGTGACGACACGGGCGTGGGGATAGAGCACCAGGTAGGCTCCTAACACGCCAGCGATAGCCCCACTGGCCCCCACTGTCGGGAGGGGAGAACTATGGTAAGCCAACAATTGGGCTCCGCCGGCCACCAGCCCGCCCAGCAGGTAAAACAACAAATAACGGAAATGGCCCAGGCGGTCCTCGACGTTGTCCCCGAAGATGTAAAGAGCGAGCATATTGGAAATCAGATGCCACCAGCCCCCGTGCATGAACACTGAGGTAAACATGGGCAACCAACGGCCCAAACCAGCGCCTTGCCAGAAATGAGTTGGCACCAACCCCCAAGCCCGGATGACCTGCTCCAGTTGATCCGGCGTCAGGATACTCTCGAACAAGAAGACCAACACATTGAGAACGATGATCGCTGTATTGACGATGGGAAAACGGCGAGAGGATATGGTATCACGCAACGGAATCATGGTTCGCTCCCTTTTGGCCAACCTCGGCTTGCCGATCCAACACGTAGCCAGTCACACCTCACGTTTTACGTTTCACGCTATTACAGTATACTACATCTAACACGGATGGCAATCCGGCCCGTTACTACCAGCCTGAGTAGCGTAGATCGTTTCCCAAGCTCGTAGCCACTGTCTCTGGGCCGTCTTGAGCGGCACGGAAAAGCGGCCATCCACCGCATGTGACGTCCCTGGGACGGGGGGGAGTCCGAGCTTAGCCTGTTTTTCGCACCCCTGGAAATCGTAACAGTGATTGTACAGATCATAGCTGAATCGCATCCTGAGTAGGCCGAAGGTCGTATCGAAGGGGCGATTTAGCGGCCCGTCGCCCTTCGATACGCCGCTTCGCGGCACTCAGGACGACTGGCCTGATTTAGCTGCTAGCGGAGTGCGAAATCTAGGCTTAGGGTGAGTAGTTACTCCGGCCCGAATAAAACCGCAGCTAACAGCGTTGAAAGGGCAGAAGGGGCAAATAACAGCGTGAGCAGTCGGTCAGCGCCGCCAGCAGAAACCGAACTCGAACTGATCGCCCAGGCTCAACAGGGGGACCAGCAAGCCTTTGGTGAGCTGGTCTGCCTCAACCGGGAGGGGGTTGTCAACGTGGTGTACCGCATGTGTGGGGATGCAAACCTGGCCGAGGACGCGGCACAAGAGACGTTCATCCGCGCCTGGCGGCATCTTCCTGATTACCGGCCTCGATCGCCTTTCCGCAACTGGCTGTATCGCATCGCCGCCAACCTCGCGCTGGACTCTCTGCGACGCGAGAAGGGGACGGTGGACGTGGACGCATTGCCGCTGGCTGCGTCGGATGCCGGGCCGGAGGCCACGGTGGAAAGGAAAGAGCGGGGCGAGCAGGTGCGCCAGGCGGTGTTGGCATTGCCGCCGGCCAGCCGCTCGGTGCTGGTGTTGCGGGAGTATGAGGGGCTGTCGTATCGGGAGATCGCCGCTACGCTGGGTATCCCCATGGGCACGGTGATGTCGCGGCTGAACTACGCCCGCAACCGACTGCGAGAGACGCTGGCCCCTTATTTGGAGTTGCTATGAACGAGCACGCGACACCCTGGCTGGGAGCGTACCACGACGGCGAGTTGAGAGGGCTGCGATTGCGGCAGGTAGAGACTCACCTGGCGCACTGCCCAGCGTGCCGCACTGAACTGGAGAGACTGCAGGCGATGTCGGTGCTGTTGCAGGAGAGCCCTGCCGCCGAGGGCCTTACTCCGCCCGATCGCTTCGTAGCGCAAGTGAGGTTGCGCCTGCCGCGCCGTCCGCTGGAACCAACCTGGAAGAGGGTGCTGGAGATCGGCTGGCGGCTGGTTCCGGTGGGACTGCTCGGCGCGGGGGCCTTCGTCCGGGCAGTGTTCCTCGTCTCTGGTGTGGTGCTGGATGTCCTGCAAATGGGCCTGGGGGGTGATGTGATAGCGAAGCTGCTACCTGCGTCGCAGCAAGGCCCGTCGCTGACCGAGCTCTTGGGTTCGTCGAGGGCGAGCCTGAGCAACGTTGGACATCTCGTGCTGCAGTTGCTGAGCCATGGCGGGCCCTTGGGGTGGGGTGTCACGTTGAATGTAGTGGCGCTGGCTGTGATCGGCCTGTTGTATTGGAGCTGGCTGGCCAGTTGGTGGGCTCGCCGTCGGCATAGAACACGGATTCTAGGACACCAACGGATAGGGTGATAATGAAAGGAGCAAGCTAGAGATGGATCACATAAAGGTTTTAAAACGAGCCTGGGAGACGACCTGGCGCTACCGGGCGCTGTGGATCTTTGGCATCATCCTTGCGCTGACCACCGCCAGCGGCGGCTATAGTGGTGGCCATGCAGGTGGCAGGGGTGGCGGCAATGGCGGTGGGGGTGGCAACGGCGGCTTTCCTCCACCAGGTGAATTTACTATACCGGAGATTCCACCTGATGTCGTGACCATCCTGATTGTCGCTGGCATCGCGTTAGCGTGCGTAATCCTCATCCTAGTCGTCGTGGCAGCGGTAGCGCGCTACGTGGCGGAGACGGCACTGATACGGATGGTGGACCACCACGAGGGTACGGGTGAGAAGCTCGGTGTGCGCCAGGGGTTCCGGCTAGGCTGGTCGCGCACCGCTTGGCGACTCTTCCTGATTAGACTGCTGATCGGCCTGCCTACGGCACTAGTGTTTATCCTGCTGTTCGCGCTGGCGTTGGCCCCACTGCTACTCTGGCTGACGAAAATTACGGCTGTCGGCGTGATCGGCACCGTTGCCACAATCGGCCTGTTCCTCCTGCTCGTCCTTCTGGCCATCGTCGTCGGCGCGATGCTCTCACTGCTCGTGAAGTTCTTCTGGCGGGCGTGCGCACTGGAGGAGTTGGGGGTGATTGAGGCGATCCGCCACGGCTTCGGCGTCGTGAGACGGCGCTGGCAGGATGTGCTGGTTATGTGGCTCATCATGCTTGGCGTGAGCATCGGCTGGGTAATCGTGATACTCGCTTTCACAATCTTGCTGCTTCCTGTGATCGTCTTGCTGATTGTCGTGGGAGCCGTGTTGGGTGGTCTGCCAGCGCTCATCGTGTGGGGGCTGACCAGCCTGTTCTTCGATGGAGCAGTGCCGTATATTCTGGGGGCTGTGGTCGGTATCCCGATCTTTGCGCTGGTAATGGCGGTGCCGTGGCTGTTCCTGGGTGGGCTGATGGAGGTGTTCAAGTCCAGTGTGTGGACACTGACCTACCGAGAACTGCGTGCGTTGGAGGGGTTGGAAGTTGAGAGCCTGGAGGCAGAGCCAGAAGGGTCGCCTGAATCAGGTGACTGAATCGTCCTTGTCTCGTTATGCAAGACGGCCTCCGTTATAGAGGCCGTTTTGCTATTCCTGGATCGTAAACAAGCGGGGCAAGCAGGCAGCAACGACACTCAAGGGGGACATTGCCAACCCTCTGCTCAAGTTCCAAAATCCTCTATCCGTGCAGTTAAATTGGACACGGACAAACGGGAAAATAGGCGTAACCGTTCTAACTGCACAGGTCAAAGATTATGCTGTATCCCTCGCCGACACGTCCAAAATGGTCACTTATACAACACGTCGGCCTTCTCGTCGTAATCTACCCAGAAACGATGGCTGGGGAAACGGATCAGGTATGGCACGGCACTGACGATAGGCGCGGACACCACGGATATAGCCGCATTCGCTGTTGATGTTACTCTCTCTTCCATATTGTTTTTCTCCGATCCATTTTTGAGGTGAAATATGCCGTGATGACAAAACCATCTTCATCTAACAATTGGCGATATATCACCGCCAGATACCAACCTTTGCCAACCCCACGTACAGCAATCAACGATCCCCGATGCCTACTTAGTACAGCCTTCCGCAAGTTCATTCCCAATTTATCCGGTGCCAGCGCGGGGCTGAAGACCCCGCGCTGAAAGAACGAAGCCCCTTCGGGGCTGAATCAGGGCCGCTCTAGCCCGTAGGGCTTTGCTCTTTCAGCCCGGAGGCTTCGTCGCGAGCTCAGCCGAGCGGTTCAGCTCCGGGCGGCGTGGCGAACGGGGAACTCGGAACGAATCTATGCCTTGCTGTACTTAGAATGTCCGGGTTTTCGATAACATCCAACACGTCGTCGTAGTGTCCGGCCAAGTCATCATGGTTTTCTACAATGAGACCCTTTCATAATCTGTCCAAAAGACGTCACTACTCAGCCTGAGCAGCGT
>JBHIET010000129.1:0-5468 GCA_046760785.1 Anaerolineae bacterium | reverse complement strand
GAATTATAGCGTCTGTCCCTCGAATTGACAACTCAGCAACGAGCCGTTGACAAATGCGACAATCTAAAGTACAATAGTATTCACGCTAACCTCGACTCCCCTCTCAACCGCCGACTGCTCGCCGCATACTCGCGGGGGCGCAAGTCGAGCGCGTCGCTGGCTTGGCCGCGCAGTTAGCTGGGAAGGATCATCCACTCACAAAGGCGTGAGTTGCCCCTTTTGGACGTGCCCGCAGCGGGAGGAGGCTGTTGATGCCGACGTTGCACATTCACCTGCTGGGTGATTTGCGCCTCGTCTACGGCGACGCACCCGTGACGACCGTCAACTCGCCGCGACTGCAATCGCTGCTGGCCTACCTCGTACTGCATCGGGACGCGCCCCAACCTCGCTACCACCTGGCCTTTCTCCTCTGGCCCGATTCGACCGAAGCCCAGGCCCGCACCAACCTGCGCAATCTATTGCACCTGTTGCGCCGCGCCCTGCCGGATGCCGACCGCTTCCTGCGCGCCGATGCCCGGACCTTGCAGTGGCGGTCCGGCGCCACATTTGCCCTCGATGTAGCCCGCTTTGAAAGCGCTGTGGTCCGGGCAGATCAGGCGGAGGCAGCCGGCGCTCAGACCGCGGTTCGAGTGGCTTTGGAGCAGGCAGTGGCCCTGTACCGTGGCGACCTGCTGCCCAGTTGCTACGACGATTGGATCTTGCCGGAACGCGAACGGTTGCGCCAAACGTTTGTTGACGCACTGGAACGGCTGATCCTGCTGCTAGAAGGTCAGCGCGACTACCGCACAGCGATCGGCTACGCCCAGCGCCTGCTGCGGCACGACCCGCTGCACGAGGCCACCTACCGCCGCCTGATGCGTCTGCACGCCTTGAGCGGCGACCGCGCCGGAGCCCTGCGCGCCTACCACACCTGCGCTACGGTCTTGCAGCGCGAACTCGACGCGGAGCCCAGTCCTGCCACCCGCGAAGCGCATGAGCGATTGTTGAAGGTGGACGCGCCGCCGGCACCGCCGCCACTGATCGCTGTGTCGCCCCTGGTGGGGCGGGACCAGGAGTGGGCGGGATTACAGGCAGCCTGGCGGAGGGCCGCCACTGGACATCCGGGCTTTGTGTTGCTGACGGGGGAGGCGGGCATCGGCAAAACGCGGCTGGCTGAGGAGCTGATCGAGTGGGCCGACCGGCAGGGGATCCCCACGGCCAGCGCCCGTGGCTACGCTGCCGAGGGTGGGTTGGCCTACGCCCCCGTAGCGGCCTGGCTGCGGGCCCGCCCATTACCGCCCCTCGATGACGTCTGGCTCACCGAAGTGGCGCGGCTATTGCCTGAACTCCTGGTCGAACGGTCTGACCTGCCCCATCCCGGCCCACTGACCGAAACGTGGCAGCGCCAACACCTGTTCGAAGCCCTGGCGCGTGCCGTCCTGGAGGGCAACCAACCGCTACTGTTGCTGATTGACGACCTGCAGTGGTGTGACCGGGAGACGCTTAGATGGCTCCACTACCTGCTGCGCTTCGATCCACAGGCGCGGCTGCTCATCGTTGGCACGTTGCGCCCGGAAGAGACGGGGGCCGATCATCCGCTGGCCTCGTTACTGTCAGCCCTGCGCCGCAGCGGAGGATTGACTGAGATCGAGTTGGGCCCCCTGGACGAAGCTGAAACGGCCTCCCTGGGCGCCCACGTAGCCGGGCGGAAACTCGATCCGGCCATGGCGACACACCTGTACCAGGAAACCGAAGGTAACCCGCTGTTTGTGGTGGAAACGGTGCGGGCGGCTGCTGGGGATTGGAGCATGGTCCCCGACACCCGATCTCTAATCTCCAGTCTCCGATCCCTTCCACCCAAAGTACAAGCGGTGATCACAGCGCGCCTGGCGCAGCTCTCATCCCCGGCCCGCGAGCTGGTGAACGTGGCCGCTACTATCGGTCGGGAGTTCACCTTCGATGTGCTGGCGCGGGCAAGCGACAGCGACGAGGATACCCTGGTGCGCGGGCTGGACGAGCTGTGGCAGCGGCGCATCGTGCGCGAACAGGGCGCAGACGCCTATGACTTCAGCCACGATAAAATCCGCGAGGTCATCTACGAAGGTCTGAGCCCTCCGCGGCGAATCCATCTGCACCGCAAGGTGGCCACAGCGCTGGAGGAGCTGCACGAGGAACGCACTGAAGAGATCGCGGTGCAGTTGGCGCGCCACTACGCCGAAGCAGGGGAGGGGGAGAAGGCGGTTGAGTATCTGCTCCAGGCGGGGGACTGGGCGCGGGGGCTGTACGCCTATCAGGGGGCAATTGAGCACTACCAGCGGGCGCTGGCGTTCCTGAAGGAGCAGGGGGCGCACCAACGGGCGGCGCGGACGCTGATGAAGCTGGGACTGACGTATCACAGCGCCTTCGACTTCCGGCGTGCGCGCCAGGCCTACGAGGAAGGTTTCACCCTGTGGCAACGGGCGGGGGGGATGCAGCCGGCCGTCCCGCCACCGCCTGCCCCCCACGCTCTCAGGGTGGATTGGGGGGATCCAATGACCCTGGATCCGACCATGGCCGGGGACGTCGGTTCGGCCGGCCTGATAGACCAACTCTTCAGCGGGCTGGTGGAGCGGAGCCCGGAGATGGACGTCGTGCCGGCGGTGGCGCGGACCTGGGAGGTCTCCGAAGGTGGGCGCAAGTACGTCTTCCACCTGCGGGAGGATGTGCGCTGGAGCGATGGGGCCTCGGTGACGGCGGAGGACTTCGAGTATGCCTGGAAGCGTGCCCTGGATCCGGCCACCGGGTCGCCCAGTGCCAGCCTGCTCTACGACGTCAAAGGCGCCCGGAGCTTCCATCGGGGCGAGGTCCCAGATCCAGACCGCGTGGGGGTGCGAGCCCTCGACGAGATGACCCTGGTGGTGGAACTGGAAGGGCCGACCGGCTATTTCCCCCATCTGCTGACCTGCTGTGCCACCTACCCCGTACCCCGGCACGTGGTGGAGCCCCACGGCGAGGCGTGGACGGAAATGGGGAACATCGTCACCAACGGGCCTTTCAGGTTGGAGGCCTGGCAGCGGGGGAAGCCCGTCATCCTGGCTCGCAACCGGGAGTACTACGGCCCCTTCACGGGCAACGTGCAGCGGGTGGAACTCTCCTTGCCCGCGGACCGGGCGGCCAGATTGGCGCTGTATGAAGCCGACGACCTGGACGTCCTGGGCCTGTGGGAATTCCCACCGCTGGAGTGGGACTACGCCCGGCAGCGGTACGCCGGGGAATACGTTTCGGTGCCCCGGCTACACACCTACTACGTGGGGTTCGACGTGAGCCGGCCACCTTTCGACGATCCTCGGGTGCGGCGGGCCTTCGTCCTGGCCATAGACCGGGAAACGTTGGCGGACGTGGTCATGATGGGCTACGTTTCCCCGGCCACGGGCGGGCTGTTGCCGCCGGGCATGCCAGGCCACGCAGCGGGGATCGGCCTGCCCTACGATCCTGACCGGGCGGGACAACTGTTGGCTGAGGCCGGCTATGCGGGAGGTTTCGGCTTCCCCGCTGTAGAGTTGTTGACTTTCCGTCGCGCGGATCCTGAGAGCGAGTACATGCTGTCTCAGTGGCGAGAAAACCTGGGGGTAGAAATCACGTGGAAGACACTAGAGGTGGAAATCTTCTTCGACAGGGTGGAAAAGGAGCCACCGCACATGTTTCTCAGCGGGAACTACGCCGACTATCCCGATCCGGATGACTTTCTCCGGGTGAGCCCCCACGTGCGTCGCACCCGGTGGCGGAACGAGATTTACGCTGCACTGGTGGAGGGGGCCAGGCGAGTGACAGACCAGGAGGAGAGGATGAGGATGTACCAGCAAGCGGACAGGATCCTGGTAGAGGAGGCGGCGATCATGCCCCTGGTCTATGGGCGGTTGCACCTGTTGGTGAAGCCGTGGGTTAGAAAGTTTCCCACGTCGGTGATCAAAGCGTGGTTCTGGAAAGACGTCATCATTGAGCCGCATTAGCCGTTCCAAAAACCCTCTGGCCTGAAAATGGAAGGTGCTTTTTCCAGGCAAAAACCCGGTCTCTCTGATTCCACGAAATCCCTCCCCACGAAACGCTTCAGAAACGCTGCTTGTGCTATACTAACCCCAGCATCACGACCAAATCAGTTCCTATATTGCGTTTGCTCGGATTGACAGAGACGGCCTCAAAAACGGAAGTTAATTCTGCCCGGATGCCAGGGGCCTGTAAAAGAGCAACTTCCCGCTTTCTCAGTGCCTGGGATCGGATACCGTCGGAAGAAACCCGCGCCGTTTAGGCGCCGGGAGGCTCCTCGCTAAGCCAGGCTGATCTCAAAAGCGATATCCCCTGGGCCAGCGAGGACAGACCCAGCGGCTTAACGCCGTGGGTTTCTAGGCCCCAACTCGGGTGCAAATCGGGAAGTTGTTTCCTAACGACCCCCAAGTGGGCCAAGGAGTAGAGTAGCGTGGACAAAGACCATCACCGCTCGCATCTGTTTACGCTGCGGCTGTGGCCAGAAGAGTTGGGCGACGGCCGCACTGAGTGGCGCGGCAAAGTTCAACACGTGACCAGCGGTGAGGCACGCTATTTTCGTGATTGGTCCACGCTCATAGCCCATCTGCTGGCGATGCTGCCGGATGCTGAGACCACCGATAATCTCTCGTAGAGTGAGCGCATATGACAACGAATCCAAAGGCGGTGTCCTGAGCCTGTCGAAGGGATGAAACGAATGACCACCGTTGCCCCCCCCATTTTCAGGGAGTAGCGGGGTTATAGACCCCGCTGGAGCAGAAAGTTAGCGGCATTGAGGGGGCCACCCGTGGTACAAGCAGGGATTCGTTGAATCCTGGAATTCGCTGTCATATCCTTGGCGTCAACAGGGTTACTATTGCTCCATCGCGACAAAGGAGTACCCAGATGAGAGTACTGCGGATTTCCCTCTTCGGGGGCGTTCGAATAGCCCACGATGGCCAGATATCTGGAATGAAAGTGACCCGTATCGTCCAGACATTGCTGGCGTACCTGCTTCTGCAACGCCATCGCAGCCACCCTCGCGAGGTACTGGCCGGTCTCTTCTGGGGCGACCACAGCCAGGAGCGGGCGCGCAGTTGCCTGAGCACTGCGCTGTGGCGACTGCGTCGCGTGCTGGAACCGGAAGGCACCCCCCGGGGGACCTACCTGATGACGACGCCCGCGGGGGAAATCGGCTTCAATCGCGAGAGCGACCACTGGCTGGACGTGGCAGTCTTTGAAGAGCAGGTTGGCCGGGTCCTGGCGAAACCCATCCACGCCGTGGAAGCGGCCGGCGTCCGGGAGCTCGAAAGCGCCTTGCAGCTCTACAGGGGCGAGCTGTTGGAAGGTTTCTACGACGATTGGGCACTGCGGGAGCGAGAACGTCTGCGTTGCCTGTACCTGAACAGCCTGGCGCACCTCATGCGCTACTACAAGCATCACGGCGCTTACGAGCAGAGCCTGGCCTACGGTCAGCAAATCCTGCACCA
>JBHIET010000128.1:0-5557 GCA_046760785.1 Anaerolineae bacterium | reverse complement strand
TGGTGAGCTTGTCGAACCATCAGGACATCGCTCAGGGCAAGCCCTTCGGCTGTGCCCCTCGGCTTCGCTCGGGACAGGCTCAGGGCAGGCTTCGATACGCACTCCGCGCTACTCAGGCTGCTCAACTGAAAGTGCCTGAACGGTTACACCGTCGGATCAACCGACAAACGAACCTCGCTGATAGACCCACCATTCTGCCAAGAGCACGCACAGCGCCACTCCCGCCAGCCAGGGCCAGAACTCACGGCGGCCTTCCTCCTCGCGCACCGCAGCGCTGATCTCCGTCTGCCCCACCCGCACCACCTCTCGCGGCGCGATGTTCGATTCGGCCTCGTCGAACAGGTTGACGGCCAGGACAGCGGATTGCAGGGCGTTTCCGGAGCGGTCGAGCTGTTCGACCAGATACACGCCCAATTGGTCGGTGGCGGCAAAAACAGGAGCTTGTTCCCCAAGCGGCAGTTCGTGGCGGGAGCCATCGGGCGCGGTGACGACGACCTGCGTGGCCTCCGGGTCGGGCCGGACGGGGACGGGATCGCCAGGCCGAATGTTTTCTGGAAGCCGCGTCCCTCCCGGAGGCAGCAGCCAATCAACCAGGTTGGCGGTGAGGATGGGGAAGGCGATCTGTAGCGGGAGGTCCGAGTCGCGCAGGTCGAAAGTCAACACCGCCAGCCGCCCCTCCGGCCGCTCGGCGACGAAGAGCAGCGGGCCGCCCGCGGCCTCGACCAGCACCCGCGCCCCCGGCGGCGGCTCAACCGCGCTCGCTTGCAGGATGTGAACGTCGCTCAGGTCCACGTAGCGCAGCAGGGGGTCATCGCTGGCGACGTTGGTGATGGCGGTATTGGTGAATACGCCGCCCGTCCCCGCTCCCGGCCCGATGAGCCACAGGTTGCCGGCGGGGAGCGTGGATGTGATGGGGCCATCGTAGACGTAGAGCGCGTAATCATCGCCGGGCAGGGGTTGGCCGGGGGCCAGCCGCACCAGTTCGACCGCCGGCAAGGCGGACAGCGCCCGTTCGAGGAAGAGGTTGCCCTCGGAGACGAGGAGCACCCGCCCGGAGACAGGGGGTGCGTGCACTGTCCAGGCGACGTCGTCGAGCGGTAACACGTCCTCGGTAGATAGGCGCGCCTGCAAAACTTGCAGGTCGTAGGGCAGATCGGTGATGGTCAGGCTTCCGCTTCCATGGGCCGGGACGAGCAGACGGCGGGCGTCGAAGAGCGCGCCGTCGGCGGAGAACTCGACCAGCGGTTCGGCGTCACCGTCGCCGTAGTTGATCACGCGGAGGAACACCTGCGGCCCCTCTGCTCCCTCCCTCGTCGCCAGCGCGGTGATGGCGAGGTTGTCGCTCCCGCCGCCTCGTCCTGAGCCTGCGCCGTCCTGATGGTTCGACAAGCTCACCACACCGGCTTGTCGAAGGGTCGAAGGGCCCACGCTCACGAAGCGTACCTGGCCCGGCAGCGGCGGCAGCGTCTCCGGCAGTGCCCCGTCGGAGATGATGACCGCCTGGGTGTCCGCAGCGCCCGCCAGCCCCGCCGAGGCGAGCGCGAAAGCGGCCTCCCAATCGGCGGGGCCGTTGCTGGGGACGGCGTCTTCCAGGGCGCGGCGCAGGAGTGCGCGGTCGTTCGTCGCCAAAGCCAGCACCTGGGGCTGCGGCCCGACGGCGACGAGGGTCGCCACGTCGCCCGCGCCCAGGCCACCGATGATCTCCCGCGTCACCCGCAGGGCCGCGTCGAAGCGGGTCGGCTCCACGTCGGTGGCCTGCATGCTGGCGGAAGCATCCAGCAGGATGACGACGCTGCCGCTGACGACGCTCGGCACGGGGAAGAAGGGCCGCGCCAGGGCCAGGGTCAGCAGCGCCAGCACCAGCAGTTGTAGCAGCAGGAGCAGATTACGGCGCAGCCGCTGCCAGGGCGCGTTTGCCTCCCGGTCGCGCAGCAACCGCTGCCAGAGGAGCGTGCTGGAGACGAGCACGTCCCGCCGCCGCAGTTTGAGCATGTAGAGCAGGATGATGGGGATGCTCAGTCCGGCGAATATGAGGGCGAGAGGGGTTAGAAAGGACATAGTGAAACGTGAAACGTCAAGTGTGAAACGTGAAGTGTCAGACGTGATGTGTGATTTGACTGTGTTGGAATAAGGTGTATAATTCAGATGTCTTATGGAGGTGTGTTATGACGGTATCTACGACAGTTACGAAACGACGGATCAATGTGACGTTCCCGGTCGAGGTGTTGGAGTTGATAGACTCGGTCGTGTCGCCTCGGGAGCGGAACCGATTCATCGTCAAAGCGGCGGAGGAAGCGGCCCGCCGCGAGCGGCTGCGCCGTGTGCTGGCCCAGTTGCGAGACGAAGGACCTGCCTGGCGGGACGAGGATCACCCTGAACTGGCGACGCCGGAGGACATAGATCGCTGGATCCGCCGACTGCGCGAGTACGGTCATTCCTCCTACGATTGGGACGTGCAACTGGCCGAGGATATGCAAGATGAGTAAATACCTCCTCGACAGCAACGTGCTCATAAAGGCCCTGCGGCGCGACCTGAACGTCCTGGACTGGCTCGACAGTGTACACTCCACCAACTATTTGTACGTCTCAGCGGCTTCCAGAGTAGAAGTGTTCGCGGGTATGCACCCCCGTGAGGAGGAAATGACCGCGGCGCTCCTGTTCTCGTTGATCAGTCTTCCCATCACCGTTCCCATCGCCGACCGGGCGGGGCGGATGATTTACACTCACGCCCGTAAGGGTTTCCAGGTCTCGTTCCCCGACGCGCTCATCGCCGCCACCGCGCTGGAGCACGAGCTGATGCTGGTGACATCGAACGTCAAACACTTCCCCATGCTGGGTGAGCAAATCGTTGCTCTCTCGGACCTCCTCTCTTCCTAATCCTCCTCCGCGTGGGCCATCCACAAGCGGGTCTGGAAATCGTGACGCACCGAGGCATAGATGGTGTAGCCGGTGTCGGAGCGCACACCGCCAAGCAGCGCCAGGTCACACTCAGGGCCGCCGTAGTACTCGCAGGGAGGCAAGCCCTCACCGGCCCCGACCCACGTCCGGCCGGCGTCGGTGGAGACGTAGATTCCCGTCGCGCTCTGGGCGTAGATGGCGCGGTCGGCGTCGAAGCGGGGCGAGATCAGGTAGTCGTAAGCCTGTTCCAGCTCGCTCCGCCCGATGCGCGTCCAGCCCCGCCCGCCGTCCTCCGAGAGATAGATTTTGTCGTCCATCACCGCCACTGCCAGTTGCTCGGTGACGAAGCGGGCGACGATTGGCTCGCCGCCAAAGCCAAAATCAACCGGGCGACGCACCCACTCCCCGGCCTGCGGGTCCCATTCGTAGGCGGACCCCGAGGCCAGAGCGATCAATCGGCCATCGGGACTCTCCAGCAGTTTCTTCACGCCCACCGGCCCTTCCATCTCGATCCAGGTGTCGCCCCAGTCTTCGGTGCGGTACACGTCGCCGCTGTAAGCCAGATGGGCCACCCCGCGCGCGGCGAAATCGGCCGAGAACAACGGGGCCAGGCGGCGATAGCTGACCCAGGGCAGCCCCTCGCCCGCCATCCGCTCCCACGTCAGGCCGCCATCGCGGGAGACAAAGAAGCGATCATAGGTGGTGACGACCAGAACGGGCGGAGTTGCGGCTATGCCGTAGATCGAGATTTCGCCGTCTTCCCCTTCCGGCAGCCGGCCCAGCGGCTCCCAGCGCGTACCGCCCGCCGGCGAGCGGAACAGCCGGGGTTCGCCGCCGACGGAACCGTAGAGCGTGCCGTCCGAGGCAACGACCGCCGTCTCCACGGGCGAGGCGGGCAGGCCGGAGTTGGCGTCGGCCCAGGTTGCGCCGGAATCGGTGGAGCGGTACAGCCCGCGCATCGTGCCCAGGAGCAGCGTCCCGCCGGACTCGGCCAGGGCGAGCGGATAGGCCGAGAGGCCCTCCGGCAGGTTCAGGTCTCCGACAGCGGTTGGGTCTACCATCGTCAGCGTCGGATCGGCGGGGTAGTTTGGGTTGGGCGCCAGCCGCGCCATCGGGGGCAGCTCGAAGCCGGGGTCGAACTGCTCCCAGGTCAGCCCGGAGTCGGTGGAGCGGTAGGCCGCGCCCCCCTCGACGACGGCCCACAGGGTGGGGTCGGCAGGGTAGGCAGGCGAGATGGAGAGGTAGATGTCGGCGTCGGAGGCCCCGCCGACAGGAGCGATTTGCACCAGCTCCTCCCAGGTCTCCCCGCCGTCGGTGGAGCGGAAGAGGAGGCTGCGCCCGTCGGCGGCGAAGACGGTCTGGTCGGCAGCGTAGGCGGGGGAGACGGCGAGGCTGCGCATCCCCCGGTAGATGCTGAAGGAGAGCGTCCAGGTCGCGCCGGAGTCGTCGGAGCGGTAGAGGTCGTCAGCGGCGATGGCAAAGACGGTGGTCGGCGTGGCGAAAGCGATGTCGTTCACCCAGGGGCCGGGCAGCCCCTCAATGGGCAGCGGCTCCCAGGGGGTGAGGGGGCTGACGGTGGTGGGGGGCAGGGGGGTGAGCGTGGGAGGGGGTGTGGGGGAAGGTGTAGCGGTGGGAGTGGGAGCTGGGGTAGGAGTGGCGGTGAGGGTAGCGGTGGGAAGTGGGGACGGCGTAGGAAACGGCGTAGGAGAGGGCGGGCGTGTGGGCGCGTGGGTGAGCGTAGGAGGAACGGACGGTGTCGCTCCCGCACACCCGGCGACCAGCGTACTCACGATTCCTGCCAGGACCAACCGAGTCAAGCGTCGCATCATCGCTACCTCTGGGGTGATTTAAGAACTCAGAATAGGATACTGACTCTCCAAAGCTCTCAGCCCCCGTCCCGGGGGCGTCTTGGGGCAGAAAACCGCCCCACAGGCGATCTGTCGTTGTACACCCGTCCCCGAGACGGGGACTGGGAGCAGATGGGATGCATTACATCCACTCCCTCATCGTCCACTGCAATAACTGGCGATTCACCCCGGTCATAGAAACATGCGCTGGAGTAGGAATAGTCAGCCCTGTTGTCAACCAATCGCCAGTGCTTGGCGACAGGGTTGTTGTGCGTGTACTCCACCTTCTGACGCAGAAACTCGACCGAGTAGGTGTTCTTGGCCTCGATAGGCAGCCAGATCTGATGCTCCTTGCTGGCATCGCGATCCTGCCGTTGAGCAAAGAACGCCAATAGGTCCGTTCGTCCATCTTGCCGTAATTGGTCCAAGATGGCGTGTGCTGTGTAGGAGCCGAAGGATTGCAAAACTGTGGAGATGGTTTGTTCGCCAAGCGGACAGATGACAAAGTGAGTGTGGTTGGGCATGACGACGAAGACGAACAGCGACCAGCGTCCATTGCGCCGGTGCCAGTCGAGGGACTGAAGGACAATCTGGGCATAGGTGGGCTGGACGAACAGGTGCCTCCAGCCCAGCACGGTGGCCGTGACGAAGTAAAGGTGAGTTGGATCGTGGTGTGGCTTTATTGTCATAGCGTCTCCTTCGGTGAAGTGCGCATTGTGGGCCGCCCCCGAGACGGGGGCTGCGAGCAAGGGGACAAGGGAAGGCTCGCTTCGAAAGCTCCTAGCCCTCGTCCCGAGGGCGGGTTCGCGAAA
>JBHIET010000127.1:0-5830 GCA_046760785.1 Anaerolineae bacterium | reverse complement strand
GTCTATCTCTCCCCGATTGACGTGGCGGTACCAACCCACACGCTGACGCTGAACGGCGAAGGCTGGCCCGCGCCCAACCCGCTCACCGTCACCGTGACGGTGAACAACGTCACCACCGGCACGATAACGAATACGACGGCGGTCTTTACCGCCACCTCGCCGGAAGGCGGTGCGCGCTTCCTGGTGTTGACGGACGAAGAGTTGGCGCGGGCCGACGGCGAGAAGGTGTTCTCCTCACCGGGCGTGTACACACAGGCGCTCGAGTTCGGCCCGCTGACCCCGACCGAGAGCATATCCATCACCTTCCCGGTCTGGATACAGCCCTCGGAGGCGACCACGCTGACCCTGGAAGCCGCGTTCGTCGCGTACCCGCCCACGGACCTGCCGACCGGCGACCGGGAGGAGGTGAGCATCCCCACTGCCCAGATCCACCCCGTCGTCTTCGTGCATGGCATCCTGGGCTCGATGCCGCCGCGCGATAGCGTGATCACCGAATGGCCACAAGTCGTGTCCGGCAACGTGGCAGAGGAAGTCTTTCTCGACCCGTTTCTGGATTCCTACGTGCCGCTCGTCGAGAACCTGATGAAGATGGGGTACGAGTTGAACAAGACCCTTTTCCCGACAACCTACGACTGGCGACAGAGCAACCAGCGATCGGCTTCCCACCTGGGACGGGTGCTTCACGAGCACGTGCCGGACCACGTGAACGGCGTGCCCTACGCGAGGCAGGATGGCGAGGCCGACGTGGTGGTACACAGTATGGGCGGCATGGTGCTGCGGGCCTACCTGGAGGACCTGGCGGACGACCCTCAGTACCGTGGCCTGGACCACGTGAACAAGGCGGTCTTCATCGCCTCGCCCCATCGGGGCTTCCCCATCACCTACCGCACCTGGGAGGGGATGACCTGGCGGGAGTACCTGGACAAGGAGGTGGACCCGGTCAGCGACGGCTTTCCAATCGGGATCATCAACGCCATCACGACCACTTTCCCCATCACACTCACCGCGCCTTCTGCCCCCTGGGTGCCCCTGGGATTTGCGATGGATCACCTGTTGTGGCCCTATATGATCCTGGAGCGATATGAGCCCAGGTCGTACGAGCCTTGCTGGCTGCCCGATCCGGACGTTCCATTGGACCCTGGGCTGACGGAACACAACCTCAGCCTTCTGGCGGCGGGCACTGCGTGCCACGTGGTGGCGTGGCCGGCGCTGCACACCTTCTCACATTCGTCCGACCCCGATCGGGGCATCCGCTCGCTGCCGGAGATGCTGCCGGAGGGTGGTGTCTCTCCGCCCTATCTGCGGGGCTGGGCACCGCTTCCCTGGCCCCCGGGCGCCAAAGATTACCCCTGGTGCGGCACCTGGCACGGGGTTCCGGATCCCTGCTCGCCAGATGGACGGCAGACCAACCCGCTGCTGGAGACGCACGGCCTGAACGACCCCGCCAACGTGAGCACCTTCGTCAGCCGTGTGGGAGACCAGAATATCTATGTGCTGTACAACAGCGAGGAAGATACACCCTACACCTACTACGACTTGCTCGTTCCGGTCCGAACGCCGGAGTATGACGTGGACGTGCCCTTCACCGATCCCACCATAACCTGGCACATCCCCTCCATAGACCTGTGGTCCAATGGCTGGCCTCGCCTGTCGCGCATTGACCCCGGCCCTGGCGACAACCTGATCCCTGACTACAGCACCCGCCTGCACTACGGCGGCTTGGTCACGCTGCCGGATGAACCGAACCAAGAGCTATTGATTGACACAGGTGGGCACAAACGCATCGTACTTGTAGACAAAGCACAAAGCGTTATCGGTGCTATTCTAACTGGTTTTAGCAATCCAAAGGACGCACTTAAGCAAGCCAGTTTCTTCCCTGTCCTCACTCCCTATACCCCACCCCGCTTCCTGGTGGAAAATGCCGACGCGATGCTGATCTTCCTGGTCTGGTCGCCAGCCGATGTGTTGGTCACCGACCCGCTGGGCCGCAGCGTGGGCTACGACCCGGCCACGGGGCAGATAGTCAACGAAATCCCCGGCGCTTTCTACACCGGTAACGGGGCCGACGAGGAGTTCATCCTCGTCCCCGGCGACCTGGAAGGCGACTACATCGTCACCACCACCGGCACCGGCACCGGCCTCTACGCCGTCAGCGCCCACCGCGTGGACGCTTCCGGTGTGCACGACGTGGGCATCGTCAGCGGCACCATTGCCCCCGGCCAGGTGGTCAGCGGCACGGTGGCCTGGGCGCCAGAGACGGCCGCTATCTTTGAGGATAATATGGAGTCAGGCGGCGACAACTGGCTGGCCGAAGGCAGCTGGACGCTGGCCACAGACACGGCCCACAGCCCGGTCACCGCCTGGGCTGGCGGGGTCATCACGCCGGGCGCGCCGCTGACCCTGACCTTGCAGGTGCCGCTGGACCTCTCGGTGGCGCGGTGGGCGCGACTGACCTTTTGGTACAGCCAGACCCTCTCGGCCGAGGCAGCGGGGGTGGTGGAGGTCTCGGTGGACGATGGCGAGCACTGGACGGCGGTGGCCGCCCACACGGGGGAGACCGGGGAGTGGCGCCGGCGCACGCTGGACCTGACCCCCTTCACCGAGCCAGGCCTGCCGCCGCTGCGACTTCGTTTCCGCCTCTTCCCGGCCACCCCGAACGATCGGTGGTTGATTGACGACCTGCGGGTGGAGGCGCTGCCGACTCCGATGCTGTTCGAGTTGCCCTTCGAGGACGACGTGGAAGGCTGGCGCAAGTGGGATGCAACCGGCGATTGGGCGCGCACCGACGCTGTGGCCCACAGCCCCCGTCTGGCCTGGCAGGCGGATGCCCCCGGCGCGACGCTCACCCTGGCCGGGACGCTGGACCTGCGGGAGGCCGTCTCGCCCACGCTGACCTTTTGGTACACGATGACGACTGATGGCGAGGGAGTCGTCGAAGTCTCGACCGATGGCACGGCGTGGCAGCCTGCCGCGACGATCACGGAGACGACGGGTTGGACACAGGCGGAGGTAGACCTGAGCGGTTGGGCCGGGCTGACGACCACGCTGCGGCTGCGGCACACGGGCGGTGCAGGTGTCATCTGGACGGTGGACGACTTTGCCGTGCGCGAGGTCGTCTCGCCGATGGTGCATCCGCTGCCTTTCTCCGACGATATGGAGGCCCCCACGGCCAACTGGCGGGCGGTCAACGCTTGGCAGCCGGTCACAGATACGGCCCACAGTGGCGCGACCGCCTGGCGGGGGTACAGCGGGGACTCGGCGCTGATCCTGGTGGACCGGTTGGACTTGAGCGAAGCAGTCTCGCCGACGCTCTCGTTCTGGCAGCGGTTTGCCCTGCCCGAAGGGAGCGTGGGGCAGGTGATGGCCTCGCCCGACGGCGGTTTGACCTGGCAGCCGGTGCTGACCGTCACTGATCCTATTTCAGATTGGACCGAGGTGGAGGTAGACCTGAGCGGTTACACCGGGCAGGAGATCGGTCTGGCCTTCTACCTGAGCGAAGTCGCCACCGGGACACAGGGGAGCGGGGCAGGGGTTCTCCACTCACCAAGAGTAGCAGCGCGGTACACCGACCAACCTGCCAGTGAAGGCTGTGCTGCGAACGCCCGGGTGGATTTACCAATTCTACCCTTGTCTGCGCTGGCGATATTAGCAGTACCGGCGCTGACTGTGGTGTGGGTTCAGCGCAAGGAGCGCAGAACTCTTCGTTGGGTCTGGGTAGCGCTGACGTTGGCCATGGGTACCGGCTTAGGTTGCGGTATCGGTTACAACATGCCGGCGAATCCATATCCCGGTGAAAACCGGCTGGATGATGTACTGGGAGAAGTAGAGCCGGTTGTGCTGGCCGAACGGGAGCCGATGCTGGCTTCCCCCGTTTCACCTGATGGCAAGTGGATGCTGGTTCTGCTTCAAGAGAGTGGTCCCGTACTTGCTATTGACCTGGAGCACAACCAGGAATATCAAGTTCTCCCTGATGGAGGTTCGTTCGGCCTATGGTTGAATGAAAACTATGCTGCATTTCGGGGGGGGATGATGTTGCATGTGCCCAGTCTGGAAGTTTGGCGTCTGGAGAGTCGTCATCCAGATCCCGATAGCCTCGATAAATTGGCAGGAGCTGCTCACATCTACGCACTCGATAACTTTACAGGGGGAGGCAGCGTCTTAGTAACAACAGATCCCAATCTTCCATATGAGATATCTGTGAATTGGGACGGTGCTGAATTGGAGGAACACTTGTCAGGCATCCCCCACACCATCGTTCAGGGTAGTGGGCTGTTCTTTGACCCCACCGAGCGTCACTACTCCCCGGACGGACGGTACTACGTGGGCCCCCGGCCGGTGTGGAAGCCCTTCACCGATAAGAGCGATACCTTGCTGGCGATATACGATGCGGAGACGGATGAGGAGGTGGCCCACGCCTTCAAGTGGTACTGGTACAGCCAGTTGCGGGGCTGGGCACACGATTCGAGTGGAGCCTACTTTATCTACAAGCCACGCGGTGTGGACGCCGACGTACTGCACCCGCGCCATCCGATCTACAAGCTGCTGGTGCCGGGGGCTACGCCAAGGGGCACGCCGGTGCCGGTGGACACGCCCACCCCATCCGGCAGCAGTCGCGCCCCGGATGCGGGCCCGACCTGGCGGCCGGTGCTGACCGTGACCGACCCCATCTCCGACTGGACGCAGGTCAGCGTGGACTTGAGTGATTATGCCGACCAGGAGATCGGGCTGGCCTTTCACCTGAGCGAAGTCGCCACCGGGACACAGGGGAGCGGAGCAGGGGTTCTCCACACACCAAGTGTAGCGGCACGGTACATCGCCCAACTTGCCAGTGAAGGCTGTGCTGAGAACGACCGGGTAGATTTGCCAATTCTACCCTTGTCTGCGCTGGCGATATTAGCAGTACCGGCGCTGACTGTGGTGTGGGTTCAGCGCAAGGAGCGCAGAACTCTTCGTTGGGTCTGGGTAGCGCTGACGTTGGCCATGGGTACCGGCTTAGGTTGCGGTATCGGTTACAACATGCCGGCGAATCCATATCCTGGTGAAAACCGGCTGGATGATGTGCTGGGAGAAGTAGAGCCGGTTGTGCTGGCCGAGAGCGAGCCGTTGCTTGCCGAACTGTCACCGGATGGCAGGTGGCTGTTGATGATGGACAATGAACGCGAGTGGTATGTGATCGACCTCGATGGAAACCAGACACATTCGCTCGGGCGATGGGGGCAACATGCGGCCTGGATGAGCGACACACATGCTGTAATTGGTTTTGGAATGCTGTATGCACCTGACCTGGCAATGTGGTCGCTGGAATATCGCGATCCTAAACCTGATAGCCTTGACGGGTTGGAAAGGAGCAGTCATATCTACGCACTTGAGAATCTTGGAGGGGGAGGGAGTGTATTGGTGACAGCAGACAGAGATCTTCCCTACTACGTTACTGTGAACTGGGACGGCGAGGAGTTGAAGGAGCACCTGTCCGGCATCCCCCACACCATCATCCAGGCGGGGGGGCTGCTCTTTGACTACAACAGCCGACACTACTCCCCCGATGGACAATACTACGTGGCACCACGACCAGTTAATGTGCCCGGCGACTCCCTGGACTACCCGCTGATCGCGATGTTTGATGCGGCGATGGAGAAAGAGGTGGCGCACGCTTTCAAATGGGGTTGGCACGGTGATTTCATAGGTTGGGCGTATGATAATAGTGGAGCATACTTCATCTACAAACCGTGGGGCGTAGACGCCGACGTACTGCACCCGCGCCATCCGATCTACAAGCTGCTGGTGCCGGGGGCTACGCCAAGGGGCACGCCGGTGCCGGTGGACACGCCCA
>JBHIET010000126.1:0-5991 GCA_046760785.1 Anaerolineae bacterium | reverse complement strand
GCTGCTCAGGCTGAGTAGTGACGTCTTTTGGACAGATTATGAAAGGGTCTCTTTACCACTATATCGAATAACTGTCAGTGGTGATTAGGTGAGCTTTCGGTGAGTGTCGAGTGAACGAGTCACATAATGACGCCTTGGAAGTTGCATGCATGGTGGGTTGTGCTAGAATGTCTTTGCATACTTCGATGCAGGTGTGTGAGGAATGGGAGTGGAACGACCATGCGTAAGATACAAGACGAACGCATTTCCCTTGACCAAATCCGCTTCAGCCGGGGTCTGAGTCTGTGGCAGGTGATGGCCCGTGGCCTGGGTGTGATGGTCATCATGGCTGCTTTCGTCCTCCTGGGCGACGCGGTGGCAACAGCCGGTCCGCTGACTCCTGTAGCCCTCCTCCTGGCTGCTTTATTACTGCTGGTTAACCTCCTGGGTTACGTCGAGCTTGCCGCGAGCGGCCCTCACCCAGACGGCGCCTACGCCCAGGTCCACGAGGCCAGAGGCGGCTGGCTGCTCATTCTGTCGGGTCTGGGCGTGTGCGCTCTCCTGGCCCAGGGGTTCGCTGTCCAGATCACCACCTTGCTGCAAGACCACCTCGGACTCGTACTCCCCGTCTGGCCGTGGGCGGTCGGCCTCGTGATTCTGTTGGCGGCCAATAACGCCCTAGGTACTCAGGAAGGCCCACGCGGATCGATCACCCTCCTTCTGTTGCTGATGGCCGTTCTTTTGGGGTTCACTCTGTTGGCCATGCCACACATCAACCTCGATCACTACGCAGGTATTCGTCGGAATTGGGGACCATCGCTGACCTTATGGGTGGTTTCTTTCGTGGGGCTGGAGATCACAGCCAGCCTCCAGAACGAGATGCGCCGGCGTACGAGCCATGCCCCTCGCGCTATGTTACTGATGCCGGTGATAGTCGCTCTGCTTGAAGCAGCTATCACCACCGTGGTCGTGGGCGTGGCAGGGAGCGTTGCCCTGGCCCATTCTCAGATTCCCCTGGCCTTGCTTGGAGCCAGTGTGGCCGGAGGAGCCGGACGACCGTTCATTTTGATCGTCGGCGGCCTGGTTCTGGCCTTGGGCTTGAACGATGCTCTCGTGCTGGTCGTGCGCCAGATCTATGTGATGAGCAGGGATGGTTATTGGCCCACGGCCATCCGGCGGATGCATCCGCGCTTTGGCACGCCCACCTGGGCCATCGTGCTCGCCGTCTTGTTGCTCTTGCCGCTAACCTCGCTGCCCGTCACCCGTTCGAGGGGACAGTAGGAGATATAGAAACCAGGGGGAAAATTCTATGCATCGAAACGAGTCACCCGACGAAACGCACGGCCTGGTGCGCGAACTGGGCCTGAAGGAAGGGATCGCCATCGGGCTGGGCACGATGGTCGGCGCGGGCATCTTTGTGCTTTCAGCGCTGGCCGCCGAGCGGGCCGGCCCGGCCTCTGCTGTCTCCTACGTATTGGCGGGTTTGCTCTGCCTGCTCATTGCGCTGGTCATTTCGGAACTGGCGACGGGGATGCCCCGGGCCGGGGGCAGTTACACCTTCATCACCCAGGCATTGGGTCCCCTGGCGGGATCTATTGTAGGGCCAGGCAACTGGCTGGGCCTGACCTTTGCCAGCGGTTTCTATCTGCTTGCCTGTGGCGAGTATCTGGCGATGACCATCCCCATGCCGGCGTGGCTTGCTTCTGTACTGATCGGCCTTCTTTTCACCTGGTTGAACTACCGGGGTGCCAAGATCAGCGGCAGCGTGCAGAATGTGGTGGTCGTGATACTGCTAATCATCTTGGTTGCGTTCGTCGGCCTTGGCCTCTTCAAGATAGATACGGCGCTGTACCGGCCCTTCACTCCTCGGGGTTGGGGAGCGCTGGTGGGTACGATCGGCCTGATCATCGTCTCCTTTACCGGCTTTGAGAAGGTCTCGACGGTATCCGAGGAGATGAAGCGTCCGGAGCGTAACCTGCCGCTGTCCATCATCGGTTCGGTGATCATCGCCACGACTCTCTACGCGCTGATCTTGACGGTGATGACGGGCATCTTTTCCTACAAGGAGATCGCTCTCCGAGAGGCCCCGCTGGTGGACGCCGCCGGTCACGTCGCCGGGCCGGCCGGCACGGCGCTAATGCTGACCGCAGCGCTCCTGGCTACCCTCTCCTCGGCCAACGCGGCCATCATGGCCTCCTCGCGCATCAATTACGGCATGGGGCGCGATGGTGTATTGCCCAATTGGTTCAGTTACATTCACCCGGAACGAAACACCCCCTCCCACGCCATCCTCGTCACGGGCGGCCTGGGTATCCTGCTCTCGCTCACCGGTCGAGCCGAGACGTTGGCAGAGATATCGAGCGCGCTTTTCATGGTCTCTTACGCGATGCTCTGTCTTTCGGTGGTAGTGATGCGGAGATCGCAGCCGCGCTGGTACCGCCCGACCTTCCGCGCCCCGCTCTACCCGGCGCTGCCCGTGGCAGCAGGATTGCTCTGTCTGGCCGTCATCTTTACCATGGCCCCGGAATCGCGCGTGGCCGGATTGGGATTGGTGGCGGCCAGCCTGGTGTGGTACGCGATCTGGGCGCGTCGCAAAGCCACGGTCACCGGCGAGTTTGGGCCGCTCTGGGAACGGGAGCGGCCTCTCGAGGGCGTGATTGAGGCGGCCGAGAAAGCGACGCGGGCGGAGAAGCACGAGATTCTCATCCCGCTCCTGCCCGGCGCCAGAACCAAGCCGCTCCTGAACTTGGCGGCTGCGCTGGCGCAAGCGGATGACCAACGTGTGATCGTCGCGCTAGAGGTTGTCGTCGTCCCTCATCAGACGCCGCTGGAGTCCGCGGAGGTACAATTGGCCAAGCGAGGTATGCCCCAGAAGGGATCACTGCTGGTGCAGATCGCTCAACAAGGGGTGGATTTGGGTGTGCCGGTGCGCCCGCTGCGCCGTGCGGCCCACGCCGAAGCTTCGGGTGCCCTGGCGGTCGCCGAGACGCGCTCGACGGTGGAATTGATTCTCCTCAGTTGGCGAGGGCCTCTCTCGGCCGGCCGCATCTACGGCAGTCCGGGCAAGACCGTATTGCAGGAGGCCCGGTGTCACGTCGCCGTCCTGCGCGAGCGCCACTTGAACCAGGTGCGCCGGGTGCTGGTGCCGGCTGGCGGCGGCCCCCACGCCCGGCTTGGACTGCGGCTGGCCACCCAGATCGCACGCAGCGACGAGGCTGAGCTGACGGTCCTGCGCGTTGCTCGACCGTCTGAGGAGCTGGACGTAGAGGCGGAGATGCGGGCGCTGCGTCATTTGGTGGAAGAAATCATCGGTTTGGATCCCCGAGTGCAGACGCGGGTTGTAGCACATGAAGCAATTGTGGAAGCGATTCTTAAGGAAGCGCGAGAGGGCAAATATGACTTACTGGTCATTGGCGCTTCCAACGAGTGGTCGGTCAAGAGTCTCCTCGTTGGCGCCATCCCCGATGCCATAGCCGACCGCGCCCCCTGCTCGGTGTTGATGGTGCGCCGCTACGAGCCTACCGGCATCTCTGCCGTCCGCCGGGTGGTGCGCAGTTTGAAAGGGTGGTAGACCAAAATGGCCTCAGAGACAAAAAGAAAACAACTGATTCGCACCCTGGGCCTGGCCCAGATTTTGATGTTGGGCATCGGCGGCACGATGGGCGCCGGCGTGTTCGTGCTCACCGGCCACGCGGCAGGGCTGGTCGGCCCGGCGGTGATCCTCGTCTTCCTGCTCGCTGGACTGCAATCTCTGCCCAATTCCCTCTCCTACGCTGAACTGGCCTCCAGCTTCCCCATCGCCGGCGGCGGCTATGCCTACATCAGCAAGGCCACCAGGGGACTGCTGCCATACAGCGTGGGTTGGGTGAGTTGGTTCAGCAGCATGGTCTACGCCGCCCTGTCGGCAGTAGGGGCTGCTTACTCTCTAAAGATATTTCTGCCCTTCTTGCCCGTCCATCTGACAGCCGTGGCTCTCATCGCCATCTTTGTCGCCATCAGCCTGCGGGGCAGCGCAGAGGCGGGTCGCACCCAGGTCATATTGGCTGGCGTTCTGCTGACCTCGCTGGCCGTTTTTGTGATCCTGGGGCTGATCCTACCTGGCGGCTTTAGCTGGACCACGTTCTATGGAGGTGGTGGTTTCTTCATCCACGAAGGATTACTCAACAACATGATGGTGATCTTTCAGGCCATCACGTTGGTCAACGTTCTGTTCGTGGGCTACGAGGTAATCGCCACTACCGCCGAGGAAGCCAAAAACCCAGGTCGGAACATCCCCATCGCCGTGGTGGGCACCATCTTTATCTGCGCCGCCGTTTACTGCGCCGTTGCTTTCGTCGCGCTGGGCATCGTCTCGGCCGGAGCGCTGGGGGAATCCTCCACCCCACTGTCCGACGCCGCCTCTCACTTCCTGGGCGGCTGGGGTGCGCCGCTGCTAGGCCTGGCCGGGATGATCGCGACCGTCACCTCGCTGAACACGGCGCTGCTCAGTTCGGCGCGCGTGGCTCTGGCCCTGAGCCGCGATGGCTACCTGCCGGCCTTTCTCTCGCGCATCCACCCTCGCCTCAAAACACCCGTGCCCGCCATCATGCTCAGCGGATTGTTCATCGGCCTCTCCGCCGTCTCGGGCGACGAGGTGTTCCTGAGTTACGTTTCCAACTTCGGCTACATGTTCGTCGTCTTTTTCACCAACGTCTCGGTGATCCTGTTGCGACGCAAATTCCCCGACGTTAAGCGCGCCTTCCGCACTCCCTGGTACCCCGTGACGCCGCTCCTGGGATGCCTGGGTATCATCGTCGTCGAAGTGTTCACGGAACTCCACGCGCTCGTGGTGGGCATCGGATTGATCGGCGTAGGGCTGATCGTCTACCAGTTGCGCCGACCGGTGGGACGGGCGGTGGAGGTGGCTGCCCAGACAGTGGAGGCGGCCCATCACGAGATCCTGGTGCCGGTAGCCAACCCCCTGACCGCCGAGAGTCTGATCAGGATGGCGGTCATTCTGGGGCGGGCGAGGGAGGAATCCACGCTTGCCGCTCTGTCCGTGATCAGGATACCGGGAGCGACGCCGTTGGAGCTGGCCCAGGACATCCTGGATAGGGAAGAAAACGGGCGCAAGGCGCTGCTTAAGCGGGTGGCGGACTATGCTTATGAGCAAGGTATCCCGGTGCGCACTCTGCTGCGGGCGGCGCGGGGTATCTCGTCCGGCATCCTGGGCGTGGTCGAGGCCCGGGGCGGCGTGGGGCTGGTCCTGATGGGCTGGCGCGGCCAGCTATCCACACAGCGGGTGGCGGGGAGCGTGGTCAAGGATGTGGTATATGGCGCGAGGTGCGACGTGGCCGTGCTACGCGACCGGGGAGTTGGAGAGATCAAACAGGTGCTCGTCCCGGCCGGCAACGGGCCACACGCCCGTCTGGCCTTACGGTTGGCCTGGGACATCGTCAGGGCCGAGGGAGGCTCCTTGACAGCGTTGCGCATCCTCCCTGAAGCAGGCGCGGTGGACATGGAAGTGGAGATGGAAGTCCTGCGCCAGTTGGTCGAGGATGTGCTAGGAGGGATTCCCGAACAGGTAACATTCAGCTTGAAGCGCAGTGACTCCGTCGTGGAGGGTATCCTGGCGGAGGCTTCGGCGAGCGGTTCGGCTGAGCGCACCGTCGAAACCTCAGCCGAGCTGTCCGCTCAGATAGCAGATCGGGCAAGTTACGATCTGATCGCCATTGGGGCCTCAGAGGAATGGTTCCTGAGGAACCTGCTTTTCGGCTCCATCCCCGACCGGGTCGCGGATGGCGTGGACTGCTCGGTGCTCATGGTGCGCAAGTACGAACCAGCTCCTGTCTCCTGGGTGCGGAGGATGATTAAGAGAAGTAATTCAGGTTGACAGGGAACAACCTTATGGTATACTGACTACGCAAACAGGGCACGCCTAATCCCGATACTGTTCGGCTAAGCCTAGATTTCGCACTCCGCTAGAAGCTAAATCAGGCCAGTCGTCCTGAGTGCCGCGAAGCGGCGTATCGA
>JBHIET010000125.1:0-6124 GCA_046760785.1 Anaerolineae bacterium | reverse complement strand
AGCATACCAGGATGGCCAGAGTATCGCGATTCCGATCACAAACAGCCCATATCCGATGATTTGAGGATTCCTGGTCAACTCGTACACCCCCGTCTGCTTCAGTCCCCCTGGTTGGCCGAACGTAGTTCTCAATCCGACCTTGGTCATGCCGGCAATCACAACAGCGAGGCCGAGTATTACCGGAACCGCACCCATTCCCGCATGGAGCCGGCTCACGTGGAGCGCTGGCCAGTCCGAAGGCAGGTAAGTCAGGGTCACGAGACCGTGGCAGAGGAAGATGAATGTCTCGAGCAACGCCGAAAACAGCGTGAGCCGGCCCAGTCGCCGGTAGTCGCGCCGCACGAAGATGCGAAAGGTGACAAAGGCACCGACGAGCAACAGGAAAGCCAGGATCAAGTAGACAGGGAGTGTCATCGCAGAACCGCCTGATTGTGATAGCTGGCTGAAATACATCGGTAGTTATTCTTCGCTCCCCACCCGCTTGACGGACAGTAGGGACAGGCCCAGGTCACGGATTCTGGCAAGCAGGCCATGCAAGGCAGACTGATCGGCTACCAGGCCAGTCGGCAAGGTCTCGCCGTTGGCCTGGGGCGTGATGGTGAAGCCATCAAACCAGTCAGACCATTTCGCGTCGAGATTGCCTTTCACCCTGATTTGATAGATTCCCTGTCGGTCGATTTCGCGCCCATCGGTCATAGACTGTGCCTCCTCGGTCCAGGCCCTGGCTGATCCGTGGTGCTACGGCCAGGTTCATCGCTTTCAACTGCACATAGTATAGCCGGCAACCGGGTGAGTTGTCATCACCCAGAGTGGGTGATTGAGGTGGGTGATTGGGGAGGCTAAAGAAGAACCACCAAACAGGTGAGGGATGAACGAAGCTCGAGCCTGGCCAGGAGAGCTGTGGGGGTGAGTTCGTACTACCCCGCTCAGAGCGGTCGCGCTTGGACCGACGCCCGCTGTGCCCTGGTGGCTGGCCCGGGTATACGCATCCTACGGCTACTTCGAGGAGGCGGCCAGCGCTTCGGCTTCGGTGTCATAGATGCCGATGGCCTCGTCCAGCCGAGTCAGTTCGAAGATCTGCCGGTAATGCTCGCTCAGCCCGAAAGCCAGCAGACGCTGGTTTTGGCGCTGCGCCCGGATGAGGAGCGTGACCAGCAAGCCGATGCCGGAGCTGTTCATGTACTCCAGGTCGTTGAAGTTCAGAATAATCGCGGGGGCACCCCCCGTGCTGGCCTGGGAATAGGCGTCCATGAGGGCGTTTTCGGCAAAAGCAGTGACTTCGCCATCAATGTCCACGACACTGGCTTTGTCGCTTGTTTTACGGACGGTCATCGTTACGTTAACTTCGGGCATGGTGTTCCTCCCCTCTTTTGGAGATTAGATATTGGATAGATTGGAGATTGGGGATTAGGGTTACGAACTCTGATCTCCAATCCCTAATCTCCAGTCTCCAGTATCGCGTCGGCCAGAGCGCTGGCTTCGTCCGGGAAAATATCCATAAAGTCGGCCAGACGGGTGATTTGGAAGATTTCCAGGTAATGGTCGCTCAGGCCACAGGTCAACATGCGGCGGTGGGACTTGCGCGCCTGGGCCAGCAGGCTGACGATCAGCGCGATGCCAGTGCTGTTGATGTAGTCCACGTCGCTGAAGTTGAGCAGGATGGCGCCCGGGTTCTGGCTTTCGGCTCTGGTGTAGGCGTCGTGCAGTACGTCCTCCGAAAAGGAGTTGATCTCGCCATGCAGGTCGATGATGGCCACACCCGGTTGGTGGCGGACGGTCGCGTCAAGTGGTTGCTGTTTCTGTTGGGGTAACACCTTGGTCTCCTTCCAGATTCAGAATCAATTCAACGGTATGATGGCTCTCGTCGGCAGTGACGTGCATTTCGTCCACCATGTTCTTGATGAGGAACAGGCCCCAGCCACGGGGGGTCTGCAAGCCCGCCAACTTAGCCTCCAGGTCGGGCGTTTCGGCTTCGAGGATCGGCCTCCCGTTCCCCTGGTCCGTGATATGCACCGCGATGGCGCTCTCTGAAGCGAGCACCTGGATGGTCACCGGTTCGTCTGCCTGGTATTTGTTGCCGTGTTCCATAGCGTTCATCGTGGCCTCAGCTACGGCCGTCTTGAGTTGCTCCAGGCGCGCCGCCGGCAGGTTTAACTCCCCAACGGCTTCGGCGACCCGTTCCATGGCCTGGCGTTCGTTGCCCGGCTCGCTGGGCACGGAGAATTCGGCCAGGGTGCGCCAGTTTTTCCCCTCACCCTGGCCCGCTCCCCCCTGGGGAGCGGGGGGCGCTTGGGTTGCAGGTGTGTGTCCGGTCACGCCGCTTTCTCCGTTCGTTCCAGGGTCACGAAGGTTACGTCGTCCTCCTGCTCCCACTCGGCGCCGGTGAACTCCGCCAGTTTGTCCAGCAGGAAGTCGATTAGCGCAGCCCCGCCGGGGTGGCTGGCCAGCAGCCCGCGCAGTCGCGGGAAGCCGAACATCTCGCGCTGCGGGTCGTGCGCTTCCACCAGACCATCGCTGTAGAGGAGTATGCTCTCGCCAGGGGCCAGCGTGGTTTCTTTTTCCTCGTAGGTCATGCCGGGCATCAGGCCGAGCGGCATACCGGTGGCGCGCAGCTCGTCGATGCCGTCCTTGCTCCGCCGGCAGGGCAGGTTGTGGCCGGCGTTGGCGTATTGCAATCGTCCGCTGGCCGGGTCGAGCAAAGTGTACAGGCAGGTGACGAACATGTTGAGGGGAATGTCGGGACAAAGCAGCTCGTTGACGCGTTCCAACACCTGGCCGGGCGAGACCAGCCGCTCGGCGGCGCCGCGCAGAATCGCACGAGTGGTCGCCATCACCATGGCGGCCGGCACGCCTTTGTCAGTCACATCCCCGACGATCAGGCCCAGGCGGCCATCAGAAAACTCGACGAAATCGTAGAAGTCACCGCCGACGGCGCGGGCGGGTTGATAATAGGCCGCCACCTGCCAGCCAGGCAGCTTGGGGACTTCGTCGGGCAGGAGCGTCTGCTGGATGAGCTGCGCGACGCGCAGTTCCTGTTCGAGGCGCTCGCGCGCGCGCCTCCGCTTGCTGCTGGCGCGCCAGTTGGGCGACCCGCAGCGCCGGCCCCGCCTGGGTGGACAGGTTGCCAAGCAGCCGGCGGTCGTCGGCCGAGTACTCCTGCTCGCTCAGGCGCGGGCCCATGTTGATCAGGCCGACCACTTCGTGGTGGCTGACCAGCGGCACGGTGATCCGCAGGTTCGCCTCTTTCAGCGCTCGCAGCGTAGGCGAATCCAGGTTAAGCCTGTCAATTGCCACCACGCCGGGAGAGTCTACGACGTGGGCGATGAACGGATCGTCGGGGGTGATTTCGACCCCCTGGATCGCCGCCGGTCTGGGCCGCTCCACCGTGGGCGTCGGCGTAGCCGCTGCCTCAGAGGGGGCCTCTCGCCGCAGGATTTGCCAGAAGTTTCGCGTTTGAGCAGCCATTGTAACCTCCATTCTAGCGCATAAACGTTCCGAGATCGTTACGAAAAGCGTTACGAAACCTCACCCCCCTCTCCGAACCGGAGAGGAGAGAGGGGCTGGGGGTGGGGTTTAAGGGGTCATGGGGTGCTCCTTCGTATTGCGTATCGCGTATTGCGTAGCGATGAGGCATAATACGGAATACGCACTGCGCACTACGTTTCACGTTTCACGTCCGTCTCCGTCAACCGGTCCAGTTCCTTATTGAGCAGTGTCACCTGCTGACTCAGTTCGCGGATGCGGCGGGACATGAGCTTGAAGAGACGGTAAGCCAGCGAAGGGTCCTCGTGAATGCGCCCCAGAAAGTTCTTCTTGTCCACAGTCAGCACGCGCGCCTGACTCACGGCGCGCACAGTCGCCATCTGCACTTCCTTCTCGAAAATCGCCATCTCTCCGAGAATTTCACCGGCGCTGCGCACGCCCAGAAAAACCTCTTCTCCTCCCTGTTCCTGCATCAGCGCCACCTGCCCCTCCTGGATGACAAACATGCATTCCCCGACTTCGCCCTGACGAATGAGGATATCGCCGGGCTGGTAGACTTTGCCTAATGCTCCGCTATCCATGGGTAACTCCTCTGTAGGTTCAGCAGACTCGTCTTGCGCCTTGAGTGTGGCTGGCAGCAACGACATCAACATATCCCACCCGAAACGCAGCCAGAAGGCCGGGTGCAGCGTGCGCAGGAAGATGTCCCGGTAGGAGGCGCTGCCGGTGTACATATCCCACTGTATCATGCTCATGCGTCTGAGCCGGCCCGCCTTCTTTTGTTCGCCGACGACCATGCGCAACAGGGCGCGGCGGGCAAAGCGTCGCTGCTTGATCTGGTCGGCGATGAAGAAGATCAGCTTGCCGATGGTGTTGTCCGTTTCGATAGTCTTGCAGGCCGGCCAGTAGTGGCGCTCGAAATCTGCGGCCGAGATGCCCTGGAAGATAGCGGTCGAGGCCGCGGCCTTGGCGGTGCGGTAGGCGGCCCCAATCCCATCCTTGTATAGCCTGGTCACGCCAGAATCGCCGATGAACACGATGCGGTCGCCGAAGGGCTGCATGGCCCCCCGGACGTTCATGCGCGGCGAACACTGGCAGGCGAACTGGTCCAGATTCCAATCGGGCGGCATAGCCTCCTTCACCTCGGGGGCGTTCAAGAAGGCTTGAAACAGTTCCTTGTCGATTTCCTCGCCCAGCAGGCAGACCGTCACGTAGTCGCCCTTGGGGATGATGGCGGCGAATTCCAGGCGGGGAATATCGAGCAGAAAGACGTGCATGGAGCTGCCCAGAACCCGCGCGATCGTTTCTGCGCCCAGGTAGTATTCGCGGATGAAGGTCTTCGTCGTATGCGGGGGTTGGTAGTCCAGCCCCAGCCCCTGGAAGAGCTTGAGCGCGGCGGAGTTTACCCCCACCGTGACCCCCAGCAGGTCATACGTCCGCGGCGAGCCGCCCCGGGTGTTGACCTGCGGCCGCCCCTCATTCCAGGCGACCTCACTCACCCGTTCGCGGATGACGTGCACGCCTTTGTCCACAGCCAGCGATTGCAGGTGGCCGTCCAGGCTGCCCCACCTGGCCTCCTTGAGATCGCGTGGGCCGGCCCCCCGGTACACGGCGCCAATGCGCTTCTCGTGCAGCGGGGTCTCGATGCGCACGCTGCCTATGTCCATGTGCAAGGTATAGGATTCAATTCCCCGCTGCACCACCGTGGGAGGCAGGTTGATGCCTTCGGCGGCCAGCATCTGCACCAGCGACTCGGAGACGATCCCCCCGCACATGTTGCAGCCGGGAGGGCCGGGACGGGAAAAGTCCCGTGGCTCATAGATATCCACCCGGATATCCAGGCCCAGCCGCCCGGCCATGTCCAGCAGGAAGTAACCGAAGAAAGACCCGGCCGGCCCGCCGCCGATGACCGCGACTTGAGAGCCGTCGTTTAGTTGAAGGGTTTGTTTTGGCATATCTCACCTCCGTTGGTAACGACCGCCGACGGCCGTCCGCGGTCGGTCGTTGGCAGTCGGCGGTCATCTAAAAAGGCGTTTCATGGTCATACTCGTATTGGCCTTGTTCTTCGCGAACGGCGCTGGCCTTGAGTTCTGAATATTCCAGCGCCAATTGCCAGACTTCCAGGCGTTCAAATTTGTAGGCCATTGTTGTTCTCCTTATGACGACGGCGGACCGCTGACCACCGACCGCTGCTGATGTTCTTCTGCAATCTGCCGTCGGCGGTCGGCCGTCGGCGCCAGCCACAACGACACAAACTCCGGCTGCATGGTCTCCTCCACCACCCTCAGCAGCTCCCCCGTCAACTTGTCCAAATCCACTTCGTCCCGCACGGTGGCGGCGAATTCGGCCAACACCTTCTCCGCGTCGTACTTGCGGCGGTAGAAGCGGCGGTCGATGAAGTCCTGCACGCGGCGGTGCAGGGGGTTGAACAGGGCGGCGATGGCCAGGGTGGAGGCGACGACGGCGATCTGGGACTCCTGGCCGGTGAGGGCGCGGAAGAGCCCCTGGAGCAGCACCACGCTCCCGAAGTAGACCAGCGCCAGCGCCCCCGTCAGCGCGCCGTAGACCATGGTGCGGTTGATGAGCACGTCAATGTCCCACAGCCGGTAGCGCATGATCGAGAAGGCGATGGAGAAAGGGA
>JBHIET010000124.1:0-6153 GCA_046760785.1 Anaerolineae bacterium | reverse complement strand
CTACCGCATACGACGTCCCCGGGACGGGGACTTGGAGCTTGGGGTGAGTAGTTACAGCTGCTCAGCCCAAGCCGCTACTCAACCGGCGGATGCTCGCTATGTCGTCCGGGCTGAAATGCTGCTAAAAGGTGCGACGCACTTGAGAAGCGCGTCGCACCTCTAATCTGACCTCGGTTGAACTATCCGAGCTTCTCCTTGAGGACCGCCGTCAGCGCGGGCACCACCTTGAACAGATCGCCGACGATGCCGTAGTGCGCCAGCTTGAAGATCGGCGCCTCGGGGTCCTTGTTGATGGCGACGATGACCTTGCTGGTGCGCATACCGGCCTGGTGCTGGATGGCACCGGAGATGCCACAGGCGATGTACAGATCAGGGCTGACCGTCTTGCCGGTCTGGCCCACCTGGTGCTCGTAGGGGATCCAACCGGCATCCACGGCGGCGCGGGAGGACCCCACTGCAGCACCCAGCACCTGGGCCAGTTTGCGCACGGGTTCGAACCCCTCCGGCCCGCCGACGCCACGCCCGCCGGAGACGATGATGCCGGCGTCTGCCAGACTCACGCCGCCCTCGCTCTCCTTAAAGCCGGTCACTTTAGAGGCGATATCTTCCTCGGCCAGGACCGGCTCCACCCGGACCACCTCACCGCTTGGGGCCGAATCGGGCTCCAGTTTGGGGAAAGCGCGCACGCGCGTGGTGACGATCTGCGGCCGTCGTTCCGGGATGGTGCATTTGCACAGCAGCTTGCCCGCGTAGATGGGGCGCGTGGCGATCAGCTTGCCGTCCTCCAACTCCAGCGCGGTGCAGTCGGCGATGCAGCCGGTATCCAGCTCCACCGCCAGCACAGGGCCCAACTCGCGCCCGCGGAAGGTCGCGCCGATGAGGACGATGGCAGGCTCGGCCTCGCGAACTACCTTGGCGAGCAATGCGGCCTGTGGCTCGACGCGGAAATCGGCCAGCGTCCCATCCTCGGCCAGGAGGACCTTGTCGGCCCCGTAGGAAATGGCCTCCTGTGCCAGGGATTCCACGCTCTCTCCGCCAAAGACGCAGGCGGTGACGCCACCCCCCATCTCGTCCGCCAGGCGCCGCGCCGCGCCGACGGCTTCCCAGGAGGCAGACGCGGGTTGCCCCTTGAACTGCTCTACCCAGACGAAGATGTCGTTGCTCATTGCATTGCCTCCTAGATCACCTTCTCGGCCAGCAGCTTGTCAGCCAGGATCGCCGCCGCCTCTTCGACCGTCTCGCCCTCGATGATCTCGGCCTCGCCCTCGCGCGCCGGTGGCATAAAGACCTCAGGCCAACGCACGCCGGACCCGGCTGCACCCACCTTATCCGCCTCCGCGCCGACGTCAGCCAGCCTCCAGAGAGGATACTCCATCTTGGCCGCCTTGCGGATGCCGATGAAGGAGGTGTAGCGCGGTTCGTTGATACCCTTGGTCGTGCCGACCGCAGCGGGCAGCGGGGCCGAGACTATCTGGCGTCCCTCCTCCAGCAGTCGTTCGACGGCGATCGTCTTTCCGTCTGGGTCCAGTTCGGCGATCTTAATCGTGTACATCAGCGAGGGGTAGCCCAGGCGTATGGCGACGGCCGTGCCGACCTGGCCTGTCTGGGCGTCAATCGCCGACCTGCCGAAGAGGACCAGGTCCACGTCACCCATCTTCTCGATGGCCTGGGCCAGGACGTAACTGGTGGCGAGGGTGTCGGAGCCAGCGCATCCGTCGTCCCAGATGCGGATGGCCTCGTCGCATCCCATCGCGATGGCGTGCTTAAGCGCCTCCAGCGCCTCCTGCGGCCCCATCGAGATGACGGTCACGGTCCCGCCGTGTTTTTCTCGGAGCAGCAACGCCTCCTCCACAGCGTACTCGTCCCAGGGGTTGATGATCAATGGCGATTCACCCCAGGAGACGTTGCCCGCCTCGTCCACCGACATCTTGGCTTCCGAGTCGGGCGTGTGTTTGGTACATACTACGATGTGCAAGGTCCACCTCCTTGATTGATAGGTTGGGTCGTAGCGACAACTGACCGACGGTCAGTATTATACCCACGTCTGGCCTGCGCGCAAATCGTGGTGGCGATTTACGTCGAGGCGGCTTCTTCCAGTACCTTCGCCGGGACGTACTTCGCGATGGGACTCTCTCGTACTGCCTTCACCAGCGCCTCCGGTGGGACGATGCCCGTCTCCCGCGCGAAGGTCGTGAGGCTGTAGAGAGCAGCGTTGCGCGGCCCGGCCCGCCCACGGAAATCCCGCACGCGCACCTCCGCCCCTGTTTTGGGCACCTCCAGGCTTTCATCCAGCCAGACTGTTCCCCCGCCCATCTTCTGAATACGCTCCAAGTCATGCTGCAGGCCGTCGGTGGAGGTAATGATGACCGCGTCGGGCTGGGAGATGCCGTGGTAGGCGATGGGGTCGCGGGATAGGACGACCTCCGCCGTGGAGAAGCCCACTCCCACGGTGACCGGGTAGCTTCCCTTCTTGGTGACGTGGAGGCCGGAGGCCATCGCCGCCTGGGCAAAGATTTCGGCCGCCCGTTGCACTCCTTCCCCAGCCGAGCCGCCCAGCACCACCCTCGTCCGCCCCTCCAGCGGCGAGGCGAAGCGGACCTTCACTCCCTTCATCTCCAGCAAAGAGGGTAAACCCTCCCGCCGGGTCAGGCAAAAGGCGGGACGTGCCTCTCCAGTCCAGACCCCCAGCTCGTATCCGGCCTGGCGGGCAAGTTCCTTGAGCCGCAGACCCGGATTCATCTTGACGGCGTGGCTGGGGCATAGCTCCAGCACCTCCACCAGCGCGAAGCCCTCCACCTCCAGGGCCTCCCGGAGGGCGTCGGAGAAGTCCCCTTGCCCTATCACCCGGCGGGCGTAGGGAGCGCCGGCACCGTGAACCAGTTGGCACAGGTCGTAGTGAGGTAGTGTGCTTCCCTCCGGCGTGATCACCGTGCGGAAGCCGCAGGGAGTCAGCCCGCTGGGCTGCCCGCCGGTCATCCCGTAGAGCATATTGTTGTGGACCACCACTGTCGTGTCTACATTGAGCCGGGCCGCCTCCAGGAGGTGCTGCAGGCCGATGGTCGCCCCACCGTCGCCGATGAAGACGATGACCTTGTTATCGGGCGGCAGACCCATCGCGATCCCGGCCCCCAGCGCCACCGACCGCCCGTGCAGGCCGTGGACGGTGTGAGTGGCGAAGGCACGGTCTACGATGCCGTGGCAGCCGATGTCGGTCACCAGCACCACGTCCAACGGCTGCACCTGGAGGGCCTCCAGCGCCCGGACAGTGCTGCGGGCTATCAGGTGATGCCCGCAGCCCTTGCAGTAGGGGAAAGCGGAGGTCGTGAGGAACTCGCTCATTGGCTCTCCACCTCCCGGGCGATCTGGTCGGGCCGGATCATCCCTCCGATGCTCCCCACCACTCGCACCTTCCGAGGCAGCCGGTGGCCGAAGAGCAGACGGGCCAGTTGCCCCTGCAGGTTCTCCTCCGCCACGACGACGCGGGGGTAGCGGCCGAGGACTTCGTAGTAGGCGGTGGGGAGGGGTAGGAGCGTTCGTGCCACCAGCAGGGAGACGGCCATTCCCCGCGCTCGCAGCCCCGCTACCGTCTCCCGGACTGCCCCGGCGGTGATGCCGTAGGTCACCACCAGCGTCTCCGCTCCTTCCTGCTCGTCCAAGTGATACAGTACAGGGGTTCCGGCCTCCACCTTCTCCGGCAGGCGGCGGGTGTTTGCCAGCGCCTCGTCGGTGGAGTGCCGCAGGATGCCCAGCGTGTCGTGGGTGGAGGCGGTCAGCCGCACCTGGTGGCGGCTGTTGCCCACGGGCAGGAAGGGGGGTACCAACCCGTCGCTGGCGGCGTAAGGGCGATAGGGGGCCGAGCTGTCGTAAAACCGCCATTGGACTGGCTCCACCTGCTCCAGCCGTGCCAGGTCGAGACTGCGCTCAGTCATCACCATCTCCTTGGAGGTGAGGAACACCACCGGCGTGCGCAAGTCCACCGCCGTCCGCAGCGCCACCGCCGGGAGATGCCAGCAGTCGTCCATATTGGCGGGGCAGAACACCGGCAGCGGGTAGCCCCCGGAAATAAGCCCCCGCAGCAGCACCAGGTTCCCCTGCGCCCCGGCGGTGGCGGTACCGGTGGAGGGGCCCAGGCGCTGGACCAAGACGATCAACATCGGCAGTTCCATCATATAGGCCATGTTGACCGACTCCACCATCAGGGCGAAGCCGGGGAAAGATGTAGCGGTCGCCGGCAGGTGGCCAGCGGCCGCCAGGCCCGCCATCCACTGGAGGGCGGTGATCTCGTCGGGGGCGGGCAGCACCGCCGGGAAACGGCGGCTGGCATAGGCGTAGATGAGGCTGGCGGGGGTGATGGGGTAGCCGACGTAGACGTCGGCCCCAGCCCGCACGCAGGATTCGGCGATGAGGCGGGAGCCATCTACCAGGGCCAGACGGCTCTCACTTCCACTGGACATTGGCAATTTGACAGTCCTCCTTACCCAGCGAGCCGGATTGAGCATCCGTAGCATCCTGGGTTGGGCATAGATGCAGGCCGACGTCGCGGTGATTGTTATTGGTTGTCACGCCTTTAACATCCTCTTGAATTCCACGACAATCACCCCGTGGTCCGATACCATCGACTTCCACTGCTTTTCCTGCTCCGTGGGCGAAGATAAGTCCTGGTGGCGGAGAACGTGATCGTTGTAAACCTCAAAGCGGACAAACCGTCCGGGGAGATGTTCGGTGACAAACACTTGATCGAGCAGCGAGAAACTCTCGTTATGCACGTAGGAAAACAACCTGTCTTCATAAGCCGATTTCTTCAAGTGCAGTCTTGCACAACTGATGAGCCTGCGCTTATCCACTCCAGACCACGGACTAGCAGGGCCGGGAACCTTGTCGAACGGTCCACGGATATTCTCTATAGGCACTGAGGTGGGAGTGTCATTGAAGTCGCCGACGATAAAGGTTGGTACGTCCCTGTCCACTTCGTACTGCGTTGGCAGAAATGTATCGAAGTAGTAGCGCAGGGCTGCCGCCTCCACGTTTCGCTGAACTGCAGCCCGTGCGATCCCAATCGCCTCGTTGAGTCCATCGTGCTCGACTTTGATGGGGCGCTTCGATTTCAGATGGACGACGAACAAATTGAAAGGGGTCCCGTTTTCAGGATTAACCCTCACTTTCGCAACCGGGCGACTGAACTGCGTAGAGGGTACCGTGACCCAATTTTCCACTTCATCAAAGCTCGTCCCCGGCTTATGCAGGTCAACGCGAAAGCCTTCTGGGTATCTCGTAATGCTCTGAGTATTGGTGAGTTCAAAGCGGGAGATTACCGCTGTCCGGATCTTCGTGCTGCCTTTGCTCGGTTGGGCGCGGAACTCGTGCTCGAAAGGATCCCAAGTCGTAGTGTCTTTCTCATTGGCAACCTTCATCACGTCCCCGATGCAGGATTCTGAATCCTCACCCAGTTCGGTCAGTGCAGCGACGTGCACCTGACCTTTCGCAATCATAGATGCTATCCAATTCACCTTGGCTTCGTATTCGGCCGGGCTGTAATGCGAACCATAGAATTCCTCGCCGGGTGAGAAGAGGTTTTCCAGGTTCATGGACATGATTCTGAGGCTTGTCTTTCCCATTTCACTCCTTCCATTTGTTTTGTTGATACGAGACCGGGATGGTTCACAAATCAGTCTACACTTTGGGATTGTGCGCTTTCAGGCCCGACGATTCATCGTCGGGCTAAGCCTACATTTCGCACTTTGCTAGAAGCTAAATCAGGCCGGTCATCCTGAGTGCCGCGAAGCGGCGTATCGAAGCCTGTCCTGAGCCTGCCGAAGGGGGTGACTGGCCGCCAAATCGCCCCTTCGATACGGCCTTCGGCCTACCCTTCGTCTACGCTCAGGACGTAGCTCAGGATGCGATTTGGCTATGAGCTGTGCTACTGTTGTTACGATTCCCAGGGGTGCGAAATATAGGCTAGTTTCCGGTACAAAACCATTTTCCGTTGCTCTCAGCCCCCGTTCCGGGGGCGATTTAGGCGCAAGACCGCGTCAAAAAGAGGCCATTTCTTGCACGAGCCGCCCCCGAGACGGGGGCTAGAGCAGTTTTGTACCGAGAACTAGGCTAAGTACAGCCTTCCGCAAGTTCGTTCCCAATTTGTCCGGTGCCAGCGCG
>JBHIET010000123.1:0-6370 GCA_046760785.1 Anaerolineae bacterium | reverse complement strand
CTATGATCTGTACAATCACTGTTACGATTTCCAGGGGTGCGAAAAACAGGCTCAGGGAGTCGCGGGAAAGATAGAGTTCAATCCCTGGCCTGCTGAACGCGTTGCGTGTACTTACGGGAGATAGATGTGGGGATCCACCGGGCGGCCCTGGTAGCGTAGCTCGAAGTGCAGATGCGGGCCGGTGGAGTAGCCGGTGGTGCCCGCACCGCCCAGGAGTCCTCCCTGCCGCACCTCCTGCCCAACCTCAACCACGATCTCCGAGAGATGGGCGTAATAGGAGCGCCAGCCATCGTCGTGCTCGACGATGACCAGGTTGCCGTAGCCGCCTCCCCACTCGGCGAAGACCACGACACCGTCCGCCGCAGCGACGATGGGGTCCCACATCCTGGCGGCGATGTCGAGGCCGATGTGGCCGGGGTTGCGCGGATCGTGGAAAGTCCAGCCGGAAATCTCGCGCCGCGTGGTGGGCCACTGAAACCTCCCTTGAGCGGCAGCGGCGGCGTGGCTACCAGGGGCCGCCACAGTCGGCTGTAGAGGCGGGGTCACTCCGGGCGTGAGCGGTGCAGGTGCGCCTGAGAGGGTGAGCACGAGGGAGTACCGGCCCGGCGCGCCTGAGGTTGGCACCACCTGTACGCGGTAGAGGCCGGTACTCGGCAGGTGGGACGCAACCAGGTAGGGGGGTAGAAACACAGAGCCTGCCTCCTGCGCCAGCACAGTCCCGTCGGAGGTGAGCAGTTGGGCAGCCAGCCCGGCCTCCACGTTGGAACCGGAGCCGGGATGGAGCCACATTTCGATGGTGACGGACTGCCCGCTGCGACCACGAAACCGGTATTCATCCCCAGTCTCCGCGTCCAGCGTCCCCTCCACAGGGTCACCAGGTGTGAGCCAAAGGGCAGCCTGGGCCGGCATCCGTGTTTCGCTGGGAAGTACCAGAGACGGTTCCGTCCAGCGCTGTGCCAGAGCGGCCCCGACTAGGTAGGCGCCTGCTACCAACGCGGCGGTCAGAGTTACCCACACAAACAACGGAAGGGGGTTTCTCCCGCCCCCTTCCATTCCATTCGAACTCATCTCCGCTTCCTACCGCTGCACAACCCTCCCCTGCATACCCGGCGGCACTGGAACCCCCATCAGATCCAGTACCGTGGGAGCCACGTCCATCAGTTGCAGTCCCTCCACGTACCGCCCGCCATGGTTTCGGCGCGGGTCCCAAAGGATGAAGATGCCGTCCTGGTCATGATTGGCGTCGTCCGGGCCGAGGTCGTTCTCGAAGGTGTAAATATCAGGCAAGCCGAAGGAGCCTAGCGACCGCCAACGCAGGTTGCCGAAGTAGACCAGCAGGTCGGGGGCAACATTGCGCACATCGCGGTACAATTCCTCCGGCTTGAAGGCCACGGAGCCCATCGGCTTACCCTCGTGGTCGGGTAGGGCTTCAATCATCTCCTGGAGTTGATCCCGCACCTTCTCATAGTCGCGGGCGGGAATCTTGCCCTGGGGTTCGCGTCCCTCGACGTTCAGGAACACGCGGGCATAGTAGCCGCCGGCCCCCCAGGCAGTGGTCTTCTCCCAGTCCACCTCCACCTTCTCAAAGGGGACTAATCCCTCGTAGCGGGGTTCCTCTTGCAGCACCAGCAGTCCCTCCCGGCGGAGCCACTCGTTGACGGCAACTCCCCCCTCCATCGCCTTGGCCCCGTGGTCGGAGACGACCAGCACCACCGTGTCGTCATCCAGCATCCCCACGACTTCGCCGAGTTCCCGATCCAGGTAGCGGTAGTAATCGGGTATGGCGTTCTGGTAGGGATTGCCCGGCTCGTGCTTGGGATGGTCCGGGTCCCAGAACTTCCACATCCCGTGGTGGATGCGATCCAGGCCGATCTCCACGAACATGAAGAAGTCCCACGGCTTTTCCCGCAGGAGGTACTTGATGACGGTGAACCGCTTCTCGGTCATCTCCTGAATTTGCTGCAGGAGATAGTCCTTGTCCTCGGTACGGAACTGGCCCACGTCCACGTCGTAAGGGCGACCACCAAGCACCCGATTAATCTCGTAACGGAGTTCGTGGGGGTGCGTGTACTGCCGGTCGGTGCTGGGAGTGAGGAAACTGCTGATCAGGGTGCCCTTGAGCGGTTTGATGGGATAGGTCTGCGGCACGCCGACGACGATGGAGTCCTTGCCAGCCTCGCTCAGGATGTCCCAGACCCGCTTCTCGTGGATGGCGTTGGCGGTGGCGATGGTCATGCGGTCGTAGGAGTGATCGGCCCGGTTGCGGAAGCCGTAGAAACCCAAGATACCGGGGTCCTTGCTGGAGAGCATTGAGCACCAGGCCGGGACGGTGATGCAGGGGATGGAACTGGAGAGCGGCCCGTACAACCCATCGTCAATGAGGCGGCTCAGGTTGGGCAGTTGATCTTTCAGTCCCAGGCTGTTTTCGGCACCGGTGTGGAACAGCACCGGCGGCGGGGCACAGTCAAGGCCGGCGACGAAGACTTTGCGACGCTTGAATAATTTAAGCACCTTTTGCCCTTTCACTGTTTCGGGTTTCAAGTTTAAGGTTTCAGATTGCTCAACCTGTAACCTGAAACCTGGAACGATCATTACCGGTGCTTCATCCCCTCCAGCAGCACGCGGGCGACCTCGGGACGGGTAAACTCCTCAGGGAGCATCTCCCCCCGCTCCAGCATCTGGCGCACCTGGGTGCCGCTCAGGAAGACCCGGTCCTCCGGCCCGTGGGGGCAGGTCTTGGCAGAAACGATCGCGCCACACTTCCTGCAATAGAAGGCGTGCTCGAACCTGAACGGGACGATGCCGATGTCCTCTGGCGGAAAATCGTCGAAGATATTCTGGGCATCGTAGGTGCCGTAGTATTTGCCCACGCCAGCGTGGTCGCGCCCCACGATGAAATGGGTGCAACCGTAGTTCTTGCGGGCGATGGCGTGGAAGATGGCCTCGCGGGGGCCGGCGTAGCGCATAGCGGCCGGGAACACACCCAGAAGCACCCGCTCGGCGGGGTAGTAGTCGCGCAGGATGGCCTGGTAGGAGGCGATGCGCACATCGGCAGGAATGTCATCCTTCTTGGTCTCGCCGACCAAGGGGTGAAGGAACAGGCCATCCACGATCTCCAGAGCCGTCTTCTGAATGTACTCGTGAGCGCGGTGGATGGGGTTGCGAGTCTGGAAGCCGACGACGCTACGCCAGCCCCGCCGGGCGAACATGCGCCGGGTCTCGGCGGGGGTGTGGCGCAGTTCGGGGAACTCGGTCTTGACCGCGCCGGGCCAGTCCACCAGCCATACGTCGCCGCCCAGGAGTACCTCACCTTGACGGTAAAGCCGGGCCACGCCGGGGTGGGCCTCATCAGTAGTCCGGTAGACCTCGCGGGCTTCCCGCTCCTTGACCTGCCGGTCGTAGGAGTACTTCTCCGCCACCTCCATCACTGCCAGGACGCGCCCTTTCTCACAGAGGGCCACCTCCTGGCCCTCAGTCAGGCGATCGGCCAAGTCCTTCTCTACAGCCAGCGTGACGGGGATGGACCAGACCAGGCCGTTAGCCAAGCGCATCTCCTCTACGCAACGGTCATAGTCAGCCCTGCGCATGAAGCCGGTGAGGGGGCTGAGGGCACCGGTAGCGACGAGTTCCAGGTCGGAGAGGCCCATCCGGCCCAGTGGGACCCTGACCATCTGTTCGGCCCGCTCCCGCACTGCCTTCCGCACTTCGCCGCGCAGCACGCGGTCTACCAGTACGCCGCCGTGGGGTCGGATAACGTCGTAATATGGCTCGCTCAACTTTCTGCTCCTTTGCTCCACGCAGTTTTCAACATAGGAGCTGGGAGGATTGTACCACGCTGATGGAGGGTGTCAAGGAAGCGAGGAAACGTTCCCGCCAGGTGCATTTCAATTCTATGGCGAGAGGTAAGCTCTCTGCCACAGTTCATCAAAGCGACGGCTCATGACAGCAGCGCGCACAGCGTAGTTGACATCACTTCCATACTCTGCTACAATAGCAAATAAGCTCCGGCTGTGAAGCGCGACACGTGGGTGCTTCACCAAATCCAGTATGCACTAAAAGGAGGTAAGACAAAATGGCAGAGGAAATGGTTGGTACGCCGGTAGGCGGCGGAGAGGTTACCGATGATGACAAACTGTGGGCACTGCTGAGCTGGCTCTTATGGCCTGTAGCGATTATTGTGCTACTGATGGAAGATAAGAAGAGCCGTCCGTTCATCAAGTACCACGCAGTCAACTCCCTGGCCTATAGCGTAGTGTGGTACATAGTCGGCACTATAACCGTGGGATGTCTGTGGGTGGTAGGTGCGATCTACGCTATCTATGTAGCCATTAAAGCATACCAGGGTGAATGGGTCGAGGTACCGGTCATCTCCAACTTCGTGAGAAACCAGGGCTGGGCATAGACCCTACCAGAACGAGACGCGGGGAGGCCCTTCTCCTTAACGGCGAAGGGCTTTTCCTTTTGCCCACGTTGTGGTAATATACCACCATTCAGACCCGAAGGGTCTTAATGACCCTTCGGGTCTCCCTGGAACGGAGTTTACAATGCCCCTGAACCCAAAACACTGGCAAGTCGCACCACCTGCCCCACCCAGCCACATCGCTCGCTTCCCCTACCTGCACCCCATGATCGTACAGCTGCTCTACAACCGCGGTGTCATCGAGCCGGCCGAGGTGACCACTTTCCTCAGCGGCGAGGGCGGCGAGGCCAACCCCTTCGACCTCGAGGAAATGCACGCCGCCGTCACCCGCCTGCGACAGGCAGTGCGTGCCGGCGAGCCCATCGCCGTATATGGCGACTTCGATGCTGACGGGGTCACTGCCACGGCGCTCTTGATCCAGACCCTGCGAGCGCTTGGAGGCCACGTGCGTCCCTACATCCCCCATCGCGTGGACGAGGGATACGGCCTGCATGAGGAGGCACTGACCGAACTGGCGCGCGATGGTACTCGCGTCATCGTCACCGTGGATTGCGGCGTGCGTGCGGTCGAAGAGGTTGCTCACGCTAGTCGGCTGGGTCTGGATGTCATCATCACCGATCATCACTCCGTCGGCGATGAACTGCCCAAAGCTGTGGCCGTGATTGATCCCAAACGGCCTGACAGTCGCTACCCCTTTGGTGAACTGGCCGGAGCAGGCATCGCCTACAAACTCGCCCAGGCCCTGCTGCGCAGCCACCACCAAACTCCGGTGACCGGGCAGGAGGTGCGTCTGGAGGAAGAAGATCTGCTGGACCTGGTTGCCCTCGGGACCATAACCGACCTGGTGCCTCTGCTGCGTGAGAACCGAACGCTGGTGCACCGGGGACTGGCGCGCATCAACTGCATGGAGCGGCTGGGCGTCGAGGCGCTCTGCCGTCAGGCTGGCCTCAAGCCTGGGCAGGTGGACGCCACCGCCATAGGTTACATACTGGGGCCACGACTCAACGCCGCCGGGCGGCTGGCTCACGCCAAGATCGCCTATCAACTACTGGAGACCAAGTATCCTGCCGAGGCTGAACGACTGGCCGAAGAACTGGGCCGGTTGAACCGCGAGCGTCAGCAACTCACACTCGAGACTCAGGAACAGGCCCGCCAACTGGCCCTCGACACGGCAGGCGAAGGGCCTCTCCTCTTTGCCGCCGCCCCCGACTTCCTGGCCGGCGTTGTGGGTCTGGTTGCCAGCCGATTAGTTGACGAGTTCTACCGCCCTGCCGTCGTCGTCGAAGTAGGTGAGGAAGCCAGCCGGGGCTCCTGTCGTTCCATCCCGGAATTCCACATCACCGCCGCGCTCGATCAATGCGCCGATCTGCTGATCCGCCACGGCGGGCACGCCGCCGCCGCCGGCTTCACTGTTCCCAACGAACATCTGGACGAACTGGCCGACCGGCTGCGGAAGCTGGCCGCCGAGCGACTGAGCGGCGTTGAACTGACCCCCGTCCTGTCCGTGGACGCAGAGGTCGAGCTATCTCAGATGTCGTGGGAATTACAGCGGGAGTTGGCTCAACTGGAGCCGTGCGGCTATGCCAATCCCCACCCCCTTTTCCTCAGCCGAAATGTCCACGTCCAAAGTCAACGGGCTGTGGGGGATGGAGGAAAGCACCTCAAACTCACACTTTCTGACGGCCAGGTGACCTGGGACGGCATCGCTTTCCGGCAAGGGGAGTGGGCCGGTAAACTGCCCGACCGGGTGGACGTCGTCTACCACCTAGAGGTCAACGAGTGGAACGACCAGCGGCAGCTCCAACTGAACATTCAGGACATTCGCCCGGCGGGGTTGGACGATGCCGTCGCTCGCCTGTGGCTCGACCGGGACAGAGCGAAAGGGCGAGGAGATTTGTAACAACTCAGGCTATTCCGACCTGGACACAGAGAGCCACTGAGTAGGCACGG
>JBHIET010000122.1:0-6747 GCA_046760785.1 Anaerolineae bacterium | reverse complement strand
GAGCACCTTCGAGACTTCCGCAGTCTGGCAGTTTGAATTGCGAAAGGCTCTCCAAGGAAACAAAAAACGAAACACTCTAAACGCACTCTGTCCGTTGACGCTACTGGTGCTTCTACCCCTGGTGTTGCTGAGCTGTAGGGGCAGAAGCGGCAGGACTGCGAGTCGTGATAGTGATGGCGCTACCGCAACCCAAGCCCCTGCCACAGAGCCGACGATGGAGGAATGTCGTCAATGGCTCGCCTCGAGCCAGAGTTTGACGGTGCCTATCGCCCGCCCCTGTGTTGTTCGAGTACATCGAGTCTTTCCCAGATCGGTAGTTCACGAGAGGAACCTAGTTCCGTTGACACCTTACAGGACGAGCGAAGCGACATCACCGCAGGAGCCGGACTTGCGAACCTGTAGGGAAGAAAATCACAGAACAGGAGACAAACGACATGAAACGCACAACGATTTCCATAGCCCTACTTTTGACATTCAGCCTGGCCTGCTCGCTCGGCGGCCTGCCCGGTGGCGGGGGCGAGACCGTCGCGCCACCCACACCGACCCGGCAAAGCGAACAACGCTGCGGCGACGGCGTGTGCGACGGGCCGGAGAACGCGCAGAACTGCCCGCAGGATTGCGCCCCGGCCCAGGAGACGCCGGAGCGCGCCGCCAGCCCCGCCCCACCCACCGCCACGCCCGAACGTGCGGAAGGGGCATACCGCCTTCTGTACCACGTCACCGAAAACACCGTCACCAGTCAGGACGCGGGCGGCACGACCTGCCACACCTTCAATTTCTTGCGCTTTCTCAATGCCGGCCACGTCCAACCCGACGGCAGCGGGAACGTCGTCCTGGAGCTGAAGGACAATCCCACCAGCAAAGTCACGTCTAAGATGCAGGATCGGTATTTCTACATCAGCACCCCCAACGACCCGCTGGTCGAGAGCATGGGCGTCCAGATGTTCAACTGGGACGTGGACGGCCAGACGCTGTGGGGAGCGGATTTTGCCGGCGGCAACCCGGTAGCGATCGCTCCCTCCGCGGGGAGCAAGTTCCCCGGAGACGTCTCCACAGCGCCCGGCAACCGGTACCTGCTCTATCCCCTGACGGATAGAGCGGCTCGCGGCCAGAGCCCGACCGGTGTGGACCTCGGCCGGTTCGACCCCTTCGCCACCGATTCCAGCCTGGTGATCGTCAACCTGGCGAGCGGCGCGGAGACGACCGTGTTGGCCGGCCGCTACAACCGTGAGCTGTTCACCAGCCTGGGGGATTTCTCCGCCGACGGCAACGCTTTCTACACCCTGACCAGAGAAGGGGACGGCTTCGCGTTCGTCAAGGTCTCGCTCGACACCGGCGCGGTGACCGACTTTCGCACGCTCTTCCCGGATTTCGACTGGGATGCGCTGGATTGGGACGCCTTCTTCCCGCGAGGGGGCGATTTTGCCTACGCCTCCTTCGCCATCTCCCCCGACGAGACCCGGCTGATCGCCTACAAGGACATCTTTGCAGTCGCCCTGGATAGTCCCTGCGTGACCCTAGCCTCGCATCACCTGTGGGTTTTGGACCTGGAGCGCAACACCATCGAAGAGTACCGGGATCAGCGCGGCTCCGTGATCGATGCCGCCTGGAAAGCGGACAGTTCGGCGTTCGCCCTCGCCCTGGCCGACCACGGCGGCTGCTACCCCGGCTACATAGACGCCAGCATCGAACGCTACGACAAAGATGGGCGCTCGCCCACCGTCCTGGTCAGCGAACCCGAGAGCAAGATCACCACCATCGGCTGGTCGCCCGCAGGCGACGTGCTCGCCTACGATGTCTACAGCACCGATTACGTCGGGCGGCTCAAACTGGTGGACGAGGCCACAAAGAGCGTGCGTGAGGTGATCAACACCCAGGATTTAGGCTACGCGGTCAGCCAGACCAACCCCGTGACGTTGCTCTTCGCGGATTGGGTGGCTGCGGAACGATAGGGAGCCGGAGATGATCAAGCGATTTGGCATTGCGGTACTCTTTCTCTGTACGACACTGGCCTGCTCGCTGAGCGGAGGCGTCCTGCAGGAAGCCACGCCGAGCCCGGCGAGCATGCCATCCCCCACCGCGCCCGAACAAGTCCTGCTTACCGTGGACACGGCCCCCACCGGGGTGCTCATCCGCCCGCTGCTGGGCGTAAACGGCGGGCCGCTCCCCGCCGACCGAGGAAGCGGCAACCCGGCGTTGACCGAGCAATACCGCACCATCGGCGTGACCATGATCCGCACCCACGATCTGGGCGGCCCGCTGGACATGGCAATCATGTATCCCGACCAAAGCGCCGACCCCCACGATCCGGCCTCCTATGATTTCGCGGCCAGCGACCGGGTTTTTGCGGCCATCGTGGAGGGAGGCTTTGAGCCGTACCTGCGCCTGGGTGATTCGTGGGCCGTGCGTGGGCTGGAGCGACGCGCCCCCGTCAATCCCGACAACTGGACGCAGGCCGCCGTCGAGGTCGTGCGCCACTATGACGAAATCAGCCGCCAGGCGGGCATCCCTTTGCGCTACGTCGAAATCTGGAACGAGCCCAACTTTGAGCAGTTCTGGGACGCCACCCCGCGCGAATTCTACGAGCTGTTCGCCCGGACGGCAGTGGCCCTCAAGGCCGAGTTTCCCCACCTAATGGTCGGCGGCCCGGGGCTGGTTTCCCCCGGCGACTCGCTGACCCCGGAGGGAGAGCCGTACACCCAACACTTTCTGGACTACTTGCAGCAACAGGACACCCCATTGGATTTCCTCTCCTGGCACGTCTATAGCAGCAACGCGGCCACCTATGCGCAACTGGCTGCCTTCTACCGCCAGCAACTGGACGCCCACGGCTACACCGGGGCCGAGAGCCACATCACCGAGTGGAACACGGCCATGCAGGGCGAGGACGAGACGGATGAAGTGCGCAACACCGCCCGCAGCGCCTCTCTGATGACCGCCGCCTGGATCGCCCTGCAAGAAGAAGGGGTGGCCGCTTCGACCTTTTACCGTGGGAACGAACTCAGCGGCAACATGGGCCTGTTCTACCCCGACGGGCGCGCCAAACCGATCGCGCTGGCCTTTTCGCTCTGGGCCGAGATGGCCGCCCACCCACAGCGTCTCGGCGTGACCGCCGCCGACGGCGGCTCTGCGACAGGCTCAGGGCAAGCTCTGTGGGCGCTGGCCGGGCAGGACGAGCGCGGCGAGGTCGCCTTGCTGATCGCCAACCCCACCGACACAGCCATCTCTTGGCAGGCCCGGCTCGCCGGCCACGACCTCGCCGGAGGCGCGACGCTACACCAGGTCAGCCCTGCCGGCGACGAAATGCAGACCCTTGCCCTGGAGACGCCCGCCGCCGAGATCGGGGCGTATACTGTGCAGTTAGTCATTGTCAATCCGTAACCGCCGGAGATAGGGAAAGAACTATGAAACGCTTGACCTTTGCACTCACGATACTTGTGACATCGACCCTGGCGTGCAGTCTCAGCGCGCCCGCGACCAGACAGCCTCCTGCCCACCCCACCGCCTCGCCATCCCCTGCCGAGAGCACGCCCACCCCAGGGAGTGGAGCGATTGCCGTATCGGAACTGGTGGAAACCGACGACGACATCCTGGGGATGTATAAGGATGACACGAACGCCTACAACGATGTCATCGCCGCCGGGGCAAAAATCGTCAACCTGGAGCCGATGCACACCTTCTTCGTGGTCTGGGTTCCCGACGGCTACGAAGACATGGCGACGCGGCGGGTGATGGTGCTCGCTCACGGCCACACCGGCAGTTCGTATTTCCAGATGGCGCAGGAGTTAGAGTTCGCCCGCAAGTACGGCTATGCCGTGGTCGCCATCCAATGGTGGACCGGCGTGGGCGAGCAGATGTACTCCGCCGAGCAGGTCTACGCTTTTATCAACACTGCTTTGCAGTACATGGCCTACAAATACAACGCCCAACTGGATAAATGCGCCTGCCGCGGCTGGAGTCTGGGGTCTGAAATCAGTTTTCAACTGGCTTATCTCGACCGCGTCAACGGAGCGTTCACCACCGATCTGTACAACGGCGTGTACGGCGATGATGCCTTCGAAGGCAGGCATTTCTGCCTCTACGCCGGGAAATCACAGGCAAAAATCATGCATCACACCGCCGAGGTGATTCCCAAATTCGGCGGCGTGGTGGAGCAACTGGTGGAGGACCTGGAGGCCGGGCATGATGGCTTCTTCGTGCATCCCCAATACCACGAAGAAGCGATAGAGATTTTCCTTCGATTGGCGCCGTAAAAGTGTTTTTCACAGCAGAGGTGTTGCCCAGGAGGTGAAAAATGAGACACCCGAAACGTACCCTTTGTCTGCTGACCTTACTGATGCTTCTGCCCATGGTGTTGCTGGGCTGTAGAGGCAGGACTGCGGGCCGTGATGGTGGCGGCGCTACCGCAGCCCCACAGACCCAGGCTCCTGCCGCAGAGCCGACGGCGACAGCGACGCCGGCAGCCACACCTCCCACCCTGGCAGAGCCAACGATGGAGGAATGCCGGCAATGGCTCGCCTCGAGCGAGGAACTGACGGTTCCCATCGCCTGCCCTACGTGGTCCTTTTTCCGAGACGAGCTTTTCGAGCGCGGGGGCGGCGTCTTCCCCGTCGGCGATGGCCGCTACTATCTCGCCTTGTTCCCCGACGACTGGGAGACCGTCACGGATCGCAAGGTCATCGTCTCGCTCCACGGCACCGGCGGGTGTGCAGAGTGGATGCTGAACCACTGGTATCAGACCTCCTCGCCGGCACACTCGTGGGCGCTGGTGGCCCTGCAGTTCTACGATCCCCAGGTGCAGGAGTACGATGACGACGAAGTCATCTATCAGAACCTGGAAGCCGGCCTGAACGACCTGCAAGCCCACTGCCCAATCGCCGGCAGCGACGTCTTCTACCACGGCTTTTCCAGGGGGGCAGCCCAAAGCTTCCCGGTAGCGATCCGCGACCAGGCGGGCGACCGGCTCTTTGCCGCTTTCATCGCCGACTCGGGCTGCTCCGGCCTGGATTATCCAACGCTGCGGGACGCCCCCGCCGATGCCCTGGCCGGCGCACGCTTCTGGATGTGGTGCGGCCAGAACGACGTCTCCACGGTGGACCCCGGCAGGATGACGTGCGATGTGATGGAAGAGGACATGCGCCCTTACCTCGAAAGCCACGGAGGTCAGGTGGATGCTCTGATTCGAGAGGAAGGCGCGGGACACGGCATGTTCAGCGGCTGCGTGGACGAGAACGATTCCCACTGCACCCCTCGTACGGCAGAGAACCTGGGCCCATCGCTGCCCCTGTTGTTCGAGTACATCGAGGCTTTTCCCGAACTCCCCCCTACTGCCCAACCGGGCGTCGGCGCGGAGGCAACGCCTGAGGGCGACGATACCTACACCATTTGGTTCATCGAACTGGACCACGGCGACGCCGTTCTCATCCGCTCTGCAGGAGGACGTTACGTGCTCATTGACGCCGGCCCCTTCGACCCCAACCATGCCGTGAGGACGCATCTAACCAGCCTGGGCGTCGAGACCATCCACCGAGCGATTCTGACCCATCCGGATGGCGATCACTTCAGGGGCTTTGACGACGTCATCGACTACTTTGCGATAGAGCAGTTCCTGTACACGGGATATGCCTCCGACAACGAGCAATTCGCCGCTCTCATGGAGCATATCAACAGGGCGGGCATTCCGCTGGTCAACGTCAGTGACGGCGACGTGATCGAGATGGACAATTTGACCATCGCGGTGCTTCATCCCCCGGCGTCGGGTTTCGAGGGCGAAAACGAGGACAACAACTCGCTGACCGGCATTGTCTCCAACCGCTCGGGCGTTGACTTTTTCAGTGGCGGCGATCTCGGCCCCGCCGGGCTGCGGTCCCTTTCGGAGCGCCACGCCGCGGAACTCGACGTGGAGCTGCTCAAGGCCAACCACCACGGGTGTTTGCACGACAATCCCGCAGCGTTCGTTGAAGTAACCAGCCCCACACATGCCTTTCTCACCAACGAGGCGCACCCGCTATGCGACGTGCAAGGCGCGATCGAGCAGTTTCAGGACTATGGCATCGCGGTGTACAACACGGTCGAACACGGAACGATTACGGTCTAGGTCGAAGGAACGAACTATCATGTCGAAACGGAGCGTTGAGGATGTGCGCCGGGCATTCTTGTTGATTCTGCTTTTGCTGATGCCGGCCTGCGGGTGGGGCGCCGGCGCAACGCCGCCTGAGCAGGTCGAACCGACAACAATGCCGCCCGCGCCTACCCCCTCCACCGAGCCGACGGCGATGTCGGCGGCTGTACCCATCCCGCTCGAGTGGCCGGCCGACGTGGGCGCCTCCCACTTTGGCCGGCTGGTGGGCGGCCGCGAGCCGGTCAACCTGGCGGGGGCGTGGATTCGACCGCATCCCGGCCCGTTCATCTGGGGGCAGGTCGAGACCCGGCCCGGCGCGTACGACTGGGAGCGGCCAGACCGGTTGGTGGCAGGCGCCCAGCAGCAGCGGCTCGCCATCCTGGCCACAGTCTGGCCGTTTGCCCGGTGGGATCAAGAGGCCTGCCACGCCGATCAACCCAGGGCCGAGGGTGCTTTTCCTGAGCTGGGCGATCTCCTGTATTCGCCCTGCGACTCCGCCGCCTACGCTGCCTGGCTCACCGCGCTCGTCGAGCGCTATGACGGAGACGGCGCAGGCGACATGCCCGGCCTAGCCTACCCCATCCGCCACTGGGAGATCTCCAACGAACCCGAGATGCAAGGGCCGC
>JBHIET010000121.1:0-6761 GCA_046760785.1 Anaerolineae bacterium | reverse complement strand
GGGGCAGGCTTTCGAACCTGCCAGCAGACTGGAAAGTCTGCTCCACTCCCGGGCCCTATGGCGCGGGGGTGAGCGATGAGCATACGCACTGTGGGGCAGGCTTTCGAACCTGCCAGCAGACTGGAAAGTCTGCTCCACTCCCGGGCCTGTGGCGCGGGGGTGAGCGATGAGCGTACGTGAAATGCTGGCACACCGGCCGGGCATCTGGCCCTACTTCCCCTTCCTCGTCATCTCCCTGGCCACACTGGCCTTGACCATCTGGGCTGCACTCGTCTTGTGGTCCTTTCCGTACGATGGCATGCAGTGGTCGGTGCAGACCGGTCACATCGAGGCCGTTGATGTAGATGGGCCGGCGGCCCGGGCAGGCATCCAGGCGGGGGATCGGATCCTGGCCTTGGATGGGATACCTCTGGCCAGTGTTTACCCCCTGTACCGGGGCAAGCGGGCAGGCGACCAGGTGCTGCTCACGTTGCAGCGGGCGGAGCGGCAGTTGACGATCCCCATCACGCTGGTGGTTCCCCCGCCCCGGGCGCGGGCCATGCGCCTGGAACCGCTGCTGGTGGGGCTTAGTTTCTGGCTGGTGGGCCTCGTCGTCTGGGCGCTGCGCCCCTTCCACAGCATAACCCGCCTTTTCTTCCTCCTGAGCCAGGCGGCGGCCGGCATGCTGGCCGCCGGTGACCTCTCCACCGTCCGACTGGAGTGGGCCATCTGGTTTTTCAGCCTCCTCCTGCTCCTCCTTGCCCCCCTGACTCTGCACTTCTGCGCCTGTTTCCCCGATCCTCTGGCACCTCGCTATCGCCGCCCGCTCCTACGGCTGGCCTATGGCGTGGCTGGTTTCCTGGCCCTGGCCTATCTCCTGCTGACACTACTCCCAGCGGACCCACTGTGGCCGATGTCATTGTGGGTGGCGAGGCGCTTGTTTGTGGCCCTGACGCTGCTGGTGGCGCTGCCCCTCCTCTTCCGCGCCCGGCGCACAGCCACGCTGCAAGCCCAAAGGCGGCGACGGCTGCTCATCGCGGGCATGCTGTTCAGCCTGCTCCCTCTGCTCTCCCTTTCCTTCCTGCCCGAACTGCTGCGGGGCTTCCCCCTGGTGGATTACGTCTGGACCTTTCCCTTCTTGATCCTGCTCCCCATCTCCTACGCCTACGCCGTCCATCAGGGGGAGTTGGGCCACATTGACCTGCTCCTCAACCGCAGCCTGGTCTATTTCCTCCTCACCGCGCTGCTTCTGGGCCTCTACGGCCTGCTCTTCCTGGGCCTGGACCTGTTGCTGCCTGCTGTGCCCTGGAGCCGTCCCCTGGCCGGCGCCGTGCCGGCGCTGGTGGTGGCCGCGCTCTTTAGCCCGCTGCGGGCGCGGCTGCAGCGTTGGGTGGACCGTCTCTTCTACGGCGGCTGGTACGATTACCGCACGGTGGTGCGGGAGACCAGCCGGGAATTGAGCCGCGCCCTCGACCTGGAGCGGTTGAGCGGGTGGCTGCTGGACACCGCACGCACCCTGCGCTTCCAGGCGGCGGCGCTGCTGTGGCCCAAAGGAGCGGCATTGATCCCCCGTGGTAGTTTTGGCTACGGGACCGAGGAACTGGAGAAATTGCGACTGCCGATGGAGGGCGCGCTGGCCCGCTACCTGACTACGGTGGCCCGGCCCCGCTGGCGGGGCAGGCGGCGGTGGCGGCCGAGAACGTGGCCTTGATAGAAACGCTGCGCGCCCGGTTGGTGGAAGTGCAACGGGCTCGGGATGAACTGGCTGAGGCACGGCGACGGCTGGCGGAGAGCCGAGAAGCAGAACGGTTGCAACTGGCGCGGGAACTCCACGATAGGCCGGTGCAGGATTTGCAGGGCCTGCGCCTCCGGCTGGGCGCCATAACGGAGGAAATAGACGATGACACAAGCCGGATGCGGCTGGCAGCACTGCAAGGGGAATTGCTGCAGGTGATTGGCGAACTGCGGGCCCTGTGCCGGGAACTGCGGCCGCCGGCGCTGGCTCCCTTCGGCCTGGCAGCAGCCATTCGCTCTCACGCCGGCCGCTTTCAGGAAGCACACCCGGAATTGGAGGTACAGGTGGACCTGATGCACGACGGGCAAACGCTGCCGGAGAGGGTGCGGCTGGCGCTGTTCCGCATCTACCAGGAAGCGCTCAGCAACGTGATGCGACACGCCGGCGCCGGTTGTGTGCTGATCCGGTTCTATCTGGACGAAGAGCGAATCTTGCTGGAAATCAGCGACGATGGCTGCGGCTTCGAGGTGCCCGACCGCTGGATCCTGTTGGCCCGCCGGGGGTGTCTGGGGCTGCTAGGCGCGGCGGAGCGGGCGGATTCCATAGGCGGGCGGCTGGAGGTGGAATCGGCACCAGGGAAGGGGACAGTTGTGCGGGTAGTGGCGTCTTTGCCTGCACCGCAGAGCCCGGTAGACGGCCAGATCATCGGCCTCGATGCCGGGTAGCAACGCTGCCCTGATCCTGCCAAAGGGTTGGCGTTTTGTGCAAGCGGTGCTGTTGGAGTATAATCCGCGCTGCATTCGCAGCCGACGGCTGCTGCTGGAGCCTCGACAGCGATCAACCGTATCGAGGCCCGCGTGCCGGGTTTGGACTACATCGCGCTGCACGATGTCCCCAAGAGAGAGCAACGAGCAGACCGTTGATGCCCTCCGGGTAGTGGGGTGAGGGAGAGAGATGTACACTGTACCCTATGGCAAAGGTGAAATCAGATTTGATCTGCCACCCGGCATGCGCGGCACGGTGGTGGAATCGAAAAAGGTGCCGCCCATCGCCGATGTGGAGGCCGCCATCGCCGACGCGCTGGCCCACCCCGTCGGCACCCCGCCGCTGCGGGAACTGGCCCGCCCCGGCGACCGGGTCTGCATCGTCTTTACCGACATCACCCGCGCCAGCCCCGACCATCTCCTCGTCCCCGCGCTGCTGCGGGAACTGGAGGCCGCCGGGGTGCGCGACGCCGACGTCACCCTCCTCTGCGGCATCGGCATGCACCGGCCCTCGACGCCTGAGGAGAAGGCCGCCAAGCTGGGCCGACCGGTGGTGGACCGCTACCGCGTGATTGATAACGAGCCGCAGAACCCCGCCGCGCTGGTGGATTTGGGCATCACCCCCGGCGGCCCTTCGACAGGCTCAGGACAGGGGGTGCCGGTCTCGGCTCACCGGGCGGCGGTGGAGGCGGACCTGCTGATCGCCACCGGGCTGGTGGAGCCGCACCAGTACGCCGGTTACTCCGGCGGGCGGAAGACGGTGGCGGTGGGAGCAGCAGGGGAACCCCTCATCGCCTACACCCACGGCCCGGCCTTCGTGGACCACCCCGGCACCCGGCTGGGCCGCATCGAGGGCAACCCCTTCCATGAGGCGATCACCGAGGCAGCCCGCCGCGCGGGACTGCGCTTCATCCTCAACGTCGTGCTGGACGACGAGAAGCGGGTCGTCTGCGTAAAGGCCGGCGAGCCGGTGGAGACCCACGCCCGCCTGGTCGAGTTCGCCCGCTCCATCTACGAGGTGCCCATCCCCCATCGGTACGACGTCGTCATCGGTGGGGTGGGTTTCCCCAAGGACGGCAACCTCTACCAGGCCAGCCGCGCCGCCTCCTACCTCTTCTTCGCGCCGACCCCCGTGGTACGCCCTGGGGGGTTCCTCATCATCCCCGCCCGCTGCCAGGAGGGGGCCGGAGAAGGGGTGGGCGAGCAGCGCTTCCTCGCCGCTATGCGGGACGCGCCCGACGTCCGGTTCATCCTGGACGACGGACGCGCCCACGGCTACCCGCCCGGCCAGCAGCGGGCGTTCGTGATGGCGAAGGTGTTGGAGGAAGCGCGGGTGGTCATCGTCGGCAGTGAGCGCCCGGACGTGGTGCGGGATTGCAAAATGACCCCGGCCGCGACGATGGAGGAGGCGCTGTCGCTGGCGGCGGCCGAGTTGGGGGAGGAACTGGACGTGCTCGTCGTCACCCACGCGCTGCTGACGTTGCCCGTTGTACAGACGTGACACCGCAATTGCGGGATTCATGTGGCAGTCCCACTTGACACCTTCACATCGCTGCGCTATCATATCTCCACTATGTCCGAGCAACTCAGCCTCTTCAGCAATTCGGGCGGCTCGACCTTCTCCGAGCCCTACACCGTCAGCCAACTCACCGGCTACATCCGCCGTCTCATCGAGGACGAGCCCACACTGAGCGACGTGTGGGTCGAGGGGGAGGTCTCCAACTTCAGCCGCGCTTCCTCCGGCCACTGCTACTTCACGCTCAAGGATGCAGGTTCCCAGATCGGCTGTGTGATGTGGCGCAGCATCGCCGAGGTGCAAAACTACCTGCCCGCAGGCGGCGAATTGGTGCTGGCCCACGGACGGGTGAGCGTCTACGAGGCCGGCGGCCGTTATCAACTCTACGTGGATCAAATCCAACCGGCTGGCGTTGGCAATCTCTACCTGGAATTCGAGCGGCTCAAGGCGCGCTTGGAGGCTGAGGGATTGTTCGCCCTGGAGCGCAAGCGGCCGCTGCCCTGCTTCCCCCGCTGCATCGGCGTCGTCACCTCCCCGGCCGCCGCTGCACTGCGCGACATCCTCAACGTGCTGAGCCGCCGCTACCCGCTGGCCGAAGTGCTGCTCTCGCCCACGCAGGTGCAGGGAGACGCGGCCCCTCCGCAGATCGTCGCCGCGCTCGAAGCCCTCAACGTTCGGGGCGACGTGGACGTCGTCATCGTCGCCCGTGGTGGCGGCAGCCTGGAGGACCTGTGGGCCTTCAACGACGAGCGAGTGGCCCGCGCCGTCGCCGCCTCTCGCATCCCGGTCATCTGCGGCGTGGGGCACGAGACCGACTTCAGCCTGGCCGACTTCGCCGCCGACGTGCGTGCCCCCACCCCATCCGCCGCTGCCGAGCTGGCCACCCCCGACCGCGCGGAACTGCGCGCGCAGGTGGCGGGGCTCTCGGCGACGCTGGTGGCAACGCTGCAGGGGGCCATTGAGGAGCGGCGCTGGAGGCTGGCCGAGCAGGTGCGAGCGCTGAAGCATCTTTCCCCCGCCGCCCAACTGGCCCAGGCCCGCCAGCGGGTGGACGACCTGCTGGGTCGTGCGGAGGCGGCAGTACATCACAGCCTGACCTTGCATCGCGAGCGACTGGGCGGACTGGTCGGGCGACTGGCTGGGGTCAGCCCGCTGGGGACGTTGGAGCGAGGGTACGCCATCGTGCGTCACCAAGGGACGGGGGCCGTCGTGCGCTCGGTGGCCCAGGTCGCGCCGGGAGACGCGCTCGGCATCCGTGTCACCGATGGAGAATTTGAGGCAACAGCAGATGCAAGAAGCAGGAAAGAGGAGGAAAAGTGATGTCTGAGATCACCGTCCACTCCGTGTACTTCGACAAACCCGGCCCGCAGAACGTCACCCGCACGCTGGAGGTCGCCAGGCGGCGGGCCGACGAATTGGGCATCCGCACCGTGCTGGTCGCCAGCACGCGGGGGGAGACCGGCGTCCAGGCCGCGAAGCTGTTCCGGGGATATGACGTCGTCGTCGTGACCCACTCCGCCGGCTTCCGCGAGCCAAATACCCAGGAGCTGACGGAGGAGAACCGCGCCGCCATCGAGGCCGCTGGCGCGAAGGTCCTCACCTGCCAGCACGCCTTTGGCGGAGTCAACCGGGCGGTGCGCAAGAAACTGGGTACCTACTTAACCGACGAGATCATCGCTTACACCCTGCGTACTTTCGGGGAGGGAATGAAGGTGTGTCTGGAGATCACCGTGATGGCCGCCGATGCCGGCCTGGTGCGGGTAGGAGAACCCTGTATCGCTATCGCTGGCACCAGCCGGGGGGCCGACACCGCCGTCGTCCTGGTCCCCGCCAACGCGCAGCAGTTCTTCGACCTGCGCGTGATGGAGGTGCTGGCCAAGCCACGGCTGGGATGATTTCGATATGAATGAGATTGAGAACCTGACCTTCGAGCAGGCCTTCACCGAACTGGAAGAGACGGTTCGCAAACTGGAGGCAGGGGGGCTTGCGCTGGAGGAGAGCCTGGCACTCTTCGAGCGCGGGCAGGCGCTGGTCGCACATTGCAACACCCAACTGGACCAGGCCGAGCTAAAAGTCCGCCAACTGTCACCGGAAGGCGTCGTCCCTTTCGAGGCGGAGGAGTAGGCTGTGTCATTGGGTTTCATCGGTCTGATAGCCGCGAATGTCGTTCTACCGTTACTAATCGTCCTGGGGCTGATTGCCATTGTGCTGAGCGACCGGGCCGAGCGCAGGGACATAGTCGTGGGGGTCACGATTGCCGGGCTGGCGCTGCTGGCCCATCCCGCCTCGGTCAGCCTGATCCCGGAAAACGCGACGGTTGTGCAAGGCGAATCAATCTCCGTCACCATTTACATCACGAACGCGACCGGCCTCTACGGTGTCGAGGTCCACTTGACCTATGACGATGGCCTGAGCGCTGGTGGACCCGTCCCAGGGACGTGCGCCAGCGACTTCATCGTCCAATCGCGGACTACCGATCACCAGATTGACTTCGCCGCCGCACGAATGCCTCCGAAGTCATCCCTCACCGGAGATTGCTCTGTGGTCACTTTCACCCTCACGGGTGAGGCGCCTGGCACCTACGCTGTCGCATTCGACACAGTGCTCCTTGCAAACGCGGACGGTGTTGCACTCCCCGTGACCAGCAGGGATGGCAGCTTCACCGTGGTGGCGCCCACCCCCTGACCAACCACCTCTCACTCGGTGGATGTAGCTAGTACACGTGGGCGGAAATCCTTCCACAGTTAGGTGTCGAGCGGGAGCGCCG
>JBHIET010000120.1:0-6925 GCA_046760785.1 Anaerolineae bacterium | reverse complement strand
TCAGCGGCGTGGCGAACGGGGAACTCGGAACGAATCTATGCCTTGCTGTACTTAGGCCTGTCGCGGAATCACGCGCCTACGTCAGCCCTTTGGCCACTGCAATCAGCCGCACGATCTCAGCGAAGGCGCTTGGGTCGCGCCCTTTGCGGCTTGCTCCCAACCCGTCCACCTGCGGCGAGGCCAGTAGCCCCTCGGCGTACTCCGGCGCTACGCTGCCACCATAGATGATCCGCACCTCTTCTGCTACACCAGGCCCGTATCTGCGGCCGATCCACCGCCGGATGAAGGCGCAGCCAGCCGTGACGGTATCAGGCGAAGCTGGCTCCTGCACTCCAATCGTCCACTCCGGCTCGTAGACCACGGCCATCTGGGTTACCTGCTCCGGCTCACAGCCGGCGAGCAGATCGGGCAGCCGCGCCACCAGCGATTCCTCAGCCCGCCCCCGCCCCATAGCTGCCTCTCCTACCAGCAGGATGGGGCGCAGCCCGGCCCGGAACGCCGCGTGCAACTTGCGGTTGACGTCCGCATCGGTCTCGCCTGTGCGACGGCGGATCTCCCAATGACCGAGCAGTACCCACCCACATCCGACGTCGGCCAGCAGCGGAGCAGAGATCTCTCCCGTGTGGGCCTTCCCCGGCGCGGCGTACAGGTTCTGTGCCCCCAACTGGACAAACGTGCCAGCCAGCGCCTGTGCCACCGCATGGAGCGCCGTGTAGGGTGGACAGAGCACAATGTCCACCGTGTGGGCAAGGTCGCCGATGGCACCGCAGAATCCGTGCACAAAAGCGAGGGTTTCGGGGATTGTCATCGCCATCTTCCAGTTGGCAACGGCGAACGGTTTGCGATCAGGCATATACCCCATCTTCCATCCCCCTCGCGCAAAAATATACCCCCATACCGCATTTCTAACCCGCCCCTTAATAAATACAGAGGCGCTGCCTGGGCAAATCCCAGGCAACGCCGACGCGAGGAAATCCAGCGCAACTACTACCTGCGCCTGAACCGCCGCTGCCAACGGTAGATCGGCGTCATCGCCGCCAGCGTCATATCCTGCAACCGCGCACGGGCAGTTACCTGCGTACTCCATACGGCGTTTCGCACCCGCGCGACTGGTTGGAACAGATTCGATAACAACGGCCAGTCTTCCACGCGGATGGATTCCTCCGGGACCGGCTGCCAGTGCAACACTGCCGCAGCCCAGGTCAACCCCGCCCCGAAGCCGACCAGCACCACGTGGTCACCGGAGTGCAGGCGATCTTCCTCCAGCGCATCGTACAGCGCTATCGGGATGGAGGCCGCCGAGGTGTTGCCATAGCGGTCAATGTTGATCATCACCTTCTTCGGGTCCACCCCCAACCGGCGCACCGCCAGATCAACGATGCGGGCATTAGCCTGGTGGGGGATGATCAGTTCGATGTCGTCCCAGGTCAGCCCGCTGGCCCGCACGACGTTGATCACCGAGTCGGTCATCTTGCGGGTGGCGAACTTGAAGATGCGCCGCCCGTCCATCTTGATGAAGTGATCGCGGTTGCGCAGCGTTTCCTCGCTGAAGGGCTTGGCAGCGCCATATCCGGGCACTATGAGCGCATCCCAGTCACTGCCGTCAGAGCCGAGTTCGCAGCTCAGGAGCCCCGTGGGCTGATCGCTCGCCTCCATCAGGATGGCTGCTCCGCCGTCCCCGAAGATCACGCATGTGCTGCGATCTGTCCAGTCTACGGCTGCCGAGAGGGTCTCAACTCCGACCACTAGCACTCTCTCGCACAGACCGGTCTCGATGAACTGGCTGGCGGTCACCAGGCCGTAGACGAACCCGGTGCAGCCAGCGACCAGCGTGAAGGCACCTGCCCGGGTCGCGCCCAGTTGATCCTGTACCATGCTGGAAACAGGTGGGCAGAAGTAATCGGGCGTCGAGGTGGCGATGATAATGAGGTCAACTTCCTCGGGGCCGACTCCTGCCCGCTGCAGCGCCTGCTGACAGGCATCAACCGACATCGTGGACGTAATCTCGCCCGGCCCGGCGATGTGCCGCTCACGGATGCCCGTGCGCGTGACGATCCATTCGTCAGAAGTATCCACCATCTGCTCCAGGTCGTGGTTTGTGAGGACGCGCTGTGGAACAGATTTGCCCCAGCCGGTGATCCGTCCGTATCGCTGCATTTGTGGCCTCCCTCCTTGGTATACCATCCTACAATGATGATAACACCGGGGAAGGATAGAAGTTACGGCGAGTGTGAAAAACCATCGGCCCGGCCGGACGAGTCTACGCGACCGGGCCGGTGTGTGCGTAGAGAGAGATGGTCTATTATACACGGCTCGCCCGTCTATCAAGGGGCGGGGCCGAATTTCAGGGCTTTCCCATTTTCAACGAAAGCGCCGGTCGAGTAGGCTCGCAGTGCAATGGAGAGCCGTATCAAGACCAAGCATTGTGCATAAGCCGCTCATTTTGGCTTCGATACACCCTTCCGCTATGCTCCAGACCACTCAGCCGCCGTTCGCTCCGACTTTGGGAAAGCCCTGCCGAATTGCTTCGGGAGTCGCAAGCCTCAAGTCTCGACCGGTGGCCTGGCCTCTCCTTTCCGCCACCTCTCCCTCCGTTCCAATCTCTGCCAGCTCCAACTGCCGCTGGTAGAGCTGGCTGTACAGCCCACCCCGCGCCAGCAACTCTCGGTGATCACCCACCTCGCGGATGCGCCCATCCTCCAGCGCGATGATCTTGTCGGCGTTGCGGATCGTGCTCAGCCGGTGGGCAATGACCAGCGACGTGCGCTCCTTCATCACCTCCTCCAGCGCCTGCTGGATCAGGTACTCTGCCTCGGCGTCCACCGACGACGTGGCCTCGTCCAGGATCAGGATGCGCGGGTCGGCCAAGATCGCGCGGGCCAGCGCCAGCCGTTGCTTCTGCCCGCCGCTCAGTTTCACCCCTCGCTCGCCGATCTCGGTGTCGTAGCCGTCAGGGAGTTGCTCGATGAACTCGTGGGCGTAGGCGGCCTTCGCAGCAGCGATCATCTCCTCCTCGCTGGCGTCGGGCTTGCCGTAGCGCAGGTTCTCACGCACCGTGGTGTTGAACAGGAAGGTGTCCTGCAGCACCACCGCTACGTGCTGGCGCAGCGACCAAACCTGCACCTCACGTAGGTCATGGCCATCCACCAGGATGCGGCCATGGATAGGGTCGTAGAAGCGGCACAGCAGACTGGCGATGCTGGTCTTGCCCGCCCCGCTCGGTCCCACCAGCGCCACCACTTCGCCGGGGGTCATGCGGAACGTGACATCGTGCAATACTTTATCGCCGTCGCCGTAGTGGAAGTGCACGTCGTCGAATATCACGTCTCCCTCGATCTCGTCCAGCGCGACCGCGTACGGCGCGTCTCGGATCTCCGGCATCTCGTCCAACAATTCAAAGATACGCTCTCCGGCGGCGATGGCCTGCTGGAAGACGTTGTCCACCTCCGTCAGCCGGCGCAGAGGTTCGTAGAAGGAAGTGATGTAAGACAGAAAGGCCACCAGCGTCCCCAACGAGAGTCGATCGTTGACGACCATCCGCGCCCCCAAGCCGAGCACCAGCACGCCTCCCAGAGCGGAGACGAAGTAGAGGGCGGGGAAGAAACTGGCCCAGGTACGGATACCCCGCACCCGTTCCCGGTAGTAGCGCTCACTGGTGTCGCGGAAGTGTGCCAGTTCCACCCCCTCCTGCCCAAACGCCTGGATGACGCGGATGCCGGCCAGGTTGTCCTGAAGTCTGGCGTTGATGTCGCCCAAGCGGTCACGCACCCGGCGGTAGATGGGGCGCGCGCGCTGGTTGAAGAGCCGCAAGCCGAGGGCCATGATCGGCAGCGGGATCAGCACGACTAGCGCCAGTTGCCAGTTGAGTGCCAGCAGCACCGCCGATGCCCCCAGCAGTCGGAGCAGGTCCGCCGCCGTGAGGGCGACGCCGTGAGTGACGAACTGCTCCAGCGCGTTGACGTCGTTGGTCACTCGCGACATCAGTTCGCCGGTGGAGGTGCGTTCGAAGAAGGAGAGCGAGAGCCGCTGCAGGTGGGCGTAGATACGCACCCGCAGGTCGAAGATGAAGCGCTCACCCAGCGCGTGGCGGAGATACAGATCGCCGAAGTCCACGAATTGCAAGAGGGCATAGACGCTGATCAGTGCGGCAATCATCGCGCCGAGGCGAGAAGGATCGCGGGCCCCGATCACCTGATCCACGATCTCCCGCTGGAAGAGGGGTGGCAGCAACCTCAGACCCGTGTGCAGCAGAAGCAGGGTGCCTGTAGCGACCAGCGGCTTCCAATAGGGGCCCACGTAGCCGAGAAGACGCTTTAGCACGCTCATAGAGATTATATCCGCCTGGGAGGTGTCCTACGATTCATCCTGTACTGGCTGGCAGGTAGCGTGCAGAAAGGCGAAGTCCCCATGCGGCGGGATCAGGTCAAAGACTTCAGTGACCTCAAACTCTTCGTCGCCCAGTTGCACACGGTCGCCCACGCGCGGCGGGGCATCCAGATTGACGATTGCACCTGGGTGCGGTTTGCCTACGACGACGTAGCTCACCTTGTAGATCATACCTCGCCTCCCGCCAGCCCCATCTGCAGATTGCGGTGGCGCAGTTTGAACGACAAGTCGGCGGCGATGTTGCGCATCACGACATAACCGATATGATGATCTCCATCGCAGAGAGCCCAGAAGTCCTCACGCGGGATGACGTACAGCGTGGTACTGTCCTCCACACAGCGCACCGTCGCCGAGCGAGCCCCGCGATCCACCAATGCCATCTCACCGAATACCTGCCCCTGGCCCAGGCGAACGATGGAGCTCAACTGGGGCGGCCCTGGCACGTCGGGAACTGCGCCCTTGGAGACATCCACCTCGACCATGCCGTCGCAGATGACGTATACCTCGTCGGAGGGCTCGCCCTCGCAGATGATGACATCGCCGGTGTTGTAGGTAACCTCCTGGCCCAGAGCAATGATACGCTCAATCTGCTCGGGCGTGAGCTCGGCAAACAGCTCGCTGCGTTGCAACAACCCGGTAACTGACATAGCTATCCTCCCATTCTAGCAGCCAGGAACGCCTGCACGCGTTGCAGCCGGCCACCATTGCCTATATGTTATTATTGTACCACAAAAGACGGGGCTTTTGTAGTCAGGTTGTGTTTTGCCCGCTCTCTGTTACAATCGGCCCAATCGCAGCAGGCGGCAAAGCAGGAGGTTGACGTAAATCCATTGCTCGTGTTCGAGCGGGGCTTGGCAGCAGTGGACGCACGGGTGGTGGTCAGAGGCCATAAAACTTGACGAAACAGCCCTTTTCCGTTACAATCGCCACACATATCTGATCGGCTGCCAGCCAGAGCATAATGTTTGAGAATCTGACCGACAAACTTCAGGCCGTCTTTCGACGGTTAGGCAAACGCGGTATTCTGCGCGAGAGCAACGTAAATGAGGTGTTGCGCGAGATTCGCCTGGCTCTGCTGGAGGCCGACGTACATTACAAGGTAGTCAAAGACTTTATCGGGCGCGTGCGCGAGCGGGCCATCGGTGCCGAGATCACCAAGAGCCTCAGCCCGGCCCAGCAGGTGATCAAGATCGTCCACGAGGAGCTGATCGAGACGCTGGGCGAGCCGGGGCGGCTGGAGCTGACGGGGCCTGCGCCCCACGTCGTCATGCTGGTCGGACTGCAGGGCTCAGGTAAGACGACGACGGTGGCAAAACTGGCCCGGTATCTCAAGCAGACCGGTCACCTGCCGCTGATGGTCGCCAGCGATACTTATCGCCCGGCTGCCATCACGCAACTGGAGGTGCTGGGTCGCCAACTGGAACTGCCGGTCTACAGTGAAGAACAGCAGATTCCTCCACCCCAGATCTGCGCCAATGGCGTCCGCGAGGCGCGTCGGCGAGGCTGTGACGTGGTGATTCTCGACACCGCCGGCCGCCTCCAGATTGACCAGAAGATGATGAGGGAGCTGGAGGCTGTCAAGCAGACGGCCAAGCCGGTCGAGACGCTCCTGGTGGCCGACGCGATGACGGGCCAGGAGGCGGTGAACATCGCAGGTAGCTTTCACCAGCGCATCGGGTTGACCGGGCTGATCCTGACTAAAGTGGATGGCGACGCCCGGGGGGGAGCGGCCATCAGTATGCGGGCCGTCACGGGCGTGCCGATCAAGTTCCTGGGCACGGGCGAGAAGGCCGACGCGCTGGAGATTTTCCATCCCGACCGGCTGGCCTCCCGCATCCTGGGGATGGGGGATGTGCTGACACTCATCGAGCGGGCGGAGGCGACCTTCGACGAGGAACAGGCCGAGCGTATGGAGCGCAAGTTGCGCGAGGCCAGTTTCGACCTGGAGGATTTCCTGGAGCAATTTCAGCAGGTCAGGAAGATGGGGTCGCTGAGTCAGGTTCTTGACCTGGTGCCCGGGTTGGGCGGCCTGGACGTATCGCCCGAAGTCACCGATCGGCAATTCAAGCGCACCGAAGCGATTATCCTTTCGATGACGCCGGAGGAGCGGCGTAACCCCCGCATCATCAACAGTAGCCGTAAGAAGCGCATCGCCCGTGGCAGCGGCACGGCGGTGCAGGAGGTGAACGCACTGTTGAAGCAGTTCCGCCAGATGCAGCGCATGATGAAGCAACTGGGGAAGGGGAAGAAGGGGATGCGCGGGTTGATGGGGATGTTTGGGTAAGGTGGTACATTGGTAGATTGGTAAATTGGTAGAATGGACTTCTGGGATGGCGAACGTTGTGAGTGTTGCAATGGTCCCATAGCTGAGAAGACGATTGACCTGCCGCCCAAAGTCGGAGAAGGATACGTTCTAATCCGGAATGTTCCTATTGGTGTGTGCGGAGTGTGGCACGCACCACTACGCGGCGAACGTTCTTAAGAACTGGACTCTGGCAGATTTCGGGCTTAAATGAGCACAAATCGCTATGATACAAAG
>JBHIET010000119.1:0-6926 GCA_046760785.1 Anaerolineae bacterium | reverse complement strand
TCTCTGTGGTGAATTTCCTTGCTCTCTGTACAAGAATCTTGTCGGTAAGGTACTACTGACGAGTTTGCAAGGAGGACACGAAATGAGCAGGAAATTGATCCAAACCATCTTTGCCCGGCGCAGCATCCGCAAGTATACGGCTGAACCGGTTGACGAGGAGGACGTCAATACGTTGCTGGAAGCGGCGATGGCGGCCCCCTCCTCCTCGAATCGCAAGCCCTGGCACTTCGTCGTCGTGACCGACCGGCGGACGCTGGACGCTCTGGCCGAGGTCCACCCCTACGGCAAGATGCTCTTCGAAGCGGTGTTGTGCATCTCCGTGTGCGGCGACCCGACCATCTCGGAGCGTTCCTGGGTGCAGGATTGCTCTGCCGCCACCGAGAACCTGCTCCTGGCGGCGACGGCGCTGGGCCTCGGCGCGGTCTGGCTGGGCGTGCATCCTATGGAGGAGCGTGTCGCCGCCATACGTGAGGTGCTGAACATCCCGGAAACCATCGTGCCGCTCAACCTGATCCCCATTGGCCATCCGGCGGAGGAGAAGGAGCTGCGCACGCAGTACGACGAGACGCGCGTGCACCGTGGGCGCTGGTAAAACAAAGGAGGTGACAGCGTGAACCTGCGAGGTTTCATCGAGTGGGCCAGAGAAGCGGGCACGCTGATCGAGGTCAAGCGCTCCATTGACCTGCACCTGGAGCTGGCGCGGGTGATGTGTGCACTCGACGGGAAGCCGGTGTTGTTCCGCTCACTGGCCGGTTTCCCCGGCTGGCAGACCATCTCCGGCGTGTGCGCGCAGCGGCAGCACTTCACCGCGGCGTTGGGCTGCGCGGTGCCCGATTTGGTCCACCGCCTGGCCGATGCGCTGGCCAGCCCGACCCCACCGCCAGTGTTCGACTCCGGTCCCTGCCAGGAGATCGTGGAAGAGGAGGTGGACCTGACCCGCCTGCCCATCCCTCGCTACCATCTGGACGACGGCGGGCGTTACATCACGGCGGGTGTGGCGGTCATCAAGGACCCCGACTTCGGGCGCAACATCTCATTCCACCGGCTGATGTTGCTGGATGAGCACCGCTTTGCCGTCCGCCTCGTTGAAGGGCGTGGGACACACACCACGTGGACCAAGATCGCGGGCGAATACTCGGTTGATTCCTCCCCCCGGGACCTGCCCATCGCTATCGCCATCGGCTGTCCCATTCAGGTGTTGCTGGCAGCGGCGATGAGCCCCCCCAAGGGTGTAGACGAGTTGGGCATCGCCCACAATCTGGTCCCGACGCCTCTCGTCCAGTGCCAGACCGTGGACCTGGAGGTGCCGGCTGGGGCGGAACTGATTCTGGAGGGCCGCGTCACCCATACTCTGGTTGACGAGGGGCCCTTTCCCGACCTGACGGGGACAATGGACGTCGTGCGCCGTCAACCGGTGGTCGAGATTAACCGCGTCACCCATCGTCGGGACCCTATCTTCCACGCGCTCCTACCTGGTGGCACGGAGCACAAGAATCTGATGGGTATGCCCCGCGAGCCGACCATCTTCGCCGCCGTCAACGAGGTCTGCCATTGCACCGGGGTTTACATCACCCCAGGGGGCAACTCCTGGCTGCACGCGGTGGTGCAGATTGAAAAGCAGCACGAGGAGGATGGGCGCCGGGCGGTCTGGGCCGCCTTCCAAGGCCATACCTCGCTCAAGCACGTCGTCGTAGTAGATACAGACGTGGATCTCTACGACAGCGCGGACGTGGAGTGGGCGATTGCCACCCGCTTCCAGGCCGACCGGGACCTGGTGATCCTCAGCGACCAGCCTAGCAGCAGCCTCGATCCCTCAGCCACGCACATGCCGGGGCAGAAGACACGCACGGCCAAGATGGGGCTGGATGCGACGGCCCCGCTGGGCGAGGCGCGGCGGGCATACGAAAGGGTGCGGTACGGGCTAGTAAACCTGGCGCAGTACGGGGTGGGAGGTGATGTGATGTAGAGACCGCTTGCACGACGACCCGTTTTGGTGTATGATAATATTGAACCGCACCGATAAAACCCATCCAAGATAGGGCGGGTTATTGATGGATTCGAAGGCCAAGGAAGCGCGAGGAGGAATACAATGGACATCATCAAGGTTGCGGTCAGTTCTCGCTCGACGGCGGTGGCTGGTGCCATCGCAGGCGTGATGCGAGAGAGGGGGCACGTGGATGTGCAGGCCATTGGTGCCGGGGCGGTTAATCAGGCGATAAAGGCGGTGATCATCGCCCGTGGTTACCTGGAACTGGATGGGATTGACATCATCTGCATCCCGTCGTTCGTCGAGGTGATGATTGATGATCAGGAGAGGACAGCGGTGCGGCTGAGCATTGAGAAACGAGAGATCAGCACCCAAACCGAATGGACCAGCATCACAGCCGAGTAGACCTGCATATTCATAGCACGACCTCCGACGGCGTGTTCACTCCGTCGGAGGTTGTTTATTTGTCGCTGGAACGCGGGTTGGCCGTGATCGCGCTCACGGACCACGATACGCTGGGCGGGGTGGCGGAGGCCCAGCAAGCAGCAGTCGGCACCGGGCTGGAGGTCATCGCTGGCGTGGAAGTCAACTCCGAGGGCGCGTGGGGCGACCTGCATTTTCTGGGCTATTACGTGGACCCGGAGAACCGCCCGCTGCGCGAGAAGCTGCAAGCGATGCGGGATGCGCGGGTGGGCCGGGCTCGCAAGATGGTCCAGCGACTGAGCGAGATGGGGATGCCTCTGGAGTGGGAGGAGGTGCGGGCGTTGGCCAGCGGCGAAAGCGTCGGGCGTCCTCACGTGGCGCGAGCGTTGCTCAATCGGGGCTATGTCAAGACGATGCAAGAAGCCTTCGATCGGTTCATCGCCAACGGTGGCCCGGCCTACGTCCCTCGCCTGCGGCTGATCCCACCCGAGGTGATCCAGGCGATCATCGAGGCCGGAGGGGTGCCGGTGCTCGCTCACCCCTCACACTCCGGACCGGCGGCGGTGGAGCGCATACCGGAGTTCGTGGGCTATGGGCTGCGTGGAGTGGAGGTGTATTACCCCGGCCACTCGCCCGAGGAAATCGAGATGCTGCTGGAATTGTGCCGGGAATACGGGTTGCTCGCCACCGGCGGCACCGACTTCCACGGGCCGGGCAGCAGCGAGGGCGCGCCGTTGGGCTCGGTCTACGTGCCGCTGGAGTGCGTCGAGCGGCTGCGGGAGACGGCCGGACAGGCCACACCGGTGCCGCCAGCACCAGCCTGAAGATCTGCTGCTGGGCGGGCTTGCAACCTAGCGCCGCCTGCTCACGGCGGCGCTCCCGTTTGCCCTCTCCAAACACTCATGCTATACTCACCCCGGTGATCCAACCCCCTGTGTGCTGGAGGTGATTGATACATGACCTCGACCGAGATCCAACTTCACCTGACCGTCGCCGAAGAGGATGCCGACCCCGAAAGGCTCGACGGACTGACCCGCCGCCTGCTACGCGACCTGCGCGAGTTGGGCGCCGAGTCCGTCGAACGGGCCTCCGGTGGAGTCTTGCCGGAAGGCGCCAAGGGAGACGCATTCACGCTGGGCGCGCTGGCTCTTGCCGTGGTGCCCGCCTTCCTCCCCAAACTGATTGATTTCCTGCAAGCCTGGTCGCTGCGCGGCGAGAGCCGCAGGGTCAAGATCAAGACGCCCGCCGGGTTGGAAGTCGAGTTCACGCCGGAGAAGAAACTGTCTCAGGCCGAGTTGGTGGAGTTGGTGGAGAAACTGACCGCACAGTAGTACCATGTCCGACCGTCTGGCCCTGATCATCGCCAACAGCGAGTTCGACGACCCGAAACTGTCCCGCTTGAAAACGCCCGGCCGCGATGCCGAGGCGCTGGCCGAAGTGCTGAGCGATCCGGCCATCGGCGGCTTCGAGGTCACGCCGCTCGTGGACGAGACGGAGCCGGTGCTGCGCCGGAAAATTGCCCACCTGTACCATCGCCGGAGGAGAGGCGACCTGCTCCTGCTGTACTACTCCGGCCACGGCATCAGAGACGAGGGCGCCCTGTACCTGGCGACCAGGGACACGGAGATGGACTTCGTCGGCGCGACGGCGCTCAGCGCCGCCTTCCTGCGCAGGCAGATAGACAGGAGCGGCTCGCAGCGCAAGGTCGTGATACTCGACTGTTGTCACAGCGGCGCCTTTGCGGGCGCCAAGGCCGGCCTGGGCGGTAGCGCAGGCACAGAAGAGGCCTTCGCGGGCAGCGGCTATGGCCGCGTGATCCTGACCGCCAGCAACGCCGTCGAGTACGCCTGGGAGGGGGACAAACTGCTGGGCGAGGCCACGGAGTCCGTGTTCACCCACTTCCTCGTGCAAGGTCTCCGCACCGGCGCGGCCGACCTGAATGGCGACGGCCGGATCTCGCTGGACGAACTGTACGATTACGTCTACGAGCAGGTCGTCACCAGCGGCCTCACCAGGCAGACGCCCCAGAAGTGGGCGCAGAAGGTGGAGGGCCGCATCATCATCGCCCGCAGTCCCGCTCCCGAGGTTTCGCTGCCGGGCTGGGTCACCGCAGCCCTGGCCTCCACCGCTTACTCCGCCCGGCTGGCGGCCGTGGGCGAACTGGCCCAATTGAGCCGGGGGCAGGACAAGGCCCTGGCCGCCGCTGCGCGCGCCGAACTGGAGCGCTTGAGCCGGGAGGACGAGAATCCCGCCGTGCGTGGCGCGGCCGCCGGTGCGCTGGGCGTTCCTCCGGTAATCGTGCCCGCCAGGCAACCGCCTACCGTCGTTGCCGAGAAGCCCGAACCCAGGCCCGACCTGCTCACCATCACCTCCCCCATCCACCTCGAACTGGTGCGCGTCCCGGCCGGCGAATTCCTCATGGGCAGCGACCCGGCGAAAGACGAAGACGCCCACGACGGCGAACAACCCCAGCACACCGTCCACCTCTCCGAGTTCTACATCGGCAAGTATCCGGTGACGAACGCGCAGTATGCCGCTTTCGTGAGGGCGACGAAACACAGAGCGCCAGAACTCTGGAAGAAGGGCGAGATTCCCTCGGGCGAAGAAAACCATCCGGTGATCTACGTCTCGTGGCGCGACGCCATCGCCTTCTGCGAGTGGTTGAGCCGGGAGACGGGCGAAAACTTCCGCCTGCCGACGGAGGCCGAGTGGGAGAAGGCCGCGCGGGGGGCCGACGGCCGGATTTATCCCTGGGGGGACGGGCCGCCCACGGCCGGGTTGTGCAACTTTGACGCTAACGTCGGCGATACCACGCCGGTGGGCCGGTATTCGCCCCAGGGGGACAGTCCCTACGGCTGCGCCGATATGGCCGGCAACGTGTGGGAGTGGTGCAGCAGTTTGTACGAGCCTTACCCCTACGATCCGGGCGACGGACGGGAGAATTTAGTGGTAGGAGGTAGTCGGGTGCTGCGGGGCGGCTCCTGGTACGGCGGCCAGGTCAACGCCCGCTGCGCCTACCGCGGCAGGGCCCGCCCCGGCGACTGGGGCGTCAACGTGGGGTTTCGTTGCGCCAGGGGCTCTCCATAAGTCATCTGTCATCTGTCTTTTGTCATCTGTCATGCCGGTGAATCCGCGCGCTTGTCCTGAGCGGAGTTGAGGGGAAGCGCAGTCACTGGTGGCGAGAACCGAGGTTTGGCTATGAGTACGGCGGCCTGCCCTGAGCGCAGTCAAGGGGTTAGCATCGTGCGAGGGGCTCTGGATCGCGAAGGTCGCGAAATCACGCGAAAGACGCGTTCGCGAGTCTCGCGCCACGGCCGGGGCGGGTTGGGTAGGGGCGAACCCTTGCGGTCGCCCCGTGGGCAGGTGCAAGACCTGCCCCTACGGGCGGGGCAGGTCGAGCATCAGCACCTCCAGCGTGAGGCGCGGGTTGGCGTTGCGCTTCAGCCGGTCGGCGGCGCTGCGCAGGGCCTCCACCACGGCCTCGCTCCGTTCCACCCCGAAGCGACGGGCGTGGTCGCGCAGTGCGCTCTGGCGATCCACGTTGGTCAGCGGCGCGTCCGCCCCGGCGGCCAGCAGCAGCACATCGCGCCACCAGCCGATCCACATGTCGAGCGTCTCCTGTGTGGCGACGGGAGCGCGGGCCAGCTTTTCGGCGTAGCGGAAGCGCTCGGTGATGGAAGCACCCAGGAGGCGGTCTAGATCGTCCAGGCGCTGTGTGCGGCGCTGAAGGGCCGCGCTGTCCTCGAGGGCGCGCACCGCCCAGCCCAGCCGTCCGCCCGAAAGATGGGCCAGGAGTTCGGCCTGCTCCGGTTCCGCGTGCCAGCGCTCGACCAGGGCCTGTTGCATCACCGGTACGGACAGTGGGCGCAAGGGCACCTGTTGGCAGCGGGAGACGATGGTGGGCAGGAGGCGGTCGGCGTCGCTGGTCAGGACGGCGAGCACGACGTAGGGTGGGGGCTCCTCCAGGGTCTTGAGCAGCGCATTGGCGGCGGAGGTGGTGGCCTCCTCGAAGCGGCGCAGGATGGCCACCCGCCAGCGGGCCTCGACCGGGGTGAGGGCAAGTTGGCGCTGAAGGTCGCGCACCTGATCAATCTTGAGGCTCGCACCGGGTCGTTCGGAGGCGACGATATGCAGGTCGGGGTGATTGCCGCTGGTGACCAGGCGGCAGGCGCGGCACGCGGAGCAAGGGGGGTCTCCCTCACCCTGGCACAACAGGGCGGCGGCCAACGCCCGCGCCAGCGTCGTCTTGCCCACGCCCGGCGGACCGGTGATGAGATAGGCGTGGGACACGCTGCCGGAGGCCACGGCCCGGCGCAGGACCCCCACAGCCCATTTGTGCCCCACGATGCCCCAAGTGGTGTTTGTTTTCATCGGGTAGCATTGTAGCACAATGGGGTATCCCTTGCAAAATGGCGATCGAGGTGGTATAATCTAGACACCTGGGGCGGTTAGCTCAGATGGCCAGAGCGCCACGTTGACATCGTGGAGGTCACAAGTTCAAGTCTTGTACCGCCCA
>JBHIET010000118.1:0-6949 GCA_046760785.1 Anaerolineae bacterium | reverse complement strand
GGAGCACCTTCGAGACTTCCGCAGTCTGGCAGTTTGAATTGCGAAAGGCTCTCAGAAAACTCAAAGCTACGACAGCATACCTCAGGGCGTCACATGCTGCCAGGTGCCTACACCTGCATCCCAGCCGTTGATCTGGATGATCCGACCGTCGAGTGCGCGCACGAAGGCAACGCCGCCGATGGATTCCTGAATCTGCGCCTGCCAGGTCGTATCGAAACCCTGCTCTGGAGCCGTCGCCCAGCCCAGCCGGTCGCGCACGTCGGCGTTCTCACGCCAGAGTTTGCCGAACCCCCGAATCGGTTGCAGCAGCCCGGCCGGAGGCACGAACGCGGGGTCGCTTTCGGGCATGCCTTCCGTCCAGGTGTCGTCGTGTCGCTCGCACCTGCCATCGGCGTAGAACACAAAAATCACCCCTTCGAGCACCGGATTGTCGGCGTCGGCTTTCTCCAGCCAGAGCATGCGCCCGTGCTCGAACGGTTGTTCCGCCGCCCAGGTCGGGCTCGCCTCGGACGAGGGACAGACGGAGAAGTCGGCCGGGAAGAAGTAGTCGTGCGTGCATGGCCACTCGACGGTGACCGATTGGGAAGCCTGGTTGCCCTCGTCGTCGTAGGCCACCAGGGTCATCAGCGGATTGCGATAGTAGGTGAAGGTGACCTCCTGGGTGAGTGTGCCATTGGGCGGCCCGGCCCACGCATCGGGGAAGCGTTGCTTGGTGCCGCTCCAGATGACGACCCTGGTGGCGCCGGTCGTCTGCCAGTCGAAGGTCAACCGCTTGCCTGTGGCAATGTCCTCCACGTCAACAGTAAAGGATACTATGGCTAGCTCTGGGGCCGCCGGTTGTTCAGTGGCCGTAGGGAGCGGGGCTGATGTCGCAGTCGGAACTTCAGTCGGCACCTCTGTCGGCACTGCTGTAGGCTGCACAGTCGGCGTTTCGGTGGGCACCGGCGACGATGCTTCGGTGGACGGCGTAACCGGTGGCGTGGGCGTAGGCTCTGTCACTGCCTGGCAAGCAAGTGACGCGACGATCAAAAGGCCCAGGGCCAAAAACGGGAGTTTGTTTGGTTTGACTGAACGGTACATTTCTCCTTCATCCTCACTGTTAGGGCAGGCGCAAGATCTGTCCCTACTTCAACGGACGGTTATGTCCAGTATACCGTCGTTGTCCGCATTGGTCAAGCGGAGTTCGCGGAAAGTGCCGGAGGGCGAGTGCCATTCCAGCGTGAAGCCGAAGCCGTTCCAGCGCCAGACGTCCACGTGGGTAGCGGGGCCATTGCGACCGGTGGTGTAGTCCCCTTCTAACGTCACCACCTCGTCCCGCCCATCCCCGTCCACGTCCCCTACCGCCAGGGCCAGGAGCGGAGCGGGCAATGCCGACCCGGCCCAGATTTCACGCCCGCGGTGTTCTGAGCCGCTGGGCTGAGCCTGTCGAAGCCTTGTCGAAGGATCGCGGGGGTCGAGCAGGATAAGGTGGCAACTTTGACCTGCCGCATCATGGAAGCTGGCGATGGGGCTGGGGGCGGAGCTCCAGCGCTGGATGGGCCAATCGCGCCAGGGCCGCCAGACGAGGAGCACCCACTCGGGAGCGGTGTCGCCGGTGACGTCGGCCAGGGCTGCGGCGGTGATGTGCCAGGTTGGTGGTTGGTTGGGTAGTTGGTTGGATGGTTGGTTAATCGGGCGGGTGATCCAGGGACTAGGTGGAAGGTCCAGGAGATAGAAGGAGCCGTCGCAGAATGTGAAGATGTGCCAGGGGGCCGGGGAAGCGGAGCGGGGTAACAGCGACAATAAGGTCACGAGACTTACAGTCAACAAGGGGCGGATCGCTATTCGCCAGTTCGCCGATTCGCTGACTCGCTCACTCGCTGACTCGCTCACTCGCTGACTCGCTCACTCGCTGACTCGCTCACTTGCCAGAACTCTTCCCGATACGCCTGGAATCTCTTCTCCAAGATTGCCTCCCGGAGCTCGCGGGCGATAGTGAGCAGCAGGTGGAGGTTGTGGATCGAGAGCAGCTGATGCCCCAGGATCTCGTTGGTGGTGGTCAGATGGCGGATGTAGGCGCGGCTAAAGTGGGTGCAGGCGTAACAGGCGCAGCCGGGTTCGATGGGACCGGGATCGTCGGCGAAGCGGGCGTTGCGCAGGTTGATTCTCCCCGTGCGGGTGAGCGCTGCACCGGTGCGGGCCGTTCGCGTGGGCAGCACGCAGTCGAACATATCCACTCCCCGCGCTACGCACTCCACCAAACCCTCCGCTGTACCCACCCCCATCAGATAGCGGGGTTTGTCTGTGGGGAGGGACCCATCTAGGAGTTCCAGTACACCGTGCATCTGCTCTCTGGTCTCGCCCACGCTCAGGCCGCCGATGGCGTAGCCGTCGAAGCCCAGGTCCGTCAGAAAGCGGGCCGATTGCTCCCGCAAGTCTGGGAAGACGCCGCCCTGGACGATGCCGAAGAGGGCCTGGTCAGCGCGGGTTTTAGCAGCCTTGCAGCGCTTGGCCCAGGCGTGGGTGCGGGCCAGTGCCTGCATGTTGTAGTCGTAATCGAGAGGCTCGGCGCACTCGTCGAGGCAGGTGGTGATGTCGGCCCCCAGGTTCTCCTGGATGGCAATGACCTTCTGCGGGGTGAATCGGTGCTCGAAGCCGTCAATGTGGGAGCGGAAGGTGACGCCGTCGGCGTCAATCCTGCGCCGAGTAACCAGGCTGAAGACCTGGTAGCCGCCGGAATCAGTGAGGATAGGGCCATCCCAGCCCATAAATGCGTGCAGGCCGCCCAGCCGGGCGATGCGCTCGTCGCCGGGGCGCAGGTAGAGGTGGTAGGTATTGGCCAGGATGACGGTCACGCCCAGGTCCTCCAGGTCGCGCGGAGAGACGGCCTTGACGGTGGCCTGGGTGCCGACGGGCATAAAGACCGGCGTGGGGACCTCCCCGTGGGGGGTCTGGAGCAGCCCGGCACGCGCGTGGCCGTCGGTGGTGAGGAGGTCGAAGTGGAAAGTCATTCTCGTCAACAGGTCGAACCGACCGCTGTGTGGATTGTCTGCCTGGCTTAGCGCTCTGGGGGGCACTATATGTTGAGGACGATGTTGCTGAAAACGTTGCCGATAGAAGGGCCTAGCAGAGCCAGGATGAAAATGACACAGATAGCTGCCAGGGGCAGCGCAACGCATATACCTAGCAAGACCAATACCACGATCAGCCAGGGGGCCATCTTTGGTTTGGCTGTAGGCAACTCGGACTCATAGATGGGAGTGGCTTCTTCCATTGTTTTCTCCTTCCCCGGTGTGAGAGATGACGCCGGGCGCTGTATTCCGTTTGTTGGTCAGGATTTGCCTAGTACGTGTTCCCCAGACCTGCGCAGATGGTAAGGCCGAACGGCACGCCCAGCAGTCCGGCCCACACCAGGATCATCAGGCAAATCCCAATCACTGCCAGTGCGATGCCGATCCAGCCCAGGATGATGCCTGCCGTTGCCAGTCCCTCGCCACTCATTGTCTGTCTGCTGTCGCGTATCTGACTGCGGGCCATATATCCCAGGATTAGCCCGATGATGGAGCCAATGGTGGGGAACAGAGTCAGCCCCAGGATGCTGGCGATCAGGCTGCCGATGGCCATGCCGCTGGTCGGCGGCACGGCCGGGGGCGGTGTGTAATACGGTTGTTGACTCATTCGAAATTTCTCCTGTCTTGTCTGATGAACTGATTAGCGTTGTGATTGAGTAAGCATCGCCGCGATACCTGACATCTCGTCAAATATGGCGCTTGTGCATAGCATTATAGAGGTTCATACACGCCGGCGGCGGCGCACGTACCACCACGTGAACAACCCGAGCGAGATCAAGATCAGGGCGGCAACCAGGTAGGGAGCCACGATAGCCAGCACGGATATCACAAACGAGATCGTGTCCTCAATCGTGCTCATGACCGGATTGGCCGTCCCCGCCGTCATAGATGCCACCACTGGCCGCCCCCCCGCCTTGACGGTGTGCACGCCACCGGCCAGGATCACCCCGCAGATAGCTGCCAGGACGGGGTGCATGCCGATGGTGTTCGTCGTAGCGGCGAACAGAAGCGCCCCCGCCGTCGGTCGGATGAAGGTCTGGATGATGTCGTTGATCGTGTCTACGGCGGGGACCTTATCCACCAGGACCTCGACGATCAGCAGCACGATCAGTGTACCGATGACCCACCAATTGGTCAGCACGTCGTACGGCTCGCTGAGCGTGATCAGTGAGGTGAACCGGCCTAGGAGAGCGGCGACGAGCAGTGGGATATAGGCGTTCAGCCCGGCCGACGTCGAAAGGCCAAAGGCGGTCGCTAAACTTAGAAAGGCTTGACCTACCATTTCTGTGCTCTCCACACAAATCATGCACCCTGCGTTCTGCCGCAGCGACCTTTGGCGATATGATTGCTCAGATCGCGAGAGGAGACATCCCGGCCCGGCGACCAATCTGACCGTACAGATGCCCGGAGAAGACGTTCAGCCAGACGCCAACAGGAAGCATCAGCAGACCGAGTGCTGCTCCCAGGATCCACCCACAGATGGGGATAACGCTCAGCACGGTAACCAGCGCGGCTACCACGCTCCCGACGATCATGCCCGCTACCCACACGAGCACCTGGCTGATGATGACACTCCCGATGTTGGCGAACAGGAAGCGCAAGACCTCTCCAAAGCGCAGGCAGGCCCCGATCTCACCGGTCTCGGCGTATCGTATCTGCAACACGGGTGTCAGGAGACCCAGCAGGATACCATACAGAGCCGCCAGGCAGCCCAGTCCCAGGCTCACAAGCCCTGATACGCCAGCCAGGATGGCCGCCAGATCCTCTTGCTCGCCGGCAAGCGCCGGCAGAAGCCAGACCACGGCGATAGGGCAGATGAGGATCAAGAAGGGCAGTGCGTATATCAAGGTGGCGACCCAGAACATCAGCCCGTCCATAAAGTAGCGCCCCAGGTCGTCCCAGGCGGGTAAGGGTTTGGGTTCGCCAGCCATCACGTTGCGGATGACAGCGATGGCGTACCCCAGGAGCGCAAACCCGCCAAAGATAGGGATCAACATGATCACTGCTCCCAGGAGGAGCTTACTCGCCCATTCCTCGTCTTCGAACACGAAGCCCGTTGCTTTGCCAATGTCCATCGTTCCTCCTCCTTGCGTTAGGTTCTGTCCATCTCAGCCTAGATTTCGCACTCCGCTAGCAGCTAAATCAGGCCAGTCGTCCTGAGTGCCGCGAAGCGGCGTATCGAAGGGCGACGGGCCGCTAAATCGCCCCTTCGATACGACCTTCGGCCTACTCAGGATGCGATTTGGCTATGATCTGTACAATCACTGTTACGATTTCCAGGGGTGCGAAAAACAGGCTCAGGTATCTGCATTATAGCCCAGGTTCGCGTACAGGGCAACTGCTATTGCAGTGGTGGAATGCCGGAGAGCGTGCCGGTGAGTGCGTATCTCACGACGTCGATCACACTAACCTGGATGAGGCTCACCGTGAATCCGGCCAGCAGCGGGATGGTGGCCTCGCGCCAGGTGTCCACCACGTTCTCCCGCCGCACGATCACAACCACTAACATGCTGTTGACAGCGGTGAGGAGAGTCAGCACTCCCAGCGCGCTCAGCAGGGCCAGTGGATAGAGCAGGAAAGACCAGCGGGTGAGCACCAGGCCGACCAGACAAGCTTCGAGCAGGAGCAGCACGCCCAGATCGCGCGGGTTGCGTATCGTGCGTGTGGAGGCGGGACGCCGCCACAACGTGAAGTTGAAGATTGGGTAGACGAGTGCGCTCATCGCCAACCCGTTGAGCGCGCCAGTAGTCAGCCTCAGCCAGTTCCGGGGTTCATAGAGGTGTGGGCCATTGAGAAGGGCCAGGTAGGAGTTCAGGCCGTCGGCTGCCCACAGCAGCATAAAGCTGGCGAGGATGACGATGATAGGCACGGGAGGGAACTCGGCGTCACGGCGACGGCGCAGCACTACAGCCTGCCCGAAGAACCCGGTCAGTGCGCCGAGGAAGGTGCCGGTGCAGCGCGCGCAGAGCGGGAGTTGATGTCCGACAATGACGAAGGAATGTGCTTCTATCCGGTGACACACGGCGTAGGCGACCATGTCCGTCTTGTTCAGGAACCCATCCGGCGTGGCGACAACAAAGGCCAGGAGTGCCGCTAGCGCCAGCACGACGACGAGCCACGGCAATGGAAAGGTCGGCCTGTGTGGTTTGTCAGGGGAAGAGGAGCTCAGTGCATCCATGCGCTTTAACGGCGGTGATTATAGCCGAGCATGCAGCGAGCGCAAGTACATCAAGCCAGAAATTGGCCTTGATCTTCCCCCCGAAAAAGTGGACACGGAGATAAGCTACGTATATACTATTTTTAGGAGGAAGACAAATGACAAAGACCAGACGAACATATACAGATGAATTCAAGCGGGAGGCGATCCAGCTGCTGGAAAGCAGCGGCAAGACCACCCGACAGCTTGAACGGGAACTTGGCATTGGCAAAACCTGTCTCTCGCGCTGGAAGCGTGAGTTGGAAGAGAAAGGTAAGCAGGCCTTCCCAGGACAGGGCCGCGTCCCCCCGGAGCAGGAACAGGTTCAAGAACTGGAACGACAGGTAGAGATTCTACGCCAGGAACGGGACATTCTTAAAAAAGCAGTGGCCATCTTCGCGCGCCCAAGTCGATGAGATTCCAATTCGTCGAGGATCACCGGGATGAGTTTCCGGTTGTTCGTATGTACCAGGTGCTGGGTGTCTCGCGCAGTGGGTACTACGCTTGGCGCAAGCGGCCCGTCAGCGCGCGGGAGATGGCAAATCGAGAACTGTGCAAGAAGATCGAGGTCGTGTACAATGAGACTTGAGTTTTGCGATAGATTTCACTCTCGATGCATAGCACGTTAACAAACGATTAGAGCCCATACCTCAGACCCGCTACAGTCGAATTGGTGCTGCCCAGATTCGCGCCGAACTGGAGG
>JBHIET010000117.1:0-6995 GCA_046760785.1 Anaerolineae bacterium | reverse complement strand
CGAGCCTGGAAAACGATCTACGCTGCTCAGGCTGAGTAGTGACGTCTTTTGGACAAATTATGAAAGGGCCTCTCCTTAATTGAAAAAAATCTCACTACGATGATTATATTATACTCGAATGGGCTGTCAAGGCAGTTATCGGCTGGTTCTTTCCCTGTCCGCTGTGGCTTGACAATGCCGCATTTTCGTGGGAGGTGTTCTACAGAACCCGATCTCCCTTCGACTTCGCTCAGGACAGGCGGCGTCTGGAGGCGCCTCTTGCACGGCTGGTGCTCGGCGAAGTCTCGGGACGGAGGCTCAGCCGACCGGCGGGTTGCTGCTTGTGGCCGAGGTTGGCGGCGGTTTCTTCGTCAGTCCTTGTCTCGCTCAAGCTCGAAGGTGAGGCAGTGTGGTCCTTGGCCGTAGTCCACGAACTCCGTCAGATCTGGGTCGTAAACCGTCAAGCCAAGGGACTTCAAGAGCTGGTTGATATAGGTGTTAGTCTTGAACGATATCACACGATCATTCCCCAGGCACAGTACGTTAAGCGCCACCTCGCCTTCGCTCTTCTCCGCTGGGATGTCAACCAGCTCATATTCCCGACCTTCAAGAAAGCCGAGGAACCACTCGGGGACTTCGCTCTTCATAATAATGGCGAGCCCTTTGGCCACGGGGGCAAACACGCAGTCCAGATGTGTCCACTTTTGGGGGATTACTATCCCGTGCACCTTGATCCCCATCCCCTCGAAGAGCTCCTGGGCGTTTTGGATCCCCGGCCACGTGCTGCGCTCGCCAATCCCGGTAGCAAGATTCTTTTCGTCAATATACCTGTTATCCCCTCCCTCCCAGCAACCACGCTCGATGCGACCAAAGATCTTGTAGCCTAACTTCCTGAGTTGCTTCTCCCCAGCAACCTGTTCCCCCCTCCGCTCGGAATACTTGAAGCGACCGATCACGACGCCGTTGGGCGAGTTAACGGCAAAGTCCCGCGCGTTTACTGCGTAGTGGCGCGTGGGATCGGGCTCCTCAGTGTAGGAGATTTCGACACCTGCACTCCGCAGAGCGTCGGCCAGCTCGTCGTGCTGGACTTGGGCCTTCTTTTTATCTACCTTCGCGCCTCGTTCAATCGCTGTCCGCGCAAAGTCGTCTACCGGGACAAGTTCATAGTACGTGGGTGGGCATAGCAAGACCTTTCGCAGTACGCCGGTGCTGTTGAAGACAGCCATAGCAACGCTCCTTTCTTGGTTATGATGCTGGGACCCGAAGTAACTGCAATTACTACTGTTCCTCTGGCTATTCTCTCTGTGCGGCGACTTTTGCTCGATGCTCTTGGTCACCACGGCGATACGGCCCGCCGCGATCACCACGTCGGCTTTGAAAGCCGATTTTCCTGTGCCGTCCACGACGAGACTGTTCTTGAATAGGGTCTCTAGGCCGTCTGTCCTGAGCCTTCGTCCCGAGCGCCTCGACTGAGCTCGGCGAAGTCTCGGGCCGAGGGGCGCTCACGCCGAAGGAGACGCATGAGGTCCAGGTGGGGGTGGAGACGGAGCGCTGAAGGGCTGTCCGGAGACTACCCTACGTTGGCTACAGGCACCCGCTCCTGGACCAGTGCCCGCACTGCGTCGGGGCCGTCCAGTTCTAGGGCGGTCTGGGCCATTTCTCGTGCCTCATCCAACGTGAGGGCACGGATGATCTGTTTGGCCACGGGGATGGCGGGCGGATTCATGCTGAACCCGTCGAGCCCCAGGCCAAGTAGAATGGGGATCGCCAACGGCTCGCCGGCCAGTTCGCCGCACAGTCCTACCCACTTACCCTGCGCGTGAGCGGTGGCGATGACACCGTGGACAAGCCGCAACACAGCGGGCTGAACCCCGCTCACCAGGGAAGCCACCTGGGCGTTGGTGCGGTCGGCCGCCAACGTGTATTGGCTCAGATCGTTGGTGCCGATGGAGAAGAAATCCACCTCGGCCGCCAGGTGATCGGCCATCAGCGCAGCGGCGGGAACCTCGACCATGATCCCAACTTCCATCTCTTCCGCCACTGGTTGTCCCTCGGTCAGCAGTTCGGCACGGCATTCCTCCAGCACCGCCCGAGCGGCCTGTACTTCGGCGACTGTCGCCACCATCGGGAACATCAACTTGAGGTTGCGTCCAGCTCCTGCCCGCAGCGCTGCCCGCAATTGTGGCTTGAACAGTTCGGGCTGCGCCAGGCACAGCCGAATGGCCCGCAGGCCCAAGAAAGGGTTCATCTCCTGGGGCAATTCTAGATAGGGTAGCTCCTTGTCGCCGCCGATGTCCAGCGTGCGCAAAATGACCGGAAGGTCGCCGAACACGTCTACGATGGCCCGGTAGGCGCGGTATTGCTCTTCTTCGTCGGGCAGGTGATCGCGTTCCAGGTAGAGGAACTCCGTGCGCAAGAGGCCCACTCCCTCCGCGCCGGCCTCCAGCGCCGCCTGTGCTCCCTCCACGTTGCCGATGTTGGCGACGACCTCAACGCGGTGACCGTCGCGGGTGACGGCGGGCCCGTGAGCCATCTGGCGTGCCTGTGCCAGCGCCGTGGCCGCCACCGCCTGTCGTGCCCGATACTCCGCTACTATCTCTTCGCCCGGTTCCACCAGCAGTGTGCCGTCATTGCCATCCAGCACCAGTGTCGCGCCGTCGTGGATTTCAAGGACGTCCGGGCCGGTCCCCACGACGGCTGGCAGTCCCAGGCCTCGGGCCAGGGTGGCCGTGTGGGAAGTCGCGCCCCCCTCGGCGGTGCAGAAGCCTAGCACCAACGATTTGTCCAGCATCACCGTGTCGGAAGGGGTCAGATCGCGGGCCAGGATGATGGAGGGGATGGTCAGTCCAGCGGTGGGGGATTCGGCCACGCCGAGGAGGATGCGGAGGACGCGGGTCGCGACGTCGCGCACATCGGCGGTGCGAGTGCTGAAGTACTCATCATCCAACGTCTCCAGCATCTGCGCATGCGTCTCGGCGGCATCACTCAGTGCCGCCTCGACGTTGATGTGTTGCTCCTCGATGGCCGTCCGTACAGCGTTCAGCAGTTTGGGGTCCTCGAGCATCAGCGCGTGGGCCTGGAAGATGGCAGCCTGCTTGGCCCCGGATTCAGCCCTCGCCCTGGCGTGTACGTCGGTCAGTTGCTCGCGGGCTATCTCCAGTGCGGCCTCAAAACGTGCCCACTCGGTGGCCGGGTCATCCACCGTGCAGCGCTCAAAGCGTAGGTCAGCCCGCCGGAAGCGAAAGGCCGGCCCGATGGCCATACCGCGTGATGCGGCGATACCGTGCAGCCTGTTCATTCCCTCTCCCCGAAATTGCTCTCGATCAACGCCTCCAACGCCTCCAGCGCCTGGTCGGCGTCCTTCCCCTTAGTGCTGATGGTGATCACGGCCCCCTGCTCGACTCCCAGCGCCAGGACGCTGAGGATGCTCTTGGCGTTCGCTTCTTTCTCATCGTGCGTGACCTTGATGCTGCAATTGAACTGCTTGGCGGTTTGAACGAATAGCGCGGCAGGCCGGGCGTGCAGACCTACCTCGTGGTTGACCGTCAATGTGATCTCTGGCACCAGTCATGTGCTCCGTGTTAGGTCGCGATCAAATGGCCACTCGACGACCCCCAGTCCGGGGCTTCAATGAATACGTATTGAGCGCCAATTTACCACCAAAAGACGCAGAGGTCAAATCGAGTTAATCCGTTCCGAGGACATCGTCTGGCGCACTGCCGTGATGTTACTCCTGTGTTGACACCTACTCCATTTTCGTGTATGATTAATGGGGAAGGCGGTGTCGGTTTCCCCGCACCGCCTCACGTTGTGTCAGGAGGAAATGCCATGCCTGTAACCATCGTAGTGGGCACTCAGTGGGGCGATGAGGGAAAGGGACGCGTAGTGGATGCGCTGGCACGCGAAGTCCAACTTGTCGCCCGTTTCAACGGCGGTGACAATGCCGGTCACACGGTAGTGGCCCAGGGGCACACGCTCAGGTTGCACCTGGTGCCTTCGGGTATTCTGTACCCAACTGTTACCTGTCTCATCGGCGCGGGGGTGGTGGTCAACCCGGAACATCTAGTGGCGGAGATGGACGAGTTGGCGGCACTTGGCCTGGACGTGGGGCCTTCGCATCTGAAGTTAAGCGCGGCTGCACACATTATCCTGCCCACTCACTGCGCTCTCGACGGGGCACGAGAGGAGGCTCGGGGCCGAAGTGCTCTCGGTACGACGAGGCGGGGCATAGGCCCTGCCTATGCCGACAAGGCGGCTCGCGTCAACCTGCGTGCCGGTGACATGGCCAAGCCAGAGCACTTTGCCGAGCGCGTGGCCGACGGCGTTCGGGCTCACAACCGCCGCCTGCAAGAACGGTACGAGGCGTCTCCGATCTCGCCGGAGCAGGCCGCGGCTAAATATTGTGCTTATGCACAGCGGCTGGCCCCCCACCTGGCCGATGGATCGGCTCTGGTGGGAGAAGCGCTAGCAGCCGGGAAGACACTGCTCTGCGAGGGGGCACAGGGATTGCTGCTGGACCTGGATCGTGGGACTTATCCCTACGTTACCAGCTCCTCGACCGTGGCTGGCGGTGCGCTGACTGGGCTGGGCTTCGGACCTAAGCACGTCTCTCGTATCATTGGTGTTGCCAAAGCCTATACCACCCGGGTGGGTGCGGGTCCATTCCTGACCGAACTGCTGGATGAGATCGGTGACCGGATACGCGGCACTGGCGCTAACCCGTGGGATGAGTACGGGACGACGACGGGGCGGCCGCGCCGCTGTGGCTGGCTCGATCTCGTTATCCTGCGCTACGCCGCCCGGGTCAACGGCCTGGGTGAATTGGCATTGACCAAACTGGACGTGTTGAGTGGTTTGGAGAGGCTCAAAGTAGCTGTGGCCTACGAACGAGGTGGTGAGCGCACCGAGTACTTCCCAGCCGAGTTCGGCGTGGAAGCGCTGGCTCAGTGGAAGCCGGTCTACGAGGAACTGCCCGGCTGGGTGGAGGACATCAGCGGGGCTCGCAGCCGTGAGGATCTGCCCCCTGCTGCACGTGAGTACGTGGCGCTGATCGAGGAACGGGTGGGTGTGCCGATAACGTTCATCGGCGTCGGACCCGAGCGGGAGCAGACAGTTGTGTAGCCTCCCGTGAGAATCGGGACGTGGTGAACATTCACAGCCCCGGTTAAGGAGACCGGGGCTGTGCTCTTCAAGACTGCGGTACGGGAGGGGGTGGAGGAGGATAGGCCGCAGGTGCAGAGTGTGTCCGGATCCACTGCGCCGCCAGGCGCGTGTTCTCCTCGACCGCAAGCAGCAGGTAGATGAGTTCACCGACGGCGTACAGCGCCAGGGAGTACATGATCGTAGCAATCAGTGAGACGATGAATCCGGCGATCCCTCCCATCACGCCGAAAGCCCACGGAGCCCAGGGCATCCGACCCTGCCGTGGGCCGAACTGCTCCATCATCCCGCCTCCGAAGATGCTCGTCAGCAGCATGCCGATGGAGGCAAGGATGCCGGCGATGAGCACGATCCAGGCCAGGATCTTCCAGATGGTACCGATGATTCGTGGAACTTTGAACTTCCTTTCCACAGGTTACCTCCTGAGACGTGATGCTGAAATTGTAGCACAGGTTGGCTATTGAGCCAACTTTCCGCCGGCGGCAGCCCATACGATCTCTGCCACGCGCCGGGCAGCGTCGGGTTGGGCCAGTGCTCGGGCACGAACGGCCATCTGTGCAAGCCTCCGGTTGCCGGGAGCCAGCAATTCTCGTACCACCGCCGCCACTCGTCTGGGTGTCGGTGCCCAGACCCCAGCACCTGCCTGTACGACGTAGTTCACGTTGGGCCGCTCCTGGCCTGGCAACGCGCCGCTCAACACCATCGGCAATCCCATCACCAACGCCTCGCTGAGAGTGCTGGGACCGGCCTTGGTCACCAATAGGTCTGATGCTCGCATCCATTCGTGCATGTTGCGCACGAAACCCTCCACCTGCACTGGCAGTGGCCACGTCTCAGCGGCTAGCCTGGCCCGCAGCCGCTCGTTGCGCCCTGTGATCACCACCAACTGGGCCTGCACACCGCTATCTGCTACTGTCTTGCACAGGCGACGCAATGGCCCCATGCCCTCCGCTCCACTCACCAGTAGCACTACCGGCAGGCCTGGCTCCAGCCCCAGCCGCTGCCGGACGGCAAGGGGGTCTTCCTGTGCGGCCACGACGAAACGCGGGCTCACCGGCAGACCGGTCACCAGGACACGCTCTGCAAGCAGCCCACAGGCCAGGGCTCGCTGGCGGGCCCTTGCAGTTGGCACAAGACAGCGGGTTGCCTTCGGCGCGAACCAAAAAGCGTGGATGGCGATCAGGTCGGTCACCAGAGTGATCAGGGCTGTCCTGACCTTGGCCTTGGTCAGCGTTCGCAGGATCGGATCGTTGAGGGCCGGGTGGCAGCAGATGATGGCGTCTGCGGGATGGCTGCGCAGGAGCCGCAGAACTGCCGTGCGCATCAGCAGCCACCAGCCTGTTGTGAGCAGCACGACCCGGCGTGGCCCATTGGAAAGATGCCAGCCAACTGCCCAAGGCCAGCCTCTCAGTCGAACCATGTAGGGGTAAATATTGCCCGAATGGTTGAGGGGCCAGGGTGCGTGCTCAACCAGTGCATCCACCAGTTCGACCCGGGCCTGCTCACCGTGGAGGTCTTGTAGTGCCTGGGCCACCGCATGCGCTGCGCTGCGATGCCCACCTCCCGTGTCGGAGAACAAGAAGAGCAGTCGTCTAGTCTGCCAGTTCACCCCTCCCCGCCCCCAGCCTCGCTTTCACTCGCTTCTCAAACCGGCTAAACCAAATTGTGCCGCTTCGCTGCCGTCCAGAAGGCCATGTACCTCAACCCGTCCGTCTGCCCACACCACGACTTTTTCTACGAGTAGAGAGCCTTTCGCAATTCAAACTGCCAGACTGCGGAAGTCTCGAAGGTGCTCCGCCTAGTGGCTTTTGACGCCACATGGGACTGATTCTGCCTTCGAAATGCCAGACGGCAGA
>JBHIET010000116.1:0-7056 GCA_046760785.1 Anaerolineae bacterium | reverse complement strand
CAACCTGATGGTGGCGCAGTTGCTGTACCTGACAAGTGAAGATCCAGAAAAACCGATCTCAATGTACATAAACTGTCCGGGCGGTATCGTCTACCATGGCCTGGCGATCTACGACACCATGCAGCAGATACAAGCGCCGGTGGCGACCTACGCCGTGGGGGTGACGGCCAGCATGGGCACGGTGCTGCTGGCAGCGGGCACAAAGGGCTATCGCTACGCACTGCCCCACGCCACCGTGCATATGCACCCGGCCGGCGGCAGCGCGCAGGGGTACGCCCCCGACGTCGAGATCCAGTACAAGGAGCTGAAGCGCGTCGAGGACCTGCTTCACGAACTGCTGGCACACCATACCGGTCAGCCAGTGGAGCAGATCGCGGCGGACTTCGACCGCGACCGCTTCATGACCGCGGAGGAGGCGGTCGAGTATGGGCTAGTGGATCAGGTGCTGCGGCCACAGGAGGAGGAGAGCGAGAAGTAACAGGCACTACTCCGCCTTCGGTATGACCACCTCGCCATCATAAAGGCTACGGAAGCGCTCGGCATCGGCGCGAGTACCGACAACCCCGGACCCCCAGTGCATCGGCACCGCCACTTTCGGCCTGATGTCGGTGGCTGCCTGCGCGGCTTCCTCGGCAGTCATCGTGTAGGTCCCTCCCACTGGTAGCAAAGCCACATCGCAGGCGATGTCCGTCATCTCCGGGATGTGGTCGGTATCCCCGGCAAAGTATAGTCGCTCCCCCTCCACAGTGACCACATATCCCAGGTGTTCTGCTTCCTGGGGGTGGAAGGGGACGCCGGGGGAGCGGAATTTGTTGATGTTGTAGGCCGGTACGGCCTCGATCGCCACCTCCCCCACCGTCGTCCGCTCCCCTGGCCGCAATGTACGCACGTCGCCGCGCAGCTTTTTCGCCGCCCCTGGGCTGGCGACAATCACCGTCCCAGGCCCGCCGATCCGCTTCACGTCTCCCGGAGAACAATGGTCGCTGTGCTCGTGGCTGATCAGAATGACGTCGGCCTGAGGCAGTTCGCCCTTCAGCTTCCACGGATCAAAGTAGATCGTGGGCGGCCCATTGAGGCGGAAACTGGCGTGGCCCAACCAATCCAGACGTTCAAGCAAACCCGCTGAAGTGCCCATCACTAACCTCCCGATATTCGTGTCTGACTCTGTTGATAAGGCATCACCGCACGCTTTCACGCGTCACTCGCAGCAACGCCGTGTCCCTGGTGGTACTGAGTTGGTAGACTGCCTCCCTCGGCACGACGGTGAAATCGCCGGGATGCAGGTGCAGCATACTCTGGGACGTGCGCACGGTCGCAGTGCCGTTCAGGACGAAGAGCATGAGGTCGTGAACGGCTGGTACCTCGGTCAGCCAGGTTCCCTCTCCCCACGCCACCTGCACGACCGAGTCCTCAATCCGGGCGATGGTCTGAAACTGAAACGGCAAATCAAGCACCTGCACCGCCCTTCCCAGACTGATGCGTTTCAGTTTTGCCTCGCCGGCGATGGCGTAGAGGCGGCGGCGGCCGTTCTTCCGTTCGGGAGCGAAGCCGCAGCGTAGGAGCAGCACACTGGCACGCAACCCCGAACTGGACCGGTGGCTTACTCCCTTCGGCACGACGGCCAACTCGCCAGGCCGCAGCCGCACGTCCCCCCACTCGCTCTCCAGCAAGATCGTTCCCTCGTAGGCCCAGAACAACTCGTCGTTGTCCAGGTGCTTGTGCCACTGCAGCATCCCCTGGCAGATGTAGACACTGACGATTATGTCCCCTACGGAGGCAACGTTCATCATTGAGAACGGCTTATCCAGTTGTGCAGCGATCTGGGAGACACTCAGCTTCTTAAGCCTCTTCAGCATAGCCATCAAGGCCATTATACTTTCTCGGCCATAGAGGCGCAAGTAGGAATGGGGCTGAATCGGTCCTGCTTGTCAGCGTCCGACGCCTCAAGTATAATTCGTCTAGAGCCCGACGAAATCTGGGTATACAAGGGGCGATTTGGAGCCCCTCATAAATCGGCTTGATGCCGAGGATGTGTTGAACGCCTGCCTGGTAGGCCCAGGAGGCGGTGCCCGAAAGCCAACTATTGCGAGCCAACCCGAACTGAGGATGTTCGTCGCCCAGGATGTTTTGCGGGTAGACGTAAGGCTCGCACCGTGCCAATGTAATTGATCCACTTGACCGGCGTCTTGGGGTTCGTGATGACGTATTCTTTTCGTCGTCAAAGTATTGTATCTCATAGGTATGCCTCAGCTTACTATGCGGTTGGTTGCGATGACCCGGCGATACCAGTGCGCGCTGGTCTTCAATATGCGCCGCTGTGTGGAGTAATCTACATAGGTCAAGCCGAAACGTTTCGAATAGCCGTGAGCCCACTCAAAGTTATCCAGGAGCGACCAGACGAAATAACCGCGTAGCGGCACTCCTGCCGCAATGGCCCGCGCCGCTTCTGTCAGGTGTCTCTTGAGAAATGATACACGCAGTGGGTCGTCCACCTGGCCGTCGGGACCGATCTGATCCGGATAAGCGGCGCCATTCTCGGTGACATAGAGCGCCGGGAAGCGGTAGTCAAAGTGCACCCGCCCTAATATCTCGTAAGGGCCCTCTGGATAGACCTCCCAGCCCATCTCGGTCCGCTCTGGGTTGGGGAAAACCGTGCGAGGGGCATTCTCAGCCTCGGTCACCACATCGCTGCGCACGATACCGCGCGTATAGTAGTTCACTCCAAGAAAGTCGAGGGGGGTGGCTATCGCCTCCAGGTCACCCGCCTGCACAAAGTCTATAGGGCGTCCGTAGTATTGCACGAGGTCGGCCGGATAGCCCCGCGCCGAGAGTGGATCGAGGAACCAACGATTGAGGATACCATCCTGCCGCCAGGCCGCGGCCCGGTCGGCGGCGCTGGGAGAGGCAGGGGTCTGGCCACTCAAGTTCAGCGCGATCCCCACTTGCGCCCCCGGGCTGTTGCGGCGAATGATAGGGACCGCCCAACCGTGGGCCAACAACAGGTGGTGCGCGGCCACCAGCGCCTCGTCGAGGTCAGAGTGCCCCGGAGCGTGCCGCCCTTCCAGATGCCCGACCGTCGCGCTGACGAACGGCTCGTTGAGCGTGATCCAGTATTTCACTCGATCTCCCAGGGCATGAGAGGCCAGGTCTGCATACTCAGCAAATGCCCCGGCGGTTGCACGAGCCGGCCAACCACCTGCGTCTTGCAATGCCTGGGGCAGGTCCCAGTGGTAAAGCGTGGCGAAGGGCTGAATTCCAGCTTCAAGCAACGCATCCACCAGCCGGTCGTAGAAGTCAAGGCCGGCTTGATTGACATTTCCTCGTCCCTTTGGTAGCAGGCGGGGCCACGCTGTCGAAAAGCGATAAGCGCCCAGACCTAAGTCCTGCATCAAGGCCACGTCCTCGCGCCAGCGGTGGTAATGATCACAGGCTATGTCACTCGTCTCGTCATTGGCGATCTTGCCCGGCGTGTGGCAGAAGCGATCCCAGATGCTCTCGCCTTTGCCGTCCTCGTCCCACGCGCCCTCAATTTGATATGCGGAGGTGGCCGCACCCCAGATGAATCCTTTGGGAAAGCGCGGGACTGCTTCGTTCACAGCTTCGGACATTGCGGCCTCCACCTGTAAATGCTCTAATCCAGCGTCAGGTCGCGGAAATCAATGGGGTGTGGTAACTACCCAGGGGGAGGGCTGCCGGGCGTTGTCTTCCTTGCATGGGCCGCCCCGCCGTAAACAGGCGGCGCTGGAAGACGCGATCCAGCACCGGCTCTTCAGCGATCCAGCACCCCAGCACCGGCTCTTCAGCGATCCAGCACCGGCTCTTCAGGCCGGTGCGCTCCGGCGCCGCCGTAAACAGGCGGCGCTGGAAGACGCCTGGGTAGTTACCCGCACCCTTCGATACGATTTCCGCTTCGCTCCAATCACTCAGGATGCTACCCCTGGGTAGTTACGGGGTGTGTTTCATTTCTATGGTGCTTAGCGATTCGTGGTCATCCGTTGGCCCCCAGTAGTCACCGCCGATGGCCCACAGGCCCAGACCGATGCCAGGAACTTTGATCCCGCTCTTGCCCAACACACGCTTTGTGATTTCGGTTGATGCTGTCATTCGTCCTTACTTCTGTGTCCCCGGTCTGAGGATAGGGCGCGGATGACCACGGACGAAGTCTGTTCAGCGGTCCTCCGTGTTTGTCTGTGTCCGCCGTCAGGTCAACGTGACCTCGACGGCCACCTCGGTCGTTTCCTCCGGCGGGAGGGGTGCGATGTTTCCCGCCACCGGTTGGCCATCCACGACAAGCGAAACCGCATTGCCCGTGCCCGCACGCTTCACTGTGATGTGGTAGGTCACACCACGGAAGACCCGGGTCACTGTGAAGCCTGGCCAGTCGGCAGGAATGACCGGGGCGATCTGCAGACCCCCGAAAGTGGGCCGGATGCCCAGGATCCACTGTGTGATGGCGACATAGTTCCAGGCGGCCGTGCCGGTCAGCCAGGAATTCTTGGCCTCGCCGTGGGTGGGGGCATCGCGCCCGGCGATTATCTGAGCATACACGTACGGCTCGCAACGATGCACCTCGCTGATCTCCTCCCGCGCCGAAGGATTGATGCGAATGTAGTAATCGTGGGCCTGGTCGCCGTGCTTGACCATGGTCTCGGCGATCATAACCCAGGGGTTGGTGTGGCAGAAGATACCGGCGTTCTCCTTGTAGCCTGGTGGATAGGAGGAGATCTCGCCCAGATGCAAGTAGTACCGGGAGTAGGCCGGCTGTTGGAGGATGATCCCGTGCGGCGTCGCCAACTGCTCCTTCACAGCCGCCAGCGCCTGCTCGGCCCGCCCATCTTCGAGGCCAATACCAGCGAGAATGCAGAAGCCCTGTGGTTCGATGTAGATCTTGCCCTCTTCACATTCGCGAGAACCGACCCTCCGACCAAAGCTGTCATAGGCGCGCAGGAACCACTCTCCGTCCCAGCTGTGTTCCAATACGGCGGCCCTCATCCTGGCTGCCGCCTCCGAGTAACGTCGTGCTTCATCCTCCAGGCCGCGCCTCTGAGCGATCGTTGCCAGTTCCTTGGCCACCAGCATGAACAGCCCGGCGATGAAGACCGACTCCGCCACCTCTCCTTCTTCCGTGGCGACGGTCTGGAATGATTCATCCGGCGTTTGGGAGAGGGTGTTCAAGTTCAGGCAGTCGTTCCAGTCGGCACGGCCGATGAGGGGCAGTCCGTGCGGACCCAGGCGATCCAGCGTGTAGCGCAGACTGCGCTGCATGTGCTCGTAGAGCGACTGCTCGGTGCCGGGCTGGTTTTCATACACGACCGGCTCGTCCAGAATGGACCAGTCGCCAGTTTCTTTCAGGTAGGCGACCACACTCAGGACCAGCCAGAGCGGGTCGTCGTTAAAGTCGGAGCCGATCTCGTCGTCGCCGCGCTTGGTGAGCGGCTGGTACTGGTGGTACGCGCCGCCCGTCTCCAGTTGCGTGGCGGCGAGATCGAGGATGCGCCTGCGGGCCCGCTCCGGCACCATGTGGACAGAGCCCAGGAGGTCCTGGTTGGAATCGCGGAATCCCATCCCACGGCCGATGCCCGACTCGAAGAACGAGGCTGAGCGGGACAGGTTGAAAGTGACCATGCATTGGTAGGCGTTCCAGATATTGACCATGCGGTTTGTGTGAACGTCCGGCGTCTCGACCTGGAACATGCCCAGCAGATCATCCCAGCAGGCGCGCAGGGCGGCAAAGGCGGTATTTACGTTGCATTTATCCAGGTACTTGGCGATGATGGGCTTGACCGTCCGCTTGTTGATCCTCTGTGAGCCAGGCGGGTCGAACTTTTGGTCGCGGGGGTTTTCGTGGTAGCCCAGCAGGAAGATGACCTGACGGGTCTCACCGGGCTCCAGGGTGATTTTGACGTGGTGCGAGCCCAGCGGCGCCCAGCCATGAGCCACGGAATTGAAGGAGCAACCGCGCTCGACCGCCGCCGGATGGTCCCATCCCCGATACGGCCCCAGGAACACATCGCGCTGCGTGTCGAATCCGGCCAACTCTTCGGAGCAGGCGAAAAAGGCAAAGTGATTGCGTCGCTCGCGGTATTCGGTCTTGTGGTAAATCACCCCCCCTCCACTTCCCCCCTGTTACCATGGGGGGGGGACCGAGGGGGGGAACCTCCACCTCGCCGGTGCTGAAATTGCGCTGAAAGTTGGTGGCGTCGTCCTGAGCATCCCACAGGCAAAACTCAATGCTGGAGAAAACCGAGAGGTTGGCCGGCTCCTCGCGCCGGTTCGTCAACGTCAGCTGCCAGATCTCCAAACTCTCACCCAACGGGACAAAGTACCGAGTTTGTGCTTCGATCCCCTTATAGGTGGAACCGATAATGGTATAGCCCAACCCATGGCGGCAGATATAGTCTTCCAATTGGTGGCGGGTGGGTTGCCAGGAAGGAGACCAAAACTCTCCTGCATCATTATCTCGCACGTAGATATAGCGTCCGCCGCAATCCAGGGGGACGTTGTTGTAGCGGTAACGTGTGATGCGCCGGAGGTGTGCATCACGGTAGAATGAGTAGCCGCCGGCCGTGTTGGAGATGAGGCCAAAGTATGCCTCGCACCCCAGGTAGTTGATCCAGGGAAGGGGCGTATCCGGCTGCATGATCACGTACTCACGGCGCTCGTCGTCGAAGTATCCGTAGCGCATAATTTCTCCTGTTGGATTGAAACTTTCCTGCACGTGCTCAGACCTCCTCCTTACGATCGCGGATGCCTCAGAGGAGGGCTGATTAAGCCGAGGGGACGATGTAAAGCGAGACGGAGCTCGGAGGCAAGGTGAGCTTGATCTCGCTTGTGACCGCCTGGACCCCGACTCTTTCCGCCAGATGCTCGGCATCGATCGGTGGGTCATACAGGGCAGCACAAGGGAAGGTGACATTTGGAACGTCACCAACACATTCATAATATTCCCTCGGGTTGAGCAGGTAGGGACGCGTTCTGTAAATGACCTGCTAAGGTTTCTCAGCCCGTTTTTCGCACCCCTGGAAATCGTAACAGTGATTGTACAGATCATAGCTG
>JBHIET010000115.1:0-7303 GCA_046760785.1 Anaerolineae bacterium | reverse complement strand
TATGATCTGTACAATCACTGTTACGATTTCCAGGGGTGCGAAAAACAGGCTTAGCGAACCCTTAATCCAAAACCAGGTGGAGGATACGGCAATGGAAGTTCAGATTAACCGCACCACACTTGCACTGGTCGAAGGCGACATCACCGAGATGGATACCGACGCTATCGTCAATGCTGCCAATGAGCGGCTGGCCCACGGCGGCGGCGTGGCGGGCGTCATCTCCCGCAAGGGCGGCCCGGCCATCCAGCGGGAGAGCAACGAGTGGGTGCGCCGACACGGGCGGGTGGTCACCGGCTCGGCGGCCATCACCTCCGGCGGGAACCTCAAGGCCCGCTACGTCATCCACGCTGTGGGGCCGATCTACGACGGCACACCCCGTTCGGCGGAACTGCTGGGCGCGGCGGTACACGCCGCGCTCCACACGGCGGACGAACACGGACTGAAATCCATCGCGCTACCGGCCATCAGCACCGGCATCTTTGGCTATCCAATGGAGGAAGCGGCGCGGGTGATGCTGCGGGCAGCCATCGGGTATTTGGAGGGAGAGACGGGGTTGGAGCGGGTCCTCTTTTGCCTCTACGGCGGCCCCGCATTTGAGGTCTTTGCCAAAGAGCTGGCGGCCCAGGCAGACTAATTTCCCGCCGTGCGAAAAGCTAACCTGGCGATCATCGGCCGGTGGTCCGACCCGCCGAAGTCCCCCACAGTCGTGGAGAGCGCCACCAGGTCGGGCGAGTGGAACACGTAGTCAATGCGCCACATTGCGACGCCGAGACGCGGGAAACGAGCGAAGGTGAACCCCATTCCCCAGCCGCTCTCGCGATGCGCGTCGCGCAAGCGACGGGTCAGCGGCTCGTACAAACTCTGCTGGTCGGTCAGATTGAAATCGCCGATGACGACCAGCGGGTTATCTATCCCCTCCAAACGCGAGAGTAGATCGCGCCCGTCGGCGTCGCGCCCCTCGTTGGCGAATCCCGTGGGGACGCCCAGCGGCAGGCCCCAGGGATGGAAGCCCTGCAAGGGCGGTGAGCGCGGGTGGACGCTGAGGACGTTCACCGCTGTGCCCTCAATATCCAGGACAAGCTGCTGCGCCCAATGCCCCCTGCCCCCATCCAGCCGAAAGGCCTCGTATTCCAGGATCGGGTAGCGGCTGAAGAAGCCACAGCCGGGCTCTATCCTGCGGTAAGGGTAGCAGTCGGCGAACCGGTCTTCGAGGGCCTGGGCCATAGGTGGCTCCAACTCGCGCAGGCCGAAGAAGTCGGGATCATGCGCCTGGATGGCGGCCACGATCCCGTCAACATCTGCATTCCGATACAGGATGTTGTAGGTCATCACGGTGAACGTCGGGCCAGTAGCGCGGACCGGCCGGCGCGGGAGGTACAGATGGCCGCAGGTGAGGAGAAAGAGAGCGGTGGGCACGGCAGCGAGGGCCAGCAGGAGGCGGGAGCGGCAGAGCAGGACCCCAGGTAGCAACACGAGCAGCGGTCCGAACAGCCAGGGTAAGACGTAGCCCAGCGCATCCACGAACCACAGGTCACCCCCGCCCAGCCAGCGCAGGACGAAATAGGCGACGATCAGCCCGGCGTGGAGTGGCGTAAGTAGATTGACGCCAGCGATAGCAAGCCGCTTGAGAAACTGCTGCGCAGGTGAAGCGAATGCCCTTCTTGCCATCAGTGTCACTCAGACCAGAGCATAGTGCGTGCAATTATACTATTCCACGCCAAGCCAAGCCAGTAGTCAGCAATTACCCAACTTCACCACCCTGCGGTATAATCTCTCCAAGTTCGCACCAAGGAGAGATGTATGCGCATTCTCATCACCGGCGGGGCCGGGTTCATCGGCTCCCACCTCTGCGACCGGCTGCTGGCCGACGGCCACGAGGTCATCGCCATGGACAACCTTAGCACCGGCAGCGTGGACAACATCGCGCACCTGGCCGGGCACAAGCACTTTCACTTCATCAAGCACGACGTAACCAACTACATCTTGATCGAAGGCCCACTCGACGCAGTGCTCCACCTGGCCAGCCTGCCCAGCCCGGTGGACTACCTTAACTTGCCCATCCAGACGCTCAAGGTGGGCGCGCTGGGCACGCACAAGACACTGGGCTTGGCGCTGGCGAAGGAAGCCCATTACCTGCTGGCCTCCACCTCCGAGGTCTACGGCGACCCCCTGGTGCACCCCCAACACGAGGACTACTGGGGCAACGTCAACCCCGTCGGCCCGCGCGGTGTCTACGACGAGAGCAAGCGCTTCGCCGAGGCGCTCACCATGGCCTACCACCACTACCACGGCGTGGACACCCGCATCGCTCGTATCTTCAATACCTACGGGCCTCGTATGCGGATGGACGATGGGCGCGTGGTGCCTAACTTCGTCTGTCAGGCGCTGCGGGGCGACCCCCTCACCGTCTACGACGATGGCTCTCGTACCCGTTCCTTCTGCTACGTCTCCGATATGGTCGAAGGGATGGTGCGCCTGCTCCACTCCGATGAGACCACCCCGGTCAATCTGGGCAACCCCACTGAGATGACTGTCCTTGAGTTCGCCTATAAGGTGCTGGAGCTGACCGGCAGCAGTTCCTCCATTGAGTTCGTCACCCCCACCGACGCCCGCACCGCCGACGACCCCAAGGTGCGCTGCCCGGACATCGGCAAGGCGCGGCGCGTGCTGGGGTGGGAGCCGCAGGTAGTGCTCGATGAGGGACTGCGGCAGACCATCGAGTACTTCCAGGGAAAGGTTTGACGGTCGTGGGGCGCGGAATGTTCATGAAGACACCGGACATGAAACGTGATGCGTGATTCGGTGGCTCCAACAATAGGGTTGTATCGCCGTCGAGGTAGCAGAGTACTGAGCCGCTTGCTAGCCTGGAACGGCCCACTGATCACGCTCCTGGCGCTGGCATTGGCTCTCGCCGCCGGCCTGCTGCTGATTCGGCTGACGCCGCTGGGGGGGGTGCTCTTCGTCGGGCTGGCGCTCGTCGGCTTGGCGACCGTGATCGAGCCGCTGGCTGGGCTGGCGGCCGCGCTCTTCCTCGGCCCGCTGCGGGCGTACCTGCGCGCTGAGGTGCCCCAGGTGCCCACCCAGATCGCCCACGTCTTCGTCGCGCTGGCGCTGGCGGTCTGGCTGGCGCGGGGGCTGGCCCGCCGAGACTTGCGCATCCCTCATCCGGCAGGCGGGCAGGGCAACCGCAAGGGATTGCCCCTACTGTTGCCGTTGCTCGCCTTCCTCGGCGCGGCGCTGCTCTCTTTGTGGGATGCGGTCGAGCTGCCTGTCTACGGCGTGCCCGAACTGATCAAGTGGGTGCAGATCTTGCTGCTGTTCCTCTTCGTCAGTGACCACCTGACGGTCCGGCGGCTGCCCTGGCTGCTGGGCGCGCTGCTCGTGACCGGGTTCTTCCAGGCCAGTATGGGCGTGTGGCAGTTCGGGCTGCGCGGTGAGGGGCCAGACCACTTCGCCATCCTCGGCAACCGTTTCTACCGCGCCTACGGCACCTTCGAGCAACCGAATCCGTATGCGGGGTTCCTGGGCATCACGTTGTCCCTGGCCCTAGGGGTTTTGTGGGGTATGCTCACAGACAAAGGGACAGGGGAACAAGGGGACAAGAAGAGGGGATCGGTTTTCTTTGCTCCCTTGTCTCCCTGTCTCCCGGTCTCTATATCCCCGGGCTTTCTTGTTTTGTTGCCCATGACTATCACGATGGGCGCTGCGCTGGCGATGTCCTGGAGCCGAGGGGCATGGCTGGGTTTTGGTGCGGCGGTGTCAGTGATGACAGTGGCACTGCCGCGTAAGACGCGCTGGGGGTTACTGCTGGTCGCCGTGCTCGTCGTCGGGGGGCTGGGCCTGTACGCGACCGGCCTGATGCCTTCGTCCGTCACCGCCCGCCTGACCGACTTTGCCCAGGACGTGCGGTTTGAGGACGTGCGCGGGGTGGGCATCAACGACGCCAACTATGCCGTCATCGAGCGGCTGGCCCATTGGCAGGCGGCGTTGGAAATGTTCCGCTACAACCTGTGGACCGGCGTCGGCTTCGGCTGCTATGAGCCAGCCTATCGCGATTTCGCGCTCATCAATTGGCCCATCGCGCTGGGGCACGCCCACAACTACTACTTGAACCTCGCCGCCGAGACCGGCCTCGTCGGCCTGGTCGCCTACCTGGTTCTCTGGGGCGCGGTCTTCTGGCAGACCTGGCAGGCTACCCGCCGCGCTCGGGGTCCCCTGCGCGGGCTTGCCATCGGACTCCTGGGCACCTGGACCCACCTCAGCGTCCACCATCTTCTCGATAACCTTTACGTCAACAACGTCCACCTGCACATCGGCGTCCTGCTGGGCCTTCTGGCCTTCATCATCCAACAGACCAACCAACAAACTGACCAACTAACCGACTATGACCACCGCACTCAAAATCTTTGTCCAAACTAACCAACGAGAGATCGCCCGCTTCATCAAGTTTTCCATCGTCGGCACTATCGGCGCGGTGGTGGACTTTGGGATTCTCTATCTATTGCACGTCGTAGTGGGCCTTCCCATTGCTCTGGCTAACACCTGCTCCTTCACCACTGCCGTGCTGAGCAACTTCATCTGGAACCGGTACTGGACCTATCCCGACTCCCGTTCTAAGCCCATTCGCACGCAACTGCTGCAGTTCTTCGTGGTCAACGTCATCGGGTGGGGGATCAACACCGGTATCCTGTTGCTGCTTCGCTTCCCCTGCGTCTCGCTGATCGGTGGCTTGGGCCGCGGTCTGTCCCTCACCCTGAGGGCAGAGTTGATCTACAAGCTGGGTTATAACCTGGCCAAAGCCATCGCGACGGTGATCGTCCTGTTCTGGAACTTCTTCGTTAACCGCTTCTGGACCTACTCGGACGTGGATTGATGCGCATCGGTATAGACTACACCGCTGCGGCCCGTCAACGTGCTGGCATCGGCCGCTACACCCGCGAGTTAATCGCGGCGTTGCTGGCATTGGAGAGCGTGCATCAGTACGTTATCTTTGCTGCTACTGGAGGGCTGGATACTCGAAGCTGGAAACTGGAAGCCGAAAGGCTGCAAGTATCCAGCAGCCAGCAGCCAGCAGCCAGCAGCCGGTTCTGCACGATTCCGCTCACAGACGATTGGCTCGCCCGTCTCTGGCACCGCTTGCGCCTGCCCATCCCGGTCGAGACCATCACGGGACCGCTCGATGTCTTCTACTCCCCCGACTTCGTCCTCCCGCCCACCCGACGCGCCACGCGCACCCTCCTCACCGTCCACGACCTCTCGTTCCTGCACTACACCGACCACTTCGTGCCCAAACTGGTGCGCTACCTGAGCCAGGTCGTACCCCGCTCCATCGCCTGCGCCGACCTCGTGCTGGCTGACTCGGAGGCCACCCGCACTGACCTGATCAACCATCTGGGCACATCGCCGGAGAAGGTGGAGGTACTCTACAGTGGGGTAGGCCCGCACTTCTGCCCACAATCCGAACCGGGTGAGGTCAAGCGCGTCCGCACCCGCTACGACCTGGACGAGCGACCCTACATCCTCAGCGTAGGCACCGTGCAGCCGCGCAAGAACTACGTCTGCCTTATCCGTGCTTTCAACCAACTAACCAACCAACCACCTAATCAACCATCCATCCAACTCCTCATCGCTGGTGGCCTGGGCTGGCTTTACCAGGACATCCTGGCCGAGGCGGAGAAGTACCCTGATCGCGTGCGCGTGCTGGGCTTCGTGGACGAGGCCGACCTGCCGGCGCTGTACCGCCACGCGGCCCTCTTCGCCTTCCCCTCGCTGTACGAGGGCTTCGGGCTGCCGGTGCTGGAGGCGATGGCCTGCGGTGCTCCCGTCGTCTGCTCGAACGCTTCCTCGCTCCCGGAAGTCGCGGATGACGCAGCGCTGCTGGTGGACCCGCTCGACACCGACGGCCTGGCCGAGGCGATGGCTCGCGTGCTGGGGGACGCCGACCTGCGCCAAGAGATGATCGCTCGCGGGCTCGCTCAGGCGGCCCGATTCACGTGGGAGCAGGCCGCCCGCCAACTCCTGACCGCGTTAGGTGGCACGTAGCAAAGAAGTACCCTGGTCACAACGCCCGCCAGGCCTCTGGCCGCAGTGCTGACCTCCCCTGCGCTAGTGCCTCATCCAGCGTCGCCAGCAGACGCGCCTTGTCCTGGGGTAGCGTCCCCGCCAATGGCAGATAGTTGATCTGGCGAGGCTGAGTGGCATGAAGTCGTGGAAGATCCTCTCCACAGAGATCGCGCCGAACATGATGTCCTATCTGTTGCTGGTCTTCATCCTCCAATTTGGGGGGGGCCATCCTTATTGCGGCCACGCTGGATTTCATCGGACTCGGTCCGACGAATGCGATTTCGCTCGGTCTGATGATGAACAATGCCGTTCTCTGGGGCGCTCTGCTATTGGGTGTGTGGTGGTGGTTCGTTCCACCGGGCGTGGCGATCACGGCCATCGTCGGCGCGTTGTACGTCACGAACGTTGGACTGGACGAAGTCTTCAACCCCAAACTCAGGGAGATGTGAGACATGAGCTTACAAGTGGAGAATCTCACCGTCTATTATCAGGCCCTACGAGGAGATGTCCGGGCTCTGGAGAGCTCCACCTTCACCGTCGCGGATGGGGAAATTATGGGCCTGGCAGGTGAGTCAGGCTGCGGAAAAACCACGCTTGCCCACAGCCTGATACGTTTGACCCCCCCATGAGATTCGTCGAGGGACATGTGACCCTCAACAACGAAGAACTGCCCGTCTGGGACATAGAGAGAATGAACAAATTCCGGTTCGAGAAGATTTCCATCATACCGCAGTACGCCATGAATGCCATGAATCCGACGCGAAAAATAGGAAAGATGACCTCAGAGCTTCTCGAATCTAGAAAGGTCAACTTCAGAACCACCCTGCCTGAGCTAAAGAGGAGACTCGATCTGGTTGAATTGTCACACGATGTGCTGGATATGTACCCCATAGAGCTTTCGGGCGGTATGAAGCAGAGAATGGTGATGGTTCTATCTACTTTGTTGAATCCTTCACTGCTCATCGCCGACGAGATCACCTCGGCCCTGGACGTGTCCACCCAAAAGGCCGTCGCGGAGATGCTGGTCGAATTTCGGAATCAGGGCTGCTGTAAAAGCGCGATCGTTATAACCCATGACATCTCGATTCTGTATCAGATCGCCGACAGCATCATGATCATGTATGCCGGGCAATTGGCGGAGAAAGCCTCCACCGAGGTGATCATACATGCTCCCCGGCATCCGTATACTAAGCCTAGATTTCGCACTCCGCTAGCAGCTAAATCAGGCCAGTCGTCCTGA
>JBHIET010000114.1:0-7362 GCA_046760785.1 Anaerolineae bacterium | reverse complement strand
ACTCAGGACGACTGGCCTGATTTAGCTGCTAGCGGAGTGCGAAATCTAGGCTAAGGTAGTAATGCCATCTGTATTTCCTGCCGGACGTAGGTGTCCGTCTCACCCTGTGAGGCTTCCTCCAGCGTCTTTCGAGCCACCTGCCCGCCGACGCGCCCCAACGCCCATGCTGCGTGCTCCCGCACCAACGGCTCCGCGTCGGTGAGCGCCCTCGCCAGCGCCGGCACCGCTCGCTCGTCCCCCCAATTCCCCAGCGCCACCGCCGCGTTGCGCAGCAGACGATCCCGCCCGATGCGGAAGATAACCGTACCTTCGTACCGCTGGCGGAACGTGTCCTCGCTAATCTCCATCAAGTCCAACAATACCGGCGCAGCGCGGTCTGGCCCTTCGGCCTGGAACGACGGCTCCTTTGTGGGTTTAGCGAACCGTTGCCACGGGCAGGCGGCCTGGCACACATCACAACCGTAGACCCAGTTACCCATCAATGGCCGTAGTTCGCGCGGGATAGGCCCCTTTAGCTCAATGGTCAAATAAGAAATACAGCGGCGGGCGTCCAGCACATAGGGGGCGACCAGTGCTCTTGTGGGGCAAGCGTCCAGGCATCGCCGGCAGGTCCCACAACCCAGGCGTATCTTTTCTGGCGTGGGCTCTAGCGCCACATCGAGCAGAACCTCCCCTAGGAACAACCACGACCCCATCTGTGGATGGATCAGGCACGTGTTCTTGCCGATGAATCCCAGGCCCGCCTCGGCCGCGTAGGCACGCTCCAGCACCGGCCCGGTATCCACGTAGGCGCGGGAGGCGACATCACGCCCCGCTGCGGTGGTGATAAAGGCTGCCAGTTCCTCCAGGCGGCCCAACATCAGGTCGTGATAGTCCAGCCCCCAGGCATAATTGGAAATCAGGCCGCGCGAGGGGTCGCTCCGCAGGTCAGCGGGCAGAGGGCCGGGGTAATAGTTCAGCCCCGCGCAGACGATAGAGCGCACCTCTGGTAGGATCTTGGCTGGGTCTTCCCGCCGCTCAACCCGGTCTGGCCGGGCCAGGTAGCCCATCTCGCCGTGGTAGCTGTGGGCGAGCCAGGCGCGATAGGCGTCGAGGTATGGTGAGTTCGGCGAGACTTCGTCGAGCCCTCGGCCTGAGGCTCGATCCGAAGGCTCAGTCGAGACGCTCAGTCGAGCCGTGGAGCGAGCAGGCGCGACCCCCACCAGATCAAACCCCAGGTCACGCGCTCTGTTACAGACTTGCTCTGTCAGGTTCATCTCTCTCACTAGTATAGCCCACCCCAGCCCTCTGTCAAAGTTCAACCTGTTTTGGGAAGGCCAATTGACAGGTCGTAAAAGTTGCGTTTGTGCCCTTATTGTCTTATACTTGGAGCAGGAGGAGGTGACGCCATGAAGCTGACACGCTCTCAACTCATCGTGGTCATCGTCCTGGGTGTGCTGGTCGTCGGGGTCTACGGCTGCTTGGTGGGCACCGTGGTGGTGAACTCGCGCCAGATTTCGCAAATCACCGCGTCGGCGGCTGCTACGTCGTCTCCATCGGCGGCTGCTACTGGCGAGTTGGCGCCTTCCCCGACGGCTACCGCCTCCCCCACTCCCACGCCTACTCCCCTCCCGGCCGCGCCCCAAACGCGCTACGATCTCCAAGTGAAGCGTGACCCAGAGAATCCAACGCTGCGTCTGCAGCGGGGGTATGCTTACATTGAACTGGAGGCTGAGTATTATGCAGTAGAGGACTTCACCACTGCCATCGGTCTGGACGCGACGCTGTTCGAGGCCTATCTGGGGCGTGGCATAGCCCGCTTTTACCTCAAGGAGTGGAGCGCGGCGCTGGAGGACTTCGAGCAGGCGCTGGCATTGAATCCGGACCTGGCCGATGCCCACGTCTGGCGAGGCTACTTGCTTTATCTGCGGGGGGAGTATGAACCGGCGCTTGAGGCCCTGCGTCAGGCCATCGCGCTCGACGAGGCAGACCCGGCGAAGCACATCATGCTGGCCGAGGCGTTGCTGGACAGCGGAATCCCCGAGGAGGCAGAGGAGGAGTACGCAGCGGCGCTCTCGCTTGATGCGCGTTCTGTCGAGGCGTACGTGGGACGGGCGATGGCTCGGGCCGAACAGCGCAACCTCGACGGCGCAATGGCCGATCTATCCAGTGCCCAGGAGATCTCGCCGTATGACCCCGTGGTGCTGAATGGGCAGGCGTGGTTTTATGCCTGGTATCAGCACGATCACCTGGACGAGGCAGAGCAGTTGGCACAACGGGCGGTAGACGGAACGAAGGATGATCTGGACCGGGCATCCTGTCTGGACACGCTGGGCTGGGTCTATTATGAGCAGGGGCGGTACGAGGAGGCAGTGGCCGCGCTGGAGGAGGCGGCCGCACTGGCGACGGTCGAAGGTGAGGTGATCTGCAGCGATATTGTGGAGCATTTGGAGGAGGCGAGAGCGGCGCAGTAGGGCATAGGCCCTGCTGGCGTGTGAGAGTTGACAGAACCGACGGGGCATGCTAACATTTATAGGATGGAGAATCTGGAATCGAGGCGCTGGAATTGATCAAATGCACCGTCGGGCCGGAGAGCGCAGGCCAGGCGGTGCTCTTTTTGCGAGCGCGAAAACGATTCCATCGGAGCGAGGTGATATGGGAGAGAAACTGCGCATCGTGCCCCTGGGCGGCCTGGGGGAGGTGGGCAAGAATATGATGAGCGTCGAGTATGGCCGCAACATCCTCGTTGTGGACGCAGGCATCATGTTCCCCGAGTCGGACATGCTGGGGATTGATTATATCATCCCTGACTGGGGATACCTGCGCGACAAGGCGGACCGCATGCGCGCGATTGTCATCACCCACGGCCACGAGGATCACATCGGCGCGTTGTCTCACTTCCTGGAAGAGTTCAACGTGCCGGTCTACGCCACGCGACTGACCCGTGGCCTGATCGAGGTCAAGTTGAAGCAGAAGCACATACTGGAGCAGGCCAACTTGCACACCTATGCCCCGGGAGACGTGATCAACGTTGGCCCCTTCACCATCGAGCCCTACCACGTCTGCCATTCCATCCCCGATGGGGTGGGGCTGGGCATCACGACGCCGGCGGGGTTGATCGTGCACAGCGGCGACTTCAAGTTCGACCACACGCCGGTGGATGGCTGGCCCACCGATTACGCCAAACTGGCCGAGTTCAGCGGCCGCGGGGTGCTCGTGCTCCTGTCCGACAGCACCTACGCCGATAGGCCCGGCACCACCCCTTCAGAGGCGGTGTTGGAGGATGCGTTCGATCGGGTGATGCGTCAGGCAGCGGGCCGCGTGATCGTGGCGACGTTCGCCTCGCTCATCTCGCGCATCCAGCAGGTGGTGGACGTGGCAGCGCGGCATGGCCGGAGGATCGCCATCACCGGCAGGACGATGGCCGACAACACCAGGATGGCCCGCAAGTTGGGCTACCTTAACATCCCCGATAGTATGTTGGTGACTCTGGAAGAGATCAAGAAACTGCCCGCCTGTGAGACGGTCATCATGGCGACCGGCACGCAGGGCGAGCCGACGGCGGTCCTGAGCCGCCTGGCGATCGGCCAGCATCCCTCGCTGCGCATCCGAGAGGGGGACACGGTGGTGCTCTCCTCCCACACCATCCCCGGTAACGAGGAAGTGATCCATCGCGTCATCAACCGTCTGTTTCAAAAAGGAGCTGACGTTTACTACGACCCTCTCGCGCCGGTGCATGTCTCCGGCCACGCCAGCCAGGAGGAGCAGAAGTTGCTGATCAATATGCTCCGTCCCCGCTTCTTCGTCCCCATTCACGGTGAACTGCGCCATCTCAAGCAGCACGGCAAGATTGCGCGGCAGTTGGGCATTTCGCCTGAAAACATCGCCGTGGTCGAAAACGGCTACGTCTTGACCCTTGGCGAGCGGCTGGAGATCGGGGAGCGTGTGCCCGGTGGTTACATCTTCGTGGATGGGGCGCGGGTGGGCGGAATCGGGCCAACGGTGATGCGCGAGCGGGAGAAGCTAGGACAGAATGGTTTCGTGATGTCCATTGTGCACTACGAGCGGAGGTCGGGCCGGCCTGTGGGCCAACCCCACCTCATCACCCGTGGCTTCATCTTCGTACCCGGAGCGGAGGATCTGCTGGTTCAGGCGGAGAGGGTTACTCTGTCCGCAGCTTCGGCCCGGCCGGGAACGCCCTCAGCGCAGGTCGAACGCCGAGTGCAGGAGGCGCTGTCCAAGTTCTTCTACCAGGAGACCAGGAGCCGTCCCATCGTGATCCCGGTGGTGATAGAAACGTGAGTCATAAAGTGGGGGCGCGATGGGTATTGCGTCACCCGCAGTAGCCTCTACGCCCTTGCCTCAACCTTGACCCCATCTGCCGAGCGGCAGACGTAAATGTCTGGCTGGCGACCAGAGGCCGCTTCGTAAGTCGTCAAGACGTGGGATTCAACGTCGGGCACGGCATCTGTGGCGGCGAGCGCGACGATGCACCCAGCAAACCCCGCGCCGGTGAGCCGTGCGCCGTAGCAGTTCTGCACTTCGCAGGCTGCCTCGGTCAGTGTGTCCAGCTCCGGTGAACTCACCTCGTAGTAATCGCGCAGGCTGGCGTGACAGGCTTTCATCAGCGCGCCCACGGTGACTACGTCTCCCCGCCGCAGTGCCTCTGCCGCCTGTAACACCCGCGCGTTGTCGGTGACGACGTGGCGGGCGCGCCGGTAGATAACCTCGGGCAGGTGCGTCCGCAACTGCTTCAGGTCGTCCAGGCTCACGTCGCGCAGGGCACGGATGCTGGGTAGGTGCTCGCTCAAGAGACGCACCGCCTGCTCGCATTGGCCGCGTCGCACGTTGTACTCCGAGGAAGCCAGTTGCCGCCGCACGCCTGTATCCGCCACCACCATGGCGACGTTCGGGGGCAGCGGCACGGGTTCCGTCTCCAATGTGCGGCAGTCCAACAGCAGCGCGTGTCCCTCCACGCCCAGAGCGCTCGCCATCTGATCCATGACGCCACAGTTGACGCCCACGTAACCGTTCTCCGCTCGCTGGCAGAGCAGCGCCAGATCGCGCCGGTCGAGTCGGAAGCCAGATAGTTGTTGCCAGGTGTAGGCGAAGGCCACTTCTATCGCCGCCGAGGAAGATAGTCCCGCCCCCACCGGCACGTTGGAGGTCAGCACCGCCTCCATCCCCGTCAACTTCAGTCCGCGCTCCTGCAAGGCCCAGGCGACACTGCGAGGGTAATCGGCCCAGCCGCCGTCTGAGGCAGAGGTGGCATCGAGTGGAAAGGCCACATCACTGCTCAAGTCGAGCGCACGGATGCGGGCCTCACGCGCGGCGATGGGAGCGGCTGCGACCCAGGCGGCGCGATCCACCGCCACCGGCAGGACGTAACCCTCGTTGTAGTCGGTGTGTCCACCGATGAGGTTGACTCGGCCGGGGGCGCGCACCACGATCTCTGGCCGGCGTCCGAAACGACTGTGGAAACCAGACACCACTCTAGTCTGCATCAACTCCCTCCAGGCCAATGACGTCGGGCAGTAATCCCATCTCGCCCAGCGCTGAGATGAGGCGAAGCCAGTCCCGCTCGCGCACCAGGGCGGCGGTTGGCCCGACTTGTTCGTGGATGAGATGGCGGGTGTATGGGGAGGATGTGACCTGGGCCATCAGTTCCTCGCTGGAAAAGCGCAACAGCACCGCTCGCTCCAGCCGGACCTCCGCTCCTCGAGCCTCCCAGCGCGTCAGCGCCGCTTCGGCGAAGCGGGGGACGGGCGCGTTGGTGACCTCACCCAGGAACTCCAGCACGCGGGTCACAGGGATGCCCTGCCGCCGCGCGCGCTCCAGCGAGGTAGGGGTGAGCCGGTAGACGAAACTCCCCTCAGTCCCCCCTGCGAGGGGGGAGGATACCCAGTCGGCAACACGGGCCAGTTGGAAGCGCTCGTAGCGCCGGGCCGGAGGTACGAGCAGGGTGAAATCGGAGCGCAGGACCAGTGGCGCGGGCTCCGGTTCGGGTGGAAGTTCGGCCAGGCCGAGGAAGGCTGCCCCCGCTAGCGTCAGGCGAAAGGCGGTGGGTGGGCCGTCGGGAGTGGACGCCCCCAGATCAGTCAGGCCCAGCCAGGCCAGTGGCCCTGTGATCAGGTAGCGGATGAGCGCTCCTTCGATGGCCTCCCAGCTTTCGAAGCCGGAGAGGTACGTGCCGGTGGCCGCATCGCGGATGTACCAGGTGGTGTAGTCACCGTCAGGCCGTTGAAAGTCAGGGTCTACTCGCTTGACAGCAGCGGCGAAGTCGTCGAGCCCGTACCACGTATCTGGAACACACCGTTCACTTCGACGAGGCTCAGTACAGGCGACGGGTCCACGGTAGACTGCTTCCAAATGGCACAAGACGGCCTTTCGCGCCAGGAGCGGGTCGTTGCGCCAGGCCCCGGTATCCTCGGGGTGGAGGGTGGGGACGTGAAACAGGTCGTTCCAGGTCGGGTCGTCCTGCCATGCTTCGGCGAGCACGCGCTGCTGCTGGCCAGACGGGGATTGGAGCCAGGCGGCTACAGGCTCGGGATCAGGGCGCAGGCGGCCCGCATCGGTCACGCGCAGCCATCCAACATGCTGAGCCAGGTGGCGCAGGAAGATCAGCCGTGCTGGATCAGGGTCGAGCAGGCGCTGAACCAGGCGTACCTCGTGGCGAGTGGGCCAGCCACCGTTGGGGCCGGGGCGCAACCGTTCGTTCTGCAGGTAGGCCAACAGCGTGCAGGCGTCGTCGAGAAGCGGCAGGAGCGCGTCGCCAGTCGAGCGCACGACGGCAGGCTCGCTGGCCGGTTCGAGGGCGATGGTGGGCGGTGGGGTGGGAGGAACTGGCAGGTGGGCCCGCAGTTCGGGAGGGACGAAGACGACCTCGTATGCTCCCTCAGGCCCCTGCTCGAAGACACGGGAGATGAAGCCTCTGTACCAGAGTCCTTCGGCGGGGGAGAAAGGCTCCTGCCATGGCTGCTCTCGCTCCAGCCGGCCTGGCCCCATCGTGCGTATCTGCCCCCACCCGCGGGCGAAGACCCGCAGTGGCATCTTTCCCCCGGCGGCAAGCAGCGCCTCCAGCGCCCGGCGCTGCTCATCGGGAAGCGCGTCCCAGGCGGCGACGGTGGCCTCGGGCGTGGCCATCGCCTCGGCCAGTTGGGCGGCCACGTCCCGCTGGCGGCTGGCCGTCAGTTCCACGTCCCAGAAGCGGGCGATGACCCGCAGCCGGGCCAGGTCGGTACCCAGCAGGCACTGATGGAGCGGGCGCATAGCGGGTTTATTATAGTCTGACCTGGAGGAAATGACCAGTGAAAAATGAGAGGGTCGGACCAGGTTTAGCCGGTTACGAGGTGGTTACGGAGTAGCTACGAAAAAGCGTAACCA